>JAMCYG010000026.1 GCA_023473425.1 Candidatus Martarchaeota archaeon
TAATAGGCAGGTATGAAGATTTTGCTGGAATAACTACACGAAAAGAGAATTTAGGAAGTTCAAATCCTTTAATTTTTTTATGCAGTATGTCAAGCTGTCTATGCCCTGCCTTATCTACTCTTGCACCCCATTCTTGTGGCTCGAGGCTAACATGAACATTTACATTAGGATAGTTTACAATATCGGAAATAAATTTTTTATCCATTAATATTCCATTAGTTGAGATAGAAACTGGAATTTCGGGTTCAAATTTAAGTATAGAATTAATAAACTCTTTGTCTATCAGAGGTTCGCCTCCAAATATAAGAATACTACTGAAATTGTACTTTTTAATTATGTTAGATAAAAAGGATAAATCAAGTTTTCCACTAAATTCAGATTTGACGTGAGCATAACAGTAGGTGCAAGAAAGGTTGCATGTCCGCCATGGCTCAACGAGCAGGGTTTTTGGCGGCATTCTGCTTTCTGACAGGGCCTTAAGCTTTCTGAACCCTAAATATAGTAGCCACAGCGTGCTATTAAACTCTCTAGACTCTTTTAAAAAGGCTGACGTCCGTTTCTTAAATGTCAATAAATTTAATTTAGGATAGTAATAAAGCGTATTTTTCCCTTTAACTGGTAAACTAGAGATCTCTTCAATATTTTTCATACCAATTCCTTATTTTGCCGGAGTTAATGCCGCGTATAACCGCGTATAAGATATCAGGATACAATCGATTAAAGTATTTAATGGTTGTGTTTTCTTAACTTCTCCTTTTTATTCTTTAGCCTATCTTGCCCCTAAAAGCTTAGCTGCTTCGGAAGTAAACTAAGGTAAATCAGCAAGTTGATCCAGAGAAAAACTTAAATATATTCTGCACATAAATGATAACAGGGACGCGGCCCTAACGGCCGCCATCCTACCAGACTGCGTCCCTTTATTCAACCTTTTCTATTTATGCGAGTGTGACGGGTTTATATTATGTATGTGAAATTCCTATTCTCTTGAAATGCGCCATTTGTCGCGCTCAAGGGCTTCTATTCTAAGGTGTTTTGATGGAAAAGAGATTTGCACTGTTTGACGTGAAAGGGGCGCTGCTCAGCTGCGGTGCAGCTAGCGCCTACTATACTGAGGCTATAAGGAACATATTCGGGCTCCAGTTGGATGAGATTGACTTAAACAAATACGAGGGTATGACTGCCCAAATGGCTGCTGAGTCAATTCTGAAAGAGAATGGAGTGCAGGACAGCATGATAAAGGAGAAGATGACGCCTTTCCTCGAGGAGCTTCAGTACTCCTACAACAACTATGACGGTATGGCCCATATCGCTAAGACCAAGTCCATAATGGCTGATGGAGCGGAGGAGGTGCTGCGGGCTATGCAGGACAAGGGCATAGAGCTGTGCGCAGTCACTGGCGAGCTAGAGAGAATAGCTACGTTGAACATGGACCGTGCAGGCATACTCAAATACTTCAGGCTTGGTATATATGGCTCAGCAGGAAGGACATACAGTGACCTTCTTGCTGCGGCGCTCGGGTCCATAAAGTCTAAGTATGGCGGCTACGACAAGGCAGGCGTTTTCGTCATCAGCTCCAATGCTGATATGATATCTGCTGCAAAGGCTGAGGGCCTTAAGGCGATAGCCGTGCCAGACAGAAATGGAAAGAACCTTATGGGCTCAGAGGCAGATATACATGCGAGCAGCATACGCGACCCGAAGGTTCTCAAGGCCCTAACTGCATGAAACTGTGTATGGCCTAGTCATCTCCTTACGTCATGGCTTATGACGATCTCTCCGCCAACTACTGGCTCCTCTATGCCAAAATTCGACAAAACCTTCGGATGCAGCTCACCGAAGGCGCCTCGGCGAATGCCATTTACCGTTACGATGCCAGTCCTTCCTCCTATCATTGATGAGTCGGCGCCCTCGCCCAAATCAGCTTTCATTCCAAGTTTGCCAAGTATATAATTGACAACTGTCCTTGCCTCGGCCAGGTTCGCTTTTGAATGTTCGCTAAGGAAGGCTATCGTTATGTCCTCGATCACCTTACCACCCTCAACCATGAAGCTGCTGCCGACCTCGAAGAGCTTCTGCGGCATCCTCTCTGATGTTGATTCGCTAAGGTTCTGCAACAGCTGCGGAAGCAGGCTTGTCCTCAACATTGTTATTGCCTCTGTCTTAGATTCCAATACCTCGACCGCAGTCCCGCTATGGTGTTCTATTTCCATCTTTGAAAAATTAATATCCTCGTTAGTGAGGTGCATGTTCAGCGCCTCGTTATAGCCGAGTCCTATCATCAGCTCCTCCAGCGCTATGCGCGTCTCTGAGTTCTTATGCGGTACGCCAACCGAATCCATCCCAAAGATTTGGCTTGGCGCGATGTTGCTGTAGCCGTAGCCTATTGCGATGTCCTCTATCACATCCTGGTCGTTTATCACATCCAGCCTGTACGGTGGCACCCTCACCACTAGTTTATTGCCCTCAATCGAAGCCTCATAGCCGGCCTTTGCAGCATAAGCGGGCATATCTTTAACTTTCATAGCAACTCCTATTCTGCTGCTGGCTTTCGCTGGGCTGACCGCTATGCGCCTCGAACCGAGATGCGGCGTGTGCTCGGTGCCGTTGCCATAGCTTATTCTGCACTTGTATATCTCACAGCCGCTGTCTATGAAAGAGCATGCAAGTATGTCGAGCGCCCTTTCCACGGCCTTCTTGTCTATTCCTGTTATGTCCACGAAAAGGCTTGTTGTACTCTCCCTTACGGCTGTCGCCTTTGAGTTTATGATTGGTATCATTGAAAGAATCTTTTCAGAGTCCTTTAGGTAGGGGTAGAGTGCCTTTCCACCTTTCTTTACAACCGTGTAGCCGTATTCAAGGCCCTTGCTATGCCTTTCAACTATCTCGTCGAATGTCATTTCGTCGTTTGATCCAAGCGGCATGAACCTGCCATCTGCAGATGCATCATACACGAGGTCGCCGCGCACCGCCTCTAGGTCGTGTAGCCCCATGGCTATCTTCCTTCTCTTCCTGCCATATGTGGTACTGAATTTCTCTGTGAAATTGATCAAGTATTTCAGCCTGCCTCCTCCCAGATTCACATTCTTCACAACCATCGCTGCGATGAATGGCCTGACTCCTTTCACCGAGCGTGTTACAGTAACTGACGGCGCTGCTCCGTCATGTGCTATGTACTTGCCCAAATCTGGCGCGCTCTTGCCGAGCAGATACCTATATGCTCTTACGAACCCTGTGTAGTCAAGCAAGTCCGGCCTGTTCGGGCTTATGTCAAACGTGATCTCATCGTTGCCAGGCACTTCAATCTCCATTCCAAGGTCTTGCACGTGCTCTTCGATCTCCTTCACGCTCCCAAGATCGCGTTCCAGATCCTTCACACCATACACTATCGTCGCCATGCTTACACCTCTATCTCGCGCCTGTTCCTCAGCCATCCGATATTGTTCTTGTAAAGCTCGACTATCGAGTCCACCTTGAGGCTCTTCAGGAGCAGCCTGTCTATGCCGCCACCCCATGCGAGTATGCTCTTCTTGGTGCCCATAGCCTTAGCTATCTCTTCTCTTATGACTCCGCTCCCGAGCAGCTCCACGCTGCTGCCATCGCCCGGCGTGTAATACAGTTCCATGCCTGGCTCCACAAACGGGAAATATGACGGTCTTATATGAATATCCTTGCCCATCACGAGACCCAGCCTCGAATAGAATTCTGATAGAGTGTGTATCAGGTTCGAGAGGCCCAAGTTGTCCCCTATTATCATACCATCTATCTGGTAGAACTCTGCCAGATGCTTGTAATCTATGCTCTCGTTCCTGAATGTTCTTCCTATGGAGAAGAGCCGCGCAGTCTCTCCCTTTTTGAGCGATGATGCAATCTTCCTAACATGCCTTATGGTCGCAGCAGTGGAGTGCGTCCTTAGGAGCGCCTGCGTCGCCAATCCTTCCTTCCATGGCATCTCCCAGCCCTTCTTGTGCATGCTTCTTATACTAGCTTTCAGTTCAACGTCGTCTATCTCAATCGATGATGGGTTCTTCAGGAAGAAAGTATCCTGCTTGTCTCTGGCAGGGTGGTCTTGCGGCACGAAAAGTGCATCGAAGTTCCAGAATGCGGACTCTACCATCGGCCCTTCTATCTCCACGAACCCCATTCTGAGCCAAGTCTCCCTGACTATGTCTATGAATTCAGTTACAGGATGCCTCCTCGCGGGATAGACACCTTCTACTACTGCATTAATATCATACTTCCTGAATCCTCTGCCTACCCACTCGCGCCTTGATATTATCTCCCTGCTGAGCTCTGCTATCTCTCCTTTTTTGTGGTGCCCGCCAGAGATGGCATCCTTCCCCTTCTCGGTTATTTGTATGCTGCTTATCACCTCTGTGCTGCCCACTACTACAAGCTTCCTGCTCTCAAGGACCTTGACTACATCACTATGGGTTTTGACCGCATCGGCTACCCTGCTCTTATTTTTGGAAAGTAGATCGTCAAGCACCTCCCTCTGAATATACTTCTTATTTGCGGCACTTCCTACACTCTTCACCTTGCCGCTGCTTATCTCCACCCATCCATTCTTCTTTGCCCAGATAAGCCCTATCTGGCTCTTTATTTCCGAAAGCGGGATCTCGCCACCGCTCTTATGCAATGTTTCGAGCAGTTCCTCTTCCGGGAACCACTTGCTGTATGACAGTCCCTCCTTTGTCGGTGTCACATCATACTCCGTTTCGGCTGTGAAGTGCACATATTTCTCTTCTTTCAGCACCTTAACAGAAGATATTAGCGTTCCACGGTCAATGTGGGAAGACTTCGCAAGGCCATCTATGTCTAGTCCAGGGGTGCCTGCTATTGCTTCTAGAACCCTAAAAAGCATTTCATCCAAAGCAAGCACCTCAGCTGTTAGTCCTGTAATAGGCATAGGCGGCGATAAGAACTATTAATGCTATTATTATCACGTATACGAATACGCCCAGCGCGTTGTACACACCATTGAAGAATGAGATTACCTCATCCTCAAGGCTCTGCTGCTGGTTGAATACAAGGGCAAAGTTGGAGAGCGGTTCGCCCTTGAACCACGACAGCTCGGTTACATTGGTGTAGTCGCTCGTGAAAGCAGCCGCTGGATAATCGGGAACAGGATATGCAGAGGTTATAACCGCGCCTTTTGGTATATCTATATTGAGCGTCATGTTCGTGCCTAGCACCTCTCCACTTGCGGCATGTTCAAAGTTGAATACGCTGTCGTTGAAAGTATATGTGAACTCGCGCGGCGATGTCTGCTTTACGCTCGCTACCCCATGGACGTCGTAGCTCATCTCTATGTATGCAATACCCCCATCATACACATTCCTTACCGGCCCCGGGAGCAGCCTGAAGTTGTAGATGCCGCTTCTCTGATTTATTATGTGAGGCACAAGTCCTGATCCTACGAGCTGCTGCCACTTGCTCAGAGTGAGATTGAATGCAACCCTCGCAGTAGAGTACTGATTCATTGATGTGTTGCTCACGAACACCTGGAATATCTCGTTCACGTGCGCATTTGTCGTGCTGTTGAACACTACTGTTACATTTACCCCTTCTATCGTATACGATGCACTGCTGAGTGCAGGCGCGTACGCAAGCATGACAAGCACTGATGCGACTGCTGCAAGAAATGCTGCGCGTTTGTGCAAAAACCCACCTTTAAAGACTATGATTAAGATGCCCATAGCACGTATATATAACTTTTTGTGCAGGCTGCTTCTGCCTTTTAGATAGTGTTAAATATATTTACCAAATAATCTCTTTACAAATACTGTGATAAAATGATAACAGGATTAAGCATGTCAAAGGTGGAGGGTAACGTAAGCTCTATGGACCTGCTCTCCAAGCAGATGCCCCCGGCCATAAACATCAATCTGGAGGACGCCAAGGCCGACGGCAACAAGCTGAAGGTAAATTATTCGTTTGTAGCTGAATACTTCAACAGCAGCGATGCAGACAAGAAAAGCATAGGAAGCATAAAGCTATCCGGCATAGTCGAGCTACAAGACGAGAAGAAGGCGGTTGACGAGGCAATCAAGAAATGGAATGACAAGAGGAGCCTCCCATCGACAATGGCAGAGGAGATAATAAATGTACTGAATTTCAGGTGCAGTGCGACAGGCACACTCGTCGCTTACTCTATCGGATTCATACCGCCGATAATAATGAGTGCCGTCAAGGTACAGGATCAGAAGTAAGGCAATTGGCTGTGCACTGGCCGGGCGCACCTCGGCCACCTTGCACCATTTTAATTATTCCTTCATAATAGATACTCATGGCTAGTTCTGGCAGAGTTAAGAGCACGCCGTCAGACGTGGCCGAATCCCCTACAGAAGGAAGCAAGGAAATAGAGGTAGAGGGGTTTGTGCTAGACACGGACTACATATACGAGAATGGCGCCGGAGTCATAAGGTTGACAATCAAAAGCATAGATGGGAGTACATACGAGGTATACGATCACAGCTTCAAACCATATTTCTATCTCTTGCCGAAGGAGGGTGTTTCGCAACACGACGTAGAATCCGCATCATACCGTGACGGCGACGAGCTGGTAAAGCCGCAGCAGATCGTAGCTGAAGAGAGGAGCCTGCTTGGCAAGAGCATGACTTTCTTCAAGGTAATCGCACCTAATCCGACCGTGGTGCCTAAGATGAGTGCGTTCATGTCCAAGTACGGGCAAGCATATGAGCACGACATACCTTTCGCGAAGAGATATGTAATAGATAATGACCTCGGCTCTTTCATAAACCAGAAATTCCGCATTTTAGTCCAGAGCGACCGCAAGATGGAGCTGCTTTCAACAGAGCAGAGGAAGAAGGAGTTCAATGATCCCAACCTCAACGTGATGTACTTTGACATAGAAGTGTACAATCCGCTCATTGTACCAAGGCCTGAAAAGGACCCGATAATAATGATAGGGTACACGTACACTGGGGCGAAGGGTCAGAAGAGCGGAGTCATAACGTTCAGGAAGACCGACCAGAATTTTGTTGAGCAGGTGGCCGACGAACGCGCCATGATAAACAGGTTTATGCAGCTGGTGGATGAGCTTGACATAGACATAATCACTGGCTATAACTCGGCAAACTTTGATGTAAAATATCTGATAGATAGATCGAAGCACCTTGGGATAGACTTTACGCTAAACAGGTTCAGGGAAGGAATCACGAAGATAGAGAAACACGGCATGGTCGACAGGGTCAAGATTGCCGGAAGAGTGCATGTGGACATGTACACAGTGGTCAAATTCATATCAATAGTGGGCGCAGCCGAGAGCATACTCAAACTGAACAGGTACACGCTGAAAGATGTATACAAAGCGATAAGCAATGGCAAGAGCGACAAGGTCATAGTGCAGTACGAGGACATGATAGATCTTTGGGACGGCAGCGAAAGCGATGTCGGAAAGCTGGCCAAGTACAACCTTGGTGATGCAGAGTCCTTGGAGACCGTGTACAAGACCTTCGTGCCGATAATGATAGAGCTTGCAAGGGTGACAGGAGACATGCTGAGCGACGTCTGCGTATCGACGACTGGGCAGCTAGTAGAATTCCTGCTCATGCTCTATTCCAGGAAGTTTGGCGAGATAATACCAAACAAGCCGAACGAGACAGAGATAAGGAACAGGCTTGCGAATCCGATTGAGGGTGCATTTGTCAAGACTCCTGAACCTGGCATATATTCGAGGCTTGCCATATTCGACTTCAGGGGGCTGTATCCATCAATAATAATCTCGCACAACATCGATCCATCGTCAATCTGCACCGACTGCAAGGATTACTACGAGGCGCCTAACGGCGTCAAGTTCTCAAAAGAGAGAAAGAGCGTGGTCCCATCGACTATAAAGCTCCTAGTCGACCAGAGGCTGGAAGTCAAGAAGTTGTACAAGAAGGATCCAGACAACATATTCCTGGGTTCAAGGTCCCAGGCGCTTAAGATAACTTCCAACTCGTTCTACGGTTACTTGGGTTATGCTCGGTCGAGGTGGTATTCGAGGGATTGTGCAGCCGCTGTCACAGCATACGGGAGGCAGTACATAAAAGAGACGATAAAGGAGTCTGAGGACCATGGTTTCAAAGTTATATACGGTGATACTGATTCAGTGGTCCTGCTTCTTGGTGATAAGACCAAGGAAGAGGCGATCGGGTTCGTTAAGGATTACAACAAGACCCTGCCTGGCAACATGGAGCTTGAGCTGGAAGATTTCTATACAAGGGGTGTGTTCGTAGGCAAGAAAGTGGAAAAGGAAGGTGATGTCGCTGGCGCGAAAAAGAAGTACGCGATGATATCAGAATCCGGCAGGATAAAGATAAGGGGATTTGAACTTGTGAGGCGCGACTGGTCGAAGGTGGCGAGGGACACGCAGAGGAAGGTTCTTGAGACCATACTGAAAGAGGGCAGTGCAGAGAAGGCTGCGCAGATAGTGAAAGACGTCATAGCCGAACTTGAAGGCGGCAAGGTGCCCCTGGAAGACCTCGCCATAAACACGCAGCTCAGGAAGAAGATAGACAGCTACGACGTGCAGTCTCCAGAGCTCTCGGCCGCAAAGAAAGCCGTGCAAGCCGGCGTGAAGGACAAGGAAGAAGTAGAGAGCGCCGTAATAAGCTACGTTATAACCAAGAGCGGCTCGTCGGTGTCTGACAAGGCCATGCTACTTGAAATGGCAAAGGACTATGATCCACAGTACTACATAAACAAGCAGGTGCTCCCTGCGGTCATGAGAATACTTAAAGAGCTCAACTATGATGAAGGGCAGCTGAAGGGGAAGGGCTCGCAGAAGAAACTGTAAAATTAGGTGTGAATTATGGATGATGCAGCAATCAATGGTATAAAGGATGTCGGAAGCATCTCATACAAGGCGCTGAACATGGCTAGAAGCCTTGTGAAGCCTGGCGCGAAGCTGATAGATGTTGCGGAGAAGCTTGAAGGCTATCTCAGGGAGCAGGGCTACGGATGCGCATTCCCGCTTAACCTTTCAATCAATAGCGAAGCAGCGCACTATACGCCAACGCTTGGAGATACGAAGGAGTTCTCCGAGCAAGACGTAGTCAAGGTCGACTTTGGTGCAGCAAAGGACGGCATGCTCGGCGACTGCGCTTTCACTATCGATCTCTCTGGAGAGTACGGTAAGCTCGTGGAATCCACCGATCTCGCGCTTGAAGCAGCTATCAGCAAGGTTAGGGCTGGAGCGGAAGTGAGGGAGATAGGACGTGCAATAGCTGAAGTAATAGGGTCTCACGGGTTCAAACCAATAAGGAATCTCGGCGGGCACGGGGTTGGCAAGCATGACCTGCATGCAGAAATATTCATACCTAACTTCGACAACGGTGATACCACTACGCTCCAGGAAGGGCAAGTTATAGCTATAGAGCCTTTCGCCACGACCTCGAATGGCAAGGGCGTGGTGAACGACAGCGACACGTTCGAAATATACGGGTTCATCGAAGCGATGCCTGTGAGGTCGCAGAACGCGAGGAGCGTGCTGGCTGAAATCGCGACCAAATACCCGAGCGAGCCTTTCGCGGTTAGATGGCTTTCCAACGTAATACCGTCTAAGTTCGGTCTCTACGCAGCGATTCGCGAGCTACTTGTAGCTGGCGCGATAGAGTCGTATCCGATGCTTGTCGAGGCTGCTGGAGGCATAGTCTCCCAGTCGGAAAAGGAGCTGCTTGTGACAAAGGATGCATGCGAGATACTTACCAAGTAGCAGTAGCCAGCAGCATCATGAAACTCTTACAGCATTGCATTCAGCATGTGCTGCACCATGAATGTTCAGCGGCAGAGCCTCATGATATACTTCGGCCTATGAAAGGTAAGCGGATCTGGCGGGATTTTCATAAGCGAATTATTGCGACTCGCATCATTTTGAACCCGCAACCTTCTGGTCCGAAGCCAGACGCGCTGTCCAAGTTGCGCCACAGATCCGCATACGCATGAATGGTAATCGCAGATATAATAAGGATTGAGTTGTGAAGGTATGGCTAAAACTCTTTGAATCCGTCGAAGTTAAACAGTCTTGTCTGGCGTATGTTTTCCATTGTCTTCCAGTGGTGCCTCAGATGCATGTCCAAGGCGCCGCTCTTCATGTTGTCCCTTATTGCGTCGATAGTCTTGTAGTCTGACGGGTAGCCCGAGCCTATGTCTATTCCGAGCTTCCTGCTCAGCGCATCTATTTCGCGGTCCCGCGTGACTTTGGCTATTATACTTGCTGCAGAAACAACAGGGTATATAGAATCAGCCTTGTGGCGCGCAAGTATCTTGGTGTAGCGCACCCCTTTCTCAGTTTTGCCCTTCACGCCTACCACTTTGGTCTGCTTGCTGCAGATATTGCTAACACGCAGGCCGAACTTCTCAGCTATAACATCTGGCGAGTCGAGGTACACGGTATTAACCTCTTCCACCTTGTCCAATAGCCTGGCGAAGTGGACCGCCTCCAACTCGTTCAGCGATATGTTGTTCTTCATCGCATTGTTGATCTCTTCAGGGTATATTTTCTCGACCCTTATGTCGCTGGCCAGCCCCTTTATCGCCTTGTACGCAATCTCGCGGCGCTTCCTAGACAACATCTTAGAATCACGCACGCCTGCCTCAGTGAGCTTATGCTCCAGGCTCTTGTTTATAGAAACAACGCTTACGACAAGAGGGCCCAGTATCGCCCCGCGCCCTGCCTCGTCTCCGCCTGATATTATTATCAACTGCTCACCGCTAGGAACTCCTAATTCCTATTAGGCAATCAAGCAATAAATAGCTAACTGTAAGGCAAAAATCAGAGTGGTGATCACCACTCTGCGGGTCCGCTTCAAACTTCAGTGCAATTGAATCAGATGTGCTTCCTGTCAATCATCATGAAGTCGTTGACAGCCACGACTGCCGAGTAAGGCACCCTTATCTGGCCGCTGTCCTGCTTTATCTTGCTTGCTATGCTAGAATCTGGGTTGGGCTCTATGAGTAGGAAGTTTATCTTACCTGTAGTCTCGCTCACTTCTGCATCAAGCAGTCTGCCAAGGTCGAATCCGTCGACTGTTATCACTTTCTTTCCAACCAGCTGTTTCGCGATTATGAACTTTACCATCCAAACACCTAACTATAAAATATAATATAGAAACACTTTAATATTCTATGCCTGTTAGAAGCAGAAGCACATTATACGGTTCAAGCACAGTACAACATAAATCCTTTCCGCAATAATTAGTAAGTAGCATGTGGTCGCATGGCTAATGGCAACAGGTTACTGCTTATGGAAAAGCAGGCCACAATAATTCTTACGCTGAAGAGCAATGCGCAGGAATGGAACATCTCCTCTCTCGCAAAGGCCGCAGGGACTACATACGTGCACGCGTGCAATTTCCTTATACTCTGTGAATCGAAGGGCATAGTATCTAGCGAGCGGCATGGCCGCATAAAGACAATAAAGCTGACTGAAAAAGGTGCAAGGCTAGCAGAAATGGTCGACGGCATACACACCATAGTAAACGAGAAGGCGCAGGTGCCGCAGCAGCCAGGCCCAAGTATGTAATGCTACACTACGCTTATCATTGCTCTCTTTCTTATCGCGTTAAGTATGTGCCCATAGTCCCTATAATGAGCGATTGCTGTAAGCGAAACTGTGTAATCGCCAGGGTCAGCTCCGGACGAATTATAAACGTCAATCCGCACCTCCTTTTCCTCTTCAGGTGCAAGATATCCAAGCCTAACCTCTTTCTGCTTCGTCAATCCTATCTCATCAAATCCAAGCTGTTTCGGAACTTCTGCAACCACTGATGTTAGAAGCGCCTCACCAGTCATATTCTTCAGCTTTATGGTAAGCGATGACGTGCTCTTCTTTCCAGAGTACAGCTTGTACGGCATCCACTCCGTCATTATCCTGTATGGCGACTTCTTTGTAAGATCCTCAGAAACATTCTTCTTCCCGAAAGGTCCAAAAATTTTCAAGTGTCACACCATCAATACTTTTATATCTTATTGTACATAATTATTTAATAAGTTGTAGGGTTCGGTGGAAATCTCTAGAGTGTATACATGCCAATAAAGTACAATCTAACAACTTACGATATGTTGGCTAACAAGATACACAAACTCTCGGTAAAGAACAGTAGTGCCATATCTCCTGCCAAGTACGACGGCGAGTCGGGTGTCACAGTAGAAGACGGCAACATAATACTTGCGAAGGCTGTGATAATTGCCTCATTCTCTTCAAATCTGTCATGGCAGACATACAATGCTATAATCACTGATCCAAGCAGGCTGAATGTCCCTGAAATACGGCGAGAGTATGAAGAAGCTGCATCGGAAAAGTGGAAGCGCGTAACTAACAACGATGTGAGGGAGGTTGCGACTAAAGGGATAAGTGACAATGCATTCTCAACCTGGCTCTTCTACAACGTAGATAAGAGTGCGCACGAAACATACAAGAAGGCATGGAAGTTGTTCAAGAGCGAGTTCAGCGAAGGATGCGAAACTGTCAGGCCGTTCATCTAATCCTGCAGGCCGGCACTATTTTTCAGTTCTAATTCGCGCCCAGGTTTCCATGCGAATGAGCCGGTTCCAAATACTTATTGGAAATCTCATTGAAAATACGGCACAAAGCGATGTTTACTGTATTATATTTTATTTACTTTACTACACATAATTTTACCGGAATACCTTATGTTAGCTGCGTATCTTGAATGCGCCAGAAAAGCTTTTTAAAGAAGTGTAACAAATGTAATTTCGCAAATGTTGTGTGCGCTATAAAAAGTGCTACAACAGGTTGTATGCTGGTTGGAATGGTGCCTGTATGCTACCAACGGTGATACTATGATGTGCCCATACTGCGGCAACATAGAAACGAGCGTAACGGACTCCCGGCTTGCGGATGACGGGAGGAGCATAAGGCGCAGGAGGGAGTGCTCCAAATGCGGGAAGAGGTTCACCACATATGAGCGTACAGAGCTTGAGCGCATAACTGTAATAAAGAAGAATAATACGCGCGAGCCGTTTGACAGGAACAAGATACTAACTGGAATAATGAAGGCTTGCGAGAAGAGGCCTGTGACTCGGGAGCAGATGGATCAGATGGCCGACAGGGTGGAGCGCGCTATCAGGTTCAAGGGCAGGAGGGAAATATCTTCTAGGGAGATAGGCAACCTGGTAATGAAGGAGCTGCTGAAGGTAGACAACATAGCATACATCAGGTTCTCGAGCATATACAAGGAAGTCGAGAAGCCCAGCGAATTTATGGACATGATAAAGAGATTCAGCAAATGAGCCAGAACTAGGAAATGGTTGGAAATTGGTGCAGAGATAAACATATGAAAAATAAAATAGAATGAAAACAATCGAAATGCATTGCGCTTAGGTGGAATCATGGTCGAATCCGAGGAAAGGGAACAGGAAAAGACGGAGAACAAGTTTGGGAAGGTGGAGGCTAACGCTGAGGACTTGCCTAAAGAGACGCTCGACTTCTTCCATGGAGATGAGATAAGGGCGAGGGTGTTCTATGAGAAGTACGCTTTCCATGGCGAGAATCTCGACGGTCCTGCACTGGAGAAGACACCTGTTGAAATGTGGAAGAGGGTAGCTAGGGAAATAGCAGCTGTTGAAGCTACTGATGCTGCCAAGAGCGAGTGGGAGGAAAAGTTCTACTGGCTCATGAAGGATTTCAGGTTCGTTCCGGGCGGCAGGATACTGTTTGGCGCCGGCTCAGGAAGGAGGGTCACGCTGCTCAACTGCTATGTCATACCAATGAAAGAGGATAACATAGAATCAATATTCGATTGGTGCAAAGAGGCTGCAAGAACGTACAGCTTCGGCGGTGGAGTTGGGGGCGACATATCAGTACTTAGGCCAAAGAATGCACCTGTGAACAATTCGGCAATGGTATCCTCCGGTTCGGTTTCGTTCATGAACTTGATGAGCGAGACAACGCACGTGATAGGCCAGCATGGCCGCCGCGGTGCACTTATGATAACATTAGATGTCAGCCATCCTGACATATTTGATTTTGTCAAGGTAAAGAGGGATACGAAGAGCGTAAGGTACGCCAACATCAGCGTGAAGATAACTGATGAATTCATGAAGGCTGTCGAATCCGATTCAGAGTTCACCCTTAAGTTTGAGAATCCGGCTAAGCCTCTGCCTGATGGCAATGTGAGCAGAATAGAGAGGAAGATACGCGCAAGGGACCTTTGGAACGAACTCATAAAATCCGCAAGGGACTGGGCCGAACCAGGATTGGTATTCTGGGACACGATGAAGAGGATGTCGCCAAGCGAGTACAATGGCATGAACATACTCTCAACCAACCCCTGCTCAGAGCAGCCCCTTCAAGCGTACGGCGCATGCGACCTTGGCAACATAAATCTATCCTATTTTGTCACGAAGCCTTTCCAGGACAGCGCAGACCTCAACTGGGAGGAGCTAGACCGCACAGTAAGGTACGGCGTAAGGTTCCTGGACAACGTCATAGAGTACAATATGGACAAGCACCCGCTCAAGGAACAGCGCGAGGCCGCCGAGAATAGCCGCAGGATAGGATTGGGGGTCACAGGACTTGCCGACATGCTGATAAAACTGAAGATAAAGTACGACAGCGACAAGGCACTGGCATTCGTGGACAACCTATTCAACCGCATAAAGAGGGTTGCATACGACGAAAGTACAGAAATCGCGAAAGAGAAGGGCACATTCAAGATGTTCGACAAGGACAAACACCTGAAGATGCAGTTCGTAATGAACCTCGATGCGGACATACGCGACAAAATCTCGAAGAACGGCCTCAGGAATGTCGCGATATTGACAATACCTCCAGTCGGCAGCGGCTCCGTACTGGCTGGAACGTCTAGCGGCATAGAGCCGGTCTTTGCGTTCAGCTACACGCGCAGATCTGAATCGCTGAGCAAGGAGAACTTCAAGGTGTATCATCCGTTAGTAGTGGACTACATGGCTTCAACCGGCATATCTGACGAGAAAGACCTTCCAGACTTCTTCATACCCTCTCATCAGATAAATCCTGAGTTCAGGGTGAAGATGCAGGGAGTTATACAGAGGCATGTCGACTCGGCGATATCGTCCACCGTCAACCTGCCGAGCGACGCGACCGTAGAGACTGTGGGAAAGATATACATGCAGGCATGGAAGACCGGATGCAAGGGCATAACAGTCTACAGGGAAGGCTCAAGGGAGGGCGTGCTGATAACGGATGAAGCAAAGGAGAAGGCGGCCCAGCCTGCTCAGCAGCAGAAGCCGTTGCAGTTCAACTGGCCAAGGCCTCCGCTGCTATACGGCTCTACAGTCAAGCTAAATGTGCAGCAGGGCACACTGTACATCACAGCCAACTTTGATGAGGAGAGCAGGGTGCGGGAGGTATTCGTGGATCTCGGAAAGGGAGGCACGGAGGACAAGAGCTACTGCGAGGCTATAGGCCGCATGCTCAGCAAATACTTGCAGCAGGGCGGGAACGTGAGGGAGGCGATCAACAGCTTGAAGGGCATAAGGTCTAACAATGTTTTCTGGAACAATGGCCTCAAGCTCTACAGCATACCGGACGCGATAGCCAAGGGCCTGGAGATGATAATGACTATGCAGGCCCGCGGAGCGCCGCAGATTGCAACGCCAAACATGCAGCCTGGACAGCAGCTGCCCCTCGCCGAGACTGATCTTCATTCAGGCGCAAGCGATGAGGTGCAGCATGCCATGCCGTCAGGAGGCGCCCAGGATATGGCTGGGCTGTCTGACTGCCCGCAGTGCCATGAGCACACGCTTGTGAACGAGAATGGCTGCTATATCTGCAAGTCTTGCGGCTACACCAAGTGCGAGTAAGTCCGCCTCAGGAAACGTTTATAAACGTTTGCGAGGTAACTACTATAGCAACACATGTACAAGTAAGTACGCACACAGAAAGCACTGAATTGATTGCTTATTTTCCCGCAATCACTGCGTTCGCAGGAGGGATAGTAAATGGAAAGCGAGATGCTGAACAAGCTAAGCGCGTTCATAGAGGAGAACAAGGGCAAGAGAAAGTTCACTCAGAGTGTAGACCTTGCGATAAACTTCACCAACATAGACTTCAGCAAGCAGGAGAACAAGCTCAACCTTGACGTGAATTTGCCGAACGGCAGGGGCAAGGCCCTAAACGTCATAGTCTTCGCAGACGAGAAGAGGATAGTGGACGCGGCAGCTGCTGCTGGTGCAAAGGTTATACCAGGTGCACAGATACAGTCAATGGCAAACGACAAATCTGCGCTCAATGAGCTGCTTGGTTCCACACTTCTTGCACAGCCCAGTCTCATGCCGCAGATAGCGCGCTCTCTGGGTTCGTTCCTGGGTCCAAGGAACAGGATACCTAAACCGCTCATTGGATCGGACATAAGCACGGCCATAGGTGCCGCATCTAGCACTATAACGCTAAGAAGTAAGGGTAAGAATCTTCCGACTGCGCACTGCAGCGTAGGCACGGAAAGCATGCCAGTTGACAAGATCGCGGCAAACGTAGACGCAGTCTTTAATACTGTCGCAAAGAAGGTTGGCAAGCAGAACATAAAATCAATGTACATAAAGATGACCATGAGCAAGCCGCTGAGGCTGATCTGAACGGTGTGAAGCATGGCAATAACAAAGCAGCAAAAAATCAAGTTTGTCGAAGAGGCCAAGTCCGCGCTCAAGTCCTACTCTACAGTGGGCGTGGTCCAGCTTACCGGCGTGCCTGACAAGCTGCTGCAGCTCTCGAGGAACAGGCTGAAGCCTGAGATAAAGTTCATGCTCGGCAGGAAGAGCCTGATCCTGCGCGCCCTGGAATCGATAGACATGGGCAAGGATCTTGCAGGCAATATCACTAACACATCAGCGCTTGTATTTACAAACCTGTCGCCATTCGAACTAAACAATAAGCTACACTCTAACGAGCTTAAGCTCGCCGCGAAGCCGAAGCAGGTCGCACCGTCCTCCATAAGCATCGACGCAGGAGAGACTGCGATACCACCAGGTCAGGGCGTTACAGATCTGAAGGCGGCCGGCATAGATGTAAAGATAGATAAGGGCAAGGTTGTCATAGCCAAGGACAAGACTCTCGTAGAGAAAGGGCAGATTATATCGCCTTCTGTCGCGAAGGCACTCAGGCTGTTGGATTTCAGGCCGTTCACTGCAACGATCGCACCGAAGGTTGTGATTTCGGGCAAGATGCTGTTCACGCAGGAAGTGCTATCAATCAATTCGCAGAGCGTCGCAAATGACATATCGGCAGCGTTCACTAGGGCGGTCTCGCTCAGCTCCGGCGCAGGCATAGTAAACAGGTACACTATAAAGCCTATGATATCAAAGGGGTATGCGAATGCCATCACTCTTGGTGTCGAAAGAGCCATATACGAGCCCGGCATAATAGAGAAGCTGCTCGCAAAGGCAGGGCTTCAGGCTTCGCAGATAAATGGCATAGTAAAAGAATAAATCACAGAGTGTAATCGGCTGGTAATGAAACTGTCGAATGAATAACAATCATGATAAAAGGTGAAATGTATGGAATACGTATATGCTGCATTGCTTTTGGATGCCGCGAAGAAGGAGATAAGCGCGAACAGCTTGATGGAAGTCGTCAAGGCTGCCGGCATGTCGCCTGACGAGGCGAGGGCAAAGGCCGTCGCAGAGGCGCTCAAGGGCGTCAACATCGAGGAAACGATAAAGAACGCAAGCGTTCTTCAGGCCGCGGCACCGGCAGCGGCTGCCGCTGGAGCCGCCCCTGCTGCTGGAGCGAAGAAGGAAGAGAAGAAATCTGCATCAGAGGAGAAAGCTAGCGAGGAGCAGGCCGCTGGAGGGCTTGCCGGGCTGTTCGGCTGAAAGGATAACCGGAAACCGCCATGTGCCGCGCTTGCTTTTGTAAATGTGTTCCTGCGGCGCACGGCAATAAATATATAGCTAAGTCTCGATAGACGTAACTGTAAAGAAAGGCGTTTGTGATGAAGGTATGGGTAGATAAGCCGAAGTGTACTGGATGTGCACACTGCCATGACGTGTGCCCTGTGGCTGTTTTCGAGATGAAGGATTCGAACGCGCCGGACGTCAACAGCGACGTCGCTCCAGCTGAGCAGCAGTGGAAAGGCCAGGAAGACCCAAGCGTCTATGCAAAGTGGAAGGATGTCCAGGATGGCCACAACCACTTCAAGGAGAAGAGCGTTGCCGTCAATGGCGAGGCGTGCATACTCTGCCAGGCATGCCTGATAGAGTGCGAAGGCGAGTGCATACACATAGTCGACGACAACAACACGCAGTATGATTCCATATACAAGTAGCTGGCATGCCTGCTTGCAGGCATGCATCTCATTCTACTTATTCTTTGCGCAGGTTTTTATGATTTGAAACATATTGGTCTAGCGCTGCGACTGATTCTATAGCAGCGCCTCACGCAAGGTGCGCGTATGATAGAGCATCTCGATAAGCCATTCAAGGACGAGGATAGCCTCGGTACGATGAATCCCTACGTGAGGGAATGGTTTACGCGCAACTTCAAGGAACTGACCCCTCCACAGAAGTTCTCCTTCAAGCTAATACGGGACAGGAAGAGCTTGCTGATAGCCGCACCGACAGGCTCTGGAAAGACGATGTCCGCGTTCACAAGCATTATCAGCCACCTGTTCGACTACAGCCTTGCGGGAAAGCTCGAGGACAAGATATACTGCCTGTACATTTCTCCGCTGAGAGCCCTCAACAATGATATCTACAACAACCTCACAAGGCCTCTCGAAGAGATATACAAAGTAATAAAGGACGAGAAAGGCGTAGCCATGATCAAGGAGGGTGTGAGGAAGGTAACGATAGCTGTCAGGACCGGAGACACGCCCCAACAGGAGAGGCGAAAGCAGCTGCTCACGCCGCCGAACATACTTGTCACTACTCCAGAATCCCTTGCAATAATGCTCAATTCGGAAAAGCTGATTGAGAAGTTCAATTCCCTAGAGTATGTCATAGTCGACGAAATACACGAGCTCGCCAACAACAAGCGCGGCGTGCATCTCGCGCTATCGCTGGAGAGGCTTGCTGACTTAATAGGCCATAACCCGGTCAGGATAGGCCTTGGCGCAACTCTGCATCCGCTAGATGAGGCGGCAAAGTTCCTTGTCGGGTACGATAAGGGTGCGCCGAGGGACTGCATTGTCGTAGATGCGTCATGGAGCAAGGAGCTGGACGTCACTGCCATGAGCCCTGTCAAAGACATAATAAGCGCACCCGAAGCGCAGCTGGAGAACGCGCTTTACAGGGAAATAAACAGCATAATAAAGAAGAGCAAGACCGCGCTGATATTTACTAATACGAGGAGCGGCACAGAGAGGGTGGTATTCAACCTAAAGAAGAGGTTCAAGTACGGCGAGGGCGATGTCGCCGCGCACCACGGCTCCCTGTCCAGGCAGTCCCGGCTGGATGTAGAAGACATGCTGAAGAAGGGCGCGCTCAGGTGCGTAGTGTCGTCCACCAGCCTCGAGCTCGGCGTGGACATAGGCACGATAGACAATGTGATACAGCTCGGCTCGCCTAAGAGCGTCACGAGGGCAGTTCAGAGGATAGGAAGGGCTGGACACTCCTACAAGGCCGTAGCAAAAGGCGAAATGATCGCCATGAACCGGGATGACCTGGTGGAAGTATCAGTCATGCTCGATGCTGCGAGGAAGAGGCACCTGGATGCGTTCACCGTGCCGAAGAATCCTCTAGACGTGCTTTCCCAGCACATTGTCGGTATGGCCATAAGCAGGAAATGGAACGTTGACGAAGCTTACAACACAGTCAGGCATGCGTACCCATACGCTGATCTGGATAAGAGCGACTTCATGTCGCTGATAAACTATCTGGCAGGAAATTACGTCGGCCTCGAGAGCAGGAGGGTGTACGGCAAGATCTGGTATGACGACAAGACGAATACCATAGGAAGAAGGGGCAAGCTTGTCAAGGTGATATACATGCTCAACCTAGGTACTATACCAGACGAGGTTGCAGTTAACGTTTTCAACGGGACGAAGTGGGTCGGCAATATAGAAGAGGAGTTCCTTGCGAGGCTGAAGCAGGGAGATGTGTTCGCTTTAGGGGGCAGGCTCTACGAGTTCCAGTACGCCAAAGGCACTAAGTGCTATGTGCGCGAGGCCACCTCAAAAAGCCCAACTATACCTCCGTGGTTCTCGGAGCAGCTGCCGCTTAGCTATGAGCTTGCGAACGAGATAGGCGAATTCAGGGCTGGACTTGCAAAGCGCATATTGGAATCAATGAAAGGCAGGCGCGCCCCACTGATACGAAAATCGATGAAGGTCCCGAAGAAGGTAGATGATTACCTTTCCGGCCTGCCTATAGACGCGAATGCAAAGGAATCGATGTATGGCTATTTTCTCGAGCAGATCCTCTTTGCAAAGGAAGTGCCGAGCAACACCTCCATACTCGTGGAGCGCACAAAAGACATAGAGGAAGGTATCGAATATCTAGTATTCCATTCACTGTTTGGCCGCCGAGTCAATGATGCCCTGTCTAGGGTTATTGCGATACTGCTTGCTGAGGAGCTGGACATCGACCTCAGCATAATGGTGAACGACAACGGTTTCGCCATATACTCGAAGGAGAGCATGGGCATAACCAAGAAGATCGTGGAAGATGTGGTAGCAGAGCTCGGCACTACTGACATAAGGTCGCTTCTCAGGAGGAACATAAGGAACACTGAGATGATGAGGAGGAAGTTCAGGCATGTGGCTGCGAGGAGCTTCATGATACTTAAGAATTACAAAGGCTATAAAATAAATGTGGGCAGGCAGCAGGTCAATTCCCAGTTGCTGCTCAAGGCGGTCGAGAGCATAGACCCAAACTTCCCAATACTCAAGGAAACCTATCGTGAGATATTTGATGACATGATGGACCTCCCGAGGCTAGAAGAGGTAGTAAGCGGAATAAAGGCAGGCAGGATAAAGGTGAAATTCATAACCACGAAATACCCATCGCCGTTCTCCCATAACATAATAACTTTCGGTCATGCGGACGTGATTATGATGAAAGGCAAGAGGGAGTACCTGAAGAAGTTGCACAGCCTTGTGCTGAAGCAAATAGCGCAGTCAAGATAATAATGCGGCGTGGGGTGCTGGGATGCGACTTGATGACGACATTGAGCTGATTGACGGGCTGCCTGTCGCTTACATAAGAAGTCTTAAAGCTATAGTCATATCGGATCCGCACCTTGGCTATGAGGCTGCACAGGCAGGCCGCGGCATATTCCTGCCGAAGGTTAATCTAAAGAGCATAACTGAGGCCCTTTCCAAAGCGTTGGCTGCCACTGGCGCAAAGACCGTCATAGTCAACGGGGACATAAAGAATGACTTCTCCACTGTGGCTGCCGATGAATTCAATGAGCTTTACGACCTCGCAGCGTTCCTGAAAGTGAAGGGTGCCTCTCTTGCCATAGTGAAGGGCAACCATGACAACTTCGTCGACAGATATCGCGAAAGCATGGGGCTGAAGATATACGCCGAGCAGATGGCAGCTGGCGGATACCTTCTCTTCCATGGCGATGCGCTGCCAGATGCGGTACCTAAAGGCACGCACACGCTGATCATGGGGCACGAGCACCCTGCGATCGCTGTGTACAATTCTGTGGGTAAAAAAGAGAAGCTAAGGTGCTTCCTGACAGGCTCTTATTTAGGGGCAAGGATAATAGTATTCCCTGCAATAGGCTACTTCTCGACAGGCACTGAGATGAATGTTGTGCCAGAAGACGAGCTTCTCTCCCCCGTGCTGAAAAGGCTGGACATGGGCAGCATGAAGGCCATAGCAATAGGGTACGGCGCGACAATGGAATTCGGCACCATTGCAGAACTGAGGCGTGCGGCATCGCTTCATATGTAGAGCCATGGAAGCACGTTTATCAGGAGGCCGATGACTATTATTGCGACTAGCGCATTGACGAATGTGCTGCTCTTTATGTTCGTTTTGTATATTCTCCAGCCATCGAATCCTGGTATTGGCAGCAGGTTTATCACACCTACCAAGAAGTTGAGCAGGAACGATATGGAGAACAGACTGTAGAGGAAGAAAAGTGTGCGGGCAGAAAGTGATGTCGATAGCGGATTCCCTACCTCTATCCCGACTATGCCTTTAGAGCTGTTGCTAGGGCTTGGGGCTGCCTTTATGCTGTACGCACCCGTATTGGTTACTATCTGGACCAGCTTTCCTGGGGTGTCGTTCGCCGCGGCTACGGAAAAGCTTCCCAGCCCAGTTATGCTGTAGCCATTCCACTTCTGGATTATCATGCCTGGCTCAAGGATGCCGTTGGCAGGATAGCCTGATATCACATGCGTTATCTCAACGGAATTGGAGTAAAGCCCAGGGACCACAAACGCGGTCATGAGCATCATTGGCACGAAGAAGACAAGCATGGCTATAAGGTTCATAGAAACCCCAGCAGCCACAATCTTCGTCTGCTTTATGCTGTCAAGCTTGCTGACGGCTTTCTCATCAGGCTCTACAAAGGCGCCGAAGGGTATCAGTCCGAACATTACCAGGCCCACCTTCTTCAGCTTTATTCCGAAAGCCCTGGCGAGTACGCCGTGAGATGTCTCATGTATTATGAGCAGTATCGCTAGCGATATTATGCCTGCTATGAGCGGGAGGTCAATCCCAGGTATTATAGGCGCCACGCCTGGTATCTGGCCTGCCAGTGCGCCTGTGTTGGTGGCCCCGCTCGCCACAAAGCCAGCTATACCTATCAGTATGTTGGCAGCATTGTACAATATTGATACGAAGACAAATCCCGAAAAGCCCGCTATGATTGATACTGCGTCTATCGCGTAGCCCACGAAGTTGAATCCGGAAGAGGCGTGTGCCGCTCCGGCGCTGCTGATAGCCGTCTGTATAAACGATAGGTTGATGAACTGCAGAGCGTCTCCGGTGTACGGGACTACAAAGAACATCATCACGAAAAGCGAGAGCATCCCGAAGGCGTACAGCCTCTTATCTATCTTTCCCTTTAGGAAAGGATACGAGAGCAGCCCGAAGCCGACCACTACTCCCCACATTGCCATGCTGTTCCAGAAAGATCTGTGGCTCTTAGAGATGTTGCCAATGGTCTTTATGCCCCTTTTGCTTCCAAGGAGGTACATGCCGAAGCCCCCCTCTAGCGACTTCAACCTCCTTATAGCCATACCTGCAAGAACAAGTGCTACGATTGCAATCGTCCACCTTACTGCGACTCCGAGATACGCCTGCGTGTAGCCGACGTAAAGTGCGAAAACACCTGCTATTACAACCAGCGCAACGAGCAGGTTAGATAGCCTATCCTCCACCATTATCACTGATTTTCCAAAGAGGTAATAAATATGTGTGGCAAAAGTATATATCAATAGGTGGTTGGATGGAAGAATGCGAGATATGCGGCAGGCGCACTGCTAGCCTATACACCATTGACGTCGATGGAACGGAGATGAGAGTGTGTCCAGTATGTGCAGAGGGCAAGAGAATAATAGCCAGGCCGGCGCCGCAGAAGGCCCGTGGCTCGCCGAAGTTTTCAATGCCGAGGCCGAAGGCAGATGATGAAAAGGCCATAGTGCAGAACTACGGCACCATAATCAGGCGCGCCCGCGAGAGGATGGAGCTGCCGCTCAAGGTGCTCGCTGAGATGATAAACGAGAAAGAGTCTTTCCTGCGCAGGATAGAGGAGGAGAAGACCGTGCCGGCCGGAAAGACGCTGAAGCAGTTGGAGCGTGCGCTCGGCATAAAGCTTCTCGTGGAAGGCGGGGAGGGCAATGATGAACCTGAGAGGGTAAAGGGCGACAGAAAGGAGAGCGCCTCGCTGGGTGATTTTCTCGGCATTAAGTGAATTATCAAAAGGCGCCCGGATATGTCTGTAGACCTTAGCAAACTGGTGCAGAAGCGCAAGATAACTCTTGACGACCTTAGAGGTAGGACAATAGCGATCGATGCGTACAATGTGCTCTACCAGTTCCTCTCTATAATAAGGCAGCCAGATGGCACTCCGCTCATGGACTCAAAGGGGAACGTGACAAGCCACCTTTCAGGCTTGTTCTACAGATCCATAGAAATGCTGGACCATGGTGTAGTCCCAATATATGTTTTTGACGGCATACCTTCGATGCTGAAGCAGAAGACAATACAGGCCCGAATGCAGAGGAGGGAAAAGGCGTACGAAGACTGGCAGACGGCCGTCAAGGAGGGCAGAGAAGAGGAGGCCCGTACCTATGCACAGCAGGCCACTAGGGTGACAAAGGCGATAGTCGCCGACTCCAAGCAGCTTCTTGAAGGAATGGGCATATCCTACATAAATGCTCCGAGTGAAGGCGAGGCGCAGGCGAGCTACCTATGCAAGGAGAATATGGTATATGCAGTTGGCAGCCAGGACTACGACACACTGCTGCTCGGGGCGGAGCGGATTGTGAGAAACATGGCGATAACCGGAAAGAGAAAGCTGCCAAGGAAAAACATATATGTAAGCATAGAGACGGAGCTTGCATCGCTCAGCGACACGCTTGCGTTTAATGGCATAGACAGGAAACAGCTCATATGGATAGGAATGATGCTTGGCACCGACTTTAATATAGGGGTCAAGGGCGTAGGCCCGAAGACTGCGCTGAAGATTGCAAAGTCATCAAAGACACTTGAGGACGTTACTAGCTACCTAGAAGAAAAATACCAGTTTGCGTTCGAGGTAAATCCAAGGGAGCTGGAAGACATGTTTCTGAAGCCTGAAGTGAAGGAGTTCAGCAGAGACGAGATAGACAGGATGAAGGAGATAGTCCCAAACAAGGATAGAATAATCAACTTCATGTGCGGCGAGCATGAATTTTCAGAGGACAGGATCTCGAAGTACGTTGACAAGATGATATCTGTCACCAGCGCGGCCAGGCAGTCGGGCATAGGCAAATGGATGAAATAGTGCCAGCGTGCGCTTCATATACGTCTTTTATTGCATGCCTGCAAAAGTCTTTTATAACTGTGCACAATAAGTTCTTGTGCAGGGTGGGTAACATGACAGAAGAAGACAATAACAATTTTTCTTTTGATCCGGACAGCTCGCTGACTCCGGAGGAATTTGAGAAGCTGACAAAGTTCGTTTCCCGTGCAGTCAAGGACATGATGAGGTCGCTTTCGTCAGACAGCAATGATATGAACCCCAAGTACAGCTTCAACATAAAGGTAGACAAACAGGGCATACCTATAATAGAAAGGGTAAATGTCCAGAATACGCAGCCGCAGCAGCCCCCGAAGCCGAATCCGAACGAGGCGGTGCCTCTTGTCGACATCACAGAAACGCAGAAGGTCACAACTGTAACCATGGAGATGCGCGGCGCAGAGAAGGGAAGCATAGTGCTAAGCGTCGGTAGCAAGCAGATCACCGTCCGCTCGTCCACTAGCAATGTGCAGACTGCGCAGACAGTTGCCCTGCCGCACAGTGTTAATCCAAGCAGCGCTAAGGCGCACTACAGAAATGGCATACTCGAGATAAAGATGAATAGGTCAAAGTCATCACCACAGGGAACAGTCAACATAACAGTAGAATGAATGCTTATCCAATAGGCAATGTGATCCTCATGAAGTCGGGAAAGAAGTCAAAAAGAAAGGTCGGCCGCGCGTACCGAAAGGTAAAGATGAAGAAGCTGAAGAAGGAGGCCAGGAAGGCATTGAAAGGCAATAAGGACCATTCCTGATTGCACGGAGGTTCAGCTCAGGTCGACATACAGCTTGTCGTTGAACTCGTAGGCTGTCGTATCGTCATCCAGGCCCATCGATGCAATCATGGCATCGCGGTCTGCGTACTCCTTGACGCCGTCGCCCATGTCCATCGAATATACCTTTTTGTTGAACTCGAAGTAGACGAAAGTGCGCTTATCGCTCCCTCTGGATTTTACAAAGACCCTTGTAGAGGGGTTGCCTAGCCTTATCAGCAGGCTGCACAGCAGCACGTTCTTGTCCATAATGTCGCCCACCATAAATTCTAGAGTCTCGTGCGGCGTAAGCCAGAACTGCACAGGCAGGACCACAGTGGCGACTTTGTCCTTCACGAAGCTGAAAGCACTCATGCCCGCGTCGTAGAAATCCTTATCGAAGAAGAAGTCCTGGAATTCGGCTTTTATTTCGCTTGCCTTCTTTGCCACAGCCTCATCGTTCGGGGTTACAAGCGTTGGAAGCTCTGCTACGGATATACTCTCCTTCTCCTCTATGTAATCCTTGTAGCGGGATATTATTGCTAGATATACCTCATTGAGGTTGTTTAGCTCCCTTTCCCCCTTTGCTTCTTCCAGCATTCCAATCAATATAAAAGGCGCAAGAAAGGATAAAATATCATATGCAACCTTTAATATAACAAAGAATTTGCGGCGCGCATTTGATGGAGAACAAAAGGCTCGCAGAGCTGTTCGACGAAATAGCTGACATGCTTACCATAAAGGAGACTGCGAGCTCCAAGTTTGAGGTCAGGGCGTACAGGAAGGCTGCGCTAACCATCTCGAGCCTTCAGGAGCCGATAGAGGACGTCTATGAAAAAGGGGGCGTCGCAGCCCTGATGGAGTTGCCTGGCGTCGGGAAGGGCATAGCCGGCAAAATAGAGGAGTACCTAAAGACTGGAAGGATAAGGAAGTATGCTGAGCTGAAGAAAACGTATCCTATAGACTTCACGCAGCTCACGCAGTTAGAGGGGATGGGTGCAAAGCGCGCAGTACTTCTCTACAAGAAGCTGCGCATAAAAAACATAGACGATCTTAAGAAGGCGATAAGCAGCCATAAGATAAGGGATCTGGAAGGGTTTGGAGAGAAGAGCGAGCAGCAGTTCGAGAAGAGCATCGAGATACTTGGCGCGAGCAGGGGCAGGCTGCTGCTTGGTACTGCACTGCCTGCTGCTGAGGACATAGTGAAGAAGATAAAGGGCAGCGGTCTTGCAAAGGAAGTTTTCATAGCGGGGTCAACGAGAAGGATGCGAGAGACTGTTGGGGACATAGACATACTCGCGCTCTCCAACAAACCCGAGGAGCTGATGGACTTCTTCACCAAGCTGGCTGATGTGCAGAGCGTGATATCCAAAGGGCCTACCAAGACAACAGTCTGGCTAGGCATGGGGCTCAGCTGCGACCTGAGGGTGATAGATCCGAAGAGCATTGGCGCCGCGCTCCAATACTTCACAGGAAGCAAGGACCACAATATAAGAGTAAGAGAGATAGCGATAAGGAAAGGCTACAAGCTCAACGAGTACGGGCTCTACGACAGGAAAGGCAAGCTGATAGAGAGCAAAAGCGAGGACGTCATATACAAAAAGCTCGGCATGCAGTGGGTGCCCCCTGAAATGAGGGAGTCGCGCGGCGAGATAGCGCTCGCGCAGGAAGGCAGGCTTCCAGAAATAATAGGCTACGGGGACCTGCACGGCGACCTTCACACCCATACTAAGGAGACTGATGGGAATGCCAGCCTGGATGAGATGGCAGAGGCTGCAATCGCGCACGGCCTGAAATACATCGCCACCACCAATCACACGAAGAGCGCAAGGATAGCGCACGGAATGGACGATGCGCATTTCAACAGTTTCTTCAGAAAAGTCGACGAGCTCAACGAAAAGCTTGAAGGCAGGCTAACCATACTCAAGGGCGCTGAGATAGACATACTGAAGGATGGCAGTCTGGACCTGGAGAAGAAGACTATCCAACAAATGGACTGCGCAATTGCTTCTGTGCATTCCAATTTCAATATGGGCCGGGAGGAAATGACTAGAAGGGTGATAAAAGCGATCGAATCCGGATACATCCACATACTCGGCCATCCTACAGGCAGGGAGATAATGGAGAGGGAGCCATACGAGATAGACCTGGAGAAGGTGGCAGAGGCCGCAGAAAGGAGCAATGTAATATTAGAAATAAATTCACAGCCCTCACGGCTCGATCTGAATGATACAAATATAATGCTGGTTTCAAAGTACAAAGTAATGTTCGCAATAGACAGCGACTCGCACTCTACAAATGATTACGATTTTCTGAAGTATGGGATAGGCACTGCACGGCGCGGATGGCTTGGGAAGGAAAGAGTGGTCAACGCCTTGCCGCTGGAGAAGGCGAAGCGCGTCCTCAGTAAGTAAAAATCATATCTTGTTCAGACGGTTGTAGACCTCCTCTAGAGGAAGCTTAGTTGTCAGAACGGGTATCCTTTCGACCTGCGCGATCTTTATCGCGAGTTTGTCCAGGTTGGTCACGTTATGTATTATGACTATCTTCGGCTTTATCGGCGCAACGCGTATGACTACCATCGGCGACCTGCCGCTGCTCACGTTCTCGAAGACGAATGCCCGTTCGGTAGTGGAGCCGAACAGCTTTGGGTACTCTGCCGGATCCATCTCAAGTATCACCTTGAGGCTGTCCATGCGCGTATATCCAAATACTTTGACCGACTCAAGCAGGCCGGGATTGACTACTATCTTGCCGTCTATTATTCTGTTCAGGTCGGTCCCGCTTATCGGCACGCTGAAATCGTGTATTGAATAGAAGACTTTCGACTCGCCCTTCTGCCTCGGCTCGCCAGAAAACTTTACGAGCCCCTGCACTACGGATCCGCCGTTCTCGCTGTCAAGCTCGAAGAGTTTGTCTATGAACCTCTTTATCACTCCAACCCCTGGGCTGAGCCTGCGGTTGCTCTCATAGTCGCTTATAGTTGAAGCAGATATCTTTATGCGCCTCGCAAGGTCAACTTGGCTTATACCGAAGAACTCCCTCCACTTCTTCATGGCGCTGCCAGGGCTGTCAGCAAGCGTTATCTCGCCCGCTATCTTTTCCTTGAGCGAGCTTATCTCGGCGTTCCCCTCCTCTATCAAATCACCAATAGCGACGCATTAGTCCTTGCTTTTCTTCCCTTTCTTGCCCCTGCCCTCTATCTTATCGTAGAGGCTGCTTATATAATTATCTGGCTCCTCTGCTTTCAAAGCAGGGCTGTCTTTCTTTGCATCCTGGAATTGCTCGGGCATCACTTCAGGTTTCGGCCTCTTCACTATTCCGTATATAATGAGAATTATGCCTGCCACCACTAAGGCTAGGAAAGATATGCTGCTGGCAAAAACCGTACTGCTAGACCCTTTATACTCTGATAGCGTGCTGTTGCTCACAGTCCCAGGCGCGTAGTATAGCATCCTGCTCGTAACAATCCCGTTATTCGATGAAGCGCTCCCGTTCGTGTTGTCCAGCACAGTATAATACGTACCTGCAGGCTCGAGTGCATTTGCCGAAGAATAAACAATATCTTCGGTAGAATTCGGCGGCGCGGGAGATGCAGTGTCAATGAAGGTAGAATTCCTGGCTATGAAAATAGCGCCATCTTTCTCTAGCGATACCGCGGCGCCAATGCCATTAGCATTAGTGCCACTCTTCATCTCTGCAGACCATGCGTTGAACGCGCTGCTGTTCATCAGGTAGAAGTTGGCGCTCTTGTTGAGCCCTGCCATAATATATATCTGCGAAGCGTTCGAAAGGCTTATCGGCGCATAGCCGAAGCTATTCGCGGCAGACGTTATGGTTGCATTCTTAAGCACCTGGTCGGCGAATGACCTCATGCTGTTGTTGAAGGTGGATGTCGCAATAAATCCTGCCAAGGCTCCAAGCCCTATCAGTATTATACCTATTACTATTACTTTCTTGTTCATAACATACCCCATCGAGATGCAAACCGCATGCATCTCCATGCGTGCATCGCATTGCTGCGCTTACAATATACAACAGATAATGCTACCGGACAAAATAAAAGTATTTTGTAAAAAATCTTGCAGCTGTGATACCTTTAAAACGTATAAAAATTAGACAGATGTCTATTGGACCTGCCTGCGGCGCCAAGCCTATCTCATCGTGCACTATTCGGAAAGTTTATAAGTTTGAATTGAAGATAAGGGAATGAGCAAGTTGATACGATGGCAGACAGGTCAAAAGGCGGTGGTATTGTCAAGAAGATAAGCACGGGCATCGATGGCATGGACAAGCTGCTGTATGGCGGCATACCTGAGAACGAGCAGATACTCCTCGCAGGCGGTCCAGGTGCAGGCAAGACCTTACTCTCATTCGAGATATTGTATAGGAATGCGAAGAATGGTGTGCCGTCCACACTGATATCATTCGAGGAAGAGCCGGAAGACATAATCAGAAACGCAAAGTCCGTATTCGATACATTCAACGACATAGACGACCTGATATCTTCGGGCAAGCTCGCAATAGAGAAAGCTGAGAGCTATGAGAGAATATACCAGAAGGGCGATGACACATCCAACTATTCTTTTGGGCACATAGTATCTGAGATAGAGGACATGCTTTCGAAGAACAAGGCGAAGCTTATAGTGATAGATTCGATATCGATAGTCAAGCTCCTGTTCCCTGACGTGTTCTCCTACAGGAGGTCTATGATGTCGCTCACTCAGAATCTGCGCAGGCTTGGAGTCACGGCAATCTTCACATACGAGCTCCAGACCTCCAGCAGGCAGGATCTCAAATTTACGCGAGAGTTCTTCATGTTTGATGGGGTAATAATACTTTATCAGGCAGAAGATGACGAAAAGAGGAGTCTTGTTGCAGAGGTCGTCAAGACAAGGGGCACCAATCATAGCTGGGTCTTGTCGCCTTATGAGATAACTCCAGAAGGTTTCAGCTTCATGACTGTGAATTGAGCAGCATGGCCGATGGAAAGCGCAGCGACGTATCGGATTCGACCGTCGGCGGCGCCAGTGAAAGGCAGCGCGTCAGCCTTAGTGAAAGGGAGAAGTACCTGATATATCTGGTTGCAGGCATCGTGCTGGTCGCTGTGGCTGTAGCCGTCCTGTTTGTAGAAGGGCACAGTACACCGCTCTCAAAGTGCAAAGGCGTACTGCTCTCGGGCCCGAGAGATGCTTGCCTCACGGCTCTTGCAGTGTCTTCAGACAATGCGAGCATATGCTCCTTTGCGGGGTCCGAACAGCAGCAGTGCATTACATCTGTGGCAGAGCGCTATAGCAGTCAGAGCACGTGCGACTTGCTTTCCAATGAAACATACAAGTACCAGTGCACACTAAATGTGTCGCTGCGCACAAGCACGCCTTCCGCGTGCGCTACCCTCGGCAATTATTCCTCACAGTGCTACTACTCCTACGCAAAGCAGGGCAGATTCTCCAACAAGACCATTTGCAGCCTGATTACCAACTCGACAGAGAAATCCTACTGCAATGCGGTTAGCAACTACAACCTGGCATTGGATACCGGCAATCAAAGCTACTGCGGCTTGGTGCCGGGCAGCTCTGACAGCAGCATTCTTTATTTGCTGCTCAATTACTCTACCCTCAGTGCCAACAGCACAGACTACCTGTATTATGAGTACTACAACTTTACTCCTCGCGATTACTGCTACTTTAACCTGGCCGTAAAATACAATAATTCTGCCGCTTGTAGCCGTATGTCTAGCAGCATAGGCAGTCTCTGCAATGGCTACCTGGCCGCGCTCAGCAAGAAGTCGAACTCCGCACAGGCTTTCAATCTTACCGCAGCGCTTGCGGCGTGCACTGTCGTGCCGTCGTCGCTGCAGAACGCATGTTCATCCTCGGCATATACGGCTGCAGCCGAGACGTACGACAACGTTTCCTACTGCACAGAGATACAAAACGAGACGTATTTCGCCTCATGCATAGATGCGTTAGCTCAGTACTACAACGATACCGCTTACTGTTCCTACATAAAGAATTCTACTGCCCAGTCCTCCTGCTATCTGCAATGATAGTGATTATATATTTGTGGCGAAAATAGTAAGAAATTAGAAGCCCTAGTTTTGCGCGGCGTTTGTGATGAAAAGTATAATTACATCGTTGAAGGTCACTGCATCAAATGCGGGTACTGCGTGCACTGTCATCGATACTGACAAGTATGCATCGATCAGCACAGAAATAGGCATAAGGCCTAACCTTTATGACATAATAGAATTCAGCACCGGTATGCACGACGGCTTGGGCTCCCCGAAGCTCCCGAAGCTGCTGGGCGAATCGGCGCGAGAAGAGTGCAATCGCGTAGTTACTGGAATAATCGGAAGGATGCATTTGGGGGAGAATGTCGCACTGCTCTCCAATAAGGAAGGCAAGTATCCTGGATTGGGCGCACTGTTTCCCGCAATAGCCCGTTCTGCAGAGCGCCTTGCAAGGAGCATTGCCACCGGTTCACCTGTTGTGGTACGTTTCCACAATGATGGCGACGGCTCCAGCGGGGCCATAGCCCTATACAAAGCGGTAAGGGCCCTAGCAGAAAAAGGTATGGGCGTCGGAGGATCCGTGTCGTGGCGCATCAACAGAGGTATATCATATTCCATGGAATCGGTTTCGGATGACGCTGCTTACTTCAGCTCATATACTTCAGCAGAGAAGCCGCTCGTGGTAATAATAGACTTCGGTACATCTGACGAGAGTGCTGAGGCAATAGCATACGCAGAGGGTAAGATAGACATACTTTGGCTGGACCACCATCCCATACCAAAAACATTCATGAAGAGCAGCATTTTGGAATACGTGAATCCATGGGATGTGGGAGGAGATTCAAACCTTACGGCCGGCGTACTGGGGTGCATGCTCGCGACGGCGCTGTCGGGTGAGGATTATAGTGACATGGAAGCCGCCTCGCTGATAAGCGACTACAGCGCTTATGCGGACCAGGAAGACGAGTCCGCAAAGTCGACGGCAGCCCTGCTTGATTTCTTCACTTCAAACAATGGCATGGGCCGCGGCAAGAAAGCTACTCCAAAGCAGATACTTAGCATACTCGATGATGATGAAGCGCGCGCCGAAGCGTCAAGATTCATTTCAAATGCATTCGAAGAATCGATAAGGGAGGGGATGCAGACGATGAGAAAATATTCTACCACCAGCGGCGTGCCAGTCCGCGTGGTTGACTTTGATAAGGTCGCGTCGCTCGGCTTTGGGTATCCTCCGATGGGTAAGTACAGCTCGAAGCTTCACGATCGCATAGAGCGCGAGGCAGGCAAAGGCACTATAACGATCGTCATAGGCGGCAGCTACATTTCCCTCAGGATAAGCAAGTCTATATCCGGCATGGTGTCGATACTCGAAAGGATAGAGGAGCTGAAAGGTCTCGAGTCACTCAGCATAACCGGCGGAGGTCACAACGAGGCCGCCAGCATAAAGTGCGAGCCGAGCCAGATGGATGACGTGGTCGAGTCGCTGCTCGCCGCTCTGTCTGTCAGGCCCTCCCCTTGATGACAAGATCTGCCTCCTTGGAGTCAAGGCCGAAACGGTCAGCAAAGAACTCTTGCACCTCTTCCTTGCTCATTCCGCTGTCCATCGCCGCATTCGCCATGCTGCTCAGCATCGGTATTTCATTCTCTATTATATACCTAGTATTGAAGTGAATGTGTGCAGTCAGCTTCGTCGCCACCTGCTTCATCGAGGTCCTTTCAGACTTCGAGGCGCTGAGCTCCTTTATGACTTTTGGGAACATGTACCTGGTCCCTTCCTGCGGATATCTGGTCTTCGCGAGCGATATTCCGCTGGTCATCAGGACGCTCATGTACCTCCAATAGCCGTAGTACTGCCTGCGCGTAGCCCTTGAGGAGTACATGGTTGCCAATGCAAGGTTCTCATAAGCGCTGTTCATGTCTCCCGCATGCCTGTACTTGCCTGGTATGTTCTCATCTATCCAGCTTATGAGCAGGTCATTCGATACCTCAGGCTCCACGCTCCTCGCAGCCACGAGCGGCGCAGCCAGTGTGTTGGAATAGAATATCTTGTTCAGCACGATAAATATTTCCTGCGCAGCATTCCTGAGCCCAAGTGCGTCAACCGCGTCTTCCTTCTCAGCCCCAGCTATCGCGTACATGTCGTTTAACGCCGACCTGACATCGCCGTTGGACCTTCTGGATATTATGCCTATACTCTCGCTATCCACCTTCAGACCTGCCTTTGCCGCGACCTTTTTGAGCACCTTTTCTATTCCTTCAGGTCTTACTCTAATATAGTCTATGCTGTCGACTTTGCCCCTGAGAAATCTTATGCTCTTGTCCCACGCGTTGTTGGATGTAAGGACGACAGGGTTCGCAGCGCCCTGTATGAGCTTCGCAATCGCTGATTCGGCTCCCTTATCAAACTTCTTTGCAAGGTCATCAACTTCGTCCAGCAATATCATGTTCCTCTTCCCGAACACGTTGCGCGATGACGCGGCTACGGCTATCCTTTCAACAGATTCCTTGTCGCGGTACTCGCTGGCGCTGAGCTCTATCAGGTTCCAGCCGTTCTCTTTAGCCAAAGCATATGCTGATGAGGTCTTCCCAACTCCAGGCGGACCAGAAAGCATAATCGGCCGGGTGCGCCCTCCGTGAACGAACGCCTCGGCGAACCTCCTCAGCTTCGCTATTGCTGCATCATTTCCCTGTATATCGCTGAGGCTGTCGACTGCATAAATTTTTGCGAATGTATTTCTTGCATCGGCGTCCAATCAATCACCTGGCCGCCTCCATCGTGCCGACCGCGATCGCTACGATAAGGTTTAAAAGCTGCGATACATAATGTGCATAAAAGAATAAAAGGCTAATCAGCTCATATTGGTACAAGAATAGTCTCGCCCCTAAAGGCGCGGGGCGAAACCTAACCAAAGCACACCCAACAGAGGATTTCATGAGCAAGATTGAAAACGTTCCAAGGCACCTTGCACTCATACCCGACGGCAACAGGAGATGGTCGAAGTCGAAGGGTCTGAAGCTGCTGAGGGGCTACAGCACAGGCATAAGGAAGTTCATAGACTTCAGCATATGGTCTAAGGAGTTCGGCATAAAGACCCTTTCAGTGTGGGCGCTCTCGACCGAGAACATACGCAATAGGAGCAAGAGCGAGCTCAGCATGTTCTACAACCTGTTCACCAAGGAAGCCTCAGACCCAAAAATACTCAGCGACCTGGTAAGCAACCGCGTCAGGGTGAAGGTGATAGGCGATACCACCATGCTTCCAGCGCAGCTGAAGAAGGCACTGAGGAAGGTTGAAGCCAAGACCAGAAAGTTCACTGACCTTACGATAAACTTGCTTATAGGATATGGCGGCCGCGATGACATAGTGCATGCAGCGAGGATGGCGGCTATGCACGCAGTCAGGACAGGCAGCACTAGCATCAGCGAAAGCGATGTTAAGGCTAACCTAAGGACTAATTCAATTGCTGATGCAGACCTTATAATAAGGACATCGGGGGAGAAGAGGCTCTCTGGATTTCTGCCGTGGCAGTCGACTTATTCTGAGCTGTATTTCGCCAAGAAGTACTGGCCCGACTTCAGCAAGAAGGACCTCAAGCTGGCGCTAGCTGATTATTCAAGGAGGCAGAGAAGGTTCGGTAGATAAGTGTTCACATGGCTTCAAGAAGGGTCAGGGATCCATCTAAATCTCTTAAGGCTCCCTCAATATTCTATAGGAGCCTGCCGAGCAGCATACCTCTGTTTTGCCTGCTTGTGGCAATAAGCGTGGTTGTAGGCATGGCAGCAGTGGCACTGCTGCACTTCGGCACTGCAGGAGACATGGTGCTTTACATAATGGCTGCAGGAGCGGTCACAGGCATACTCGCAATACTCATACCCTCTACACTTACAATCATAGCAGTCAGGGCGGGCAACAGAAGGCTGAAGACGAAGTACGTAATACTTGTAGTCCTGATCGCCGCCACATCATATTCCGTGTTCATGCTTATAGGGGGAGTCGTCTACGTGTTTGCAGGATTGAAGGCAATCGCCAGTGCCCTGATACTCGTAGGCGATGCAGGCATCTTCGGTTGGTGGTTCTTCGCAAACAAAATACTTATGGGGAAGAACAGGAAGGGCCTGCTGCTCGCGCTAGTCCAGCCTACGCTCAATCTCCTGGCATATATTCCGGCAAGCAGGTTCCTTTTTTCAATAGGCGGCAGTACTAACCTGCTCCTAATCAAGCTCTACGCTGCGATAGCAGTATTCCTGCTCGTTGGATACGTGATAATATACTTTATAGACACCCCGGTGAAGCGCAGCGTCGGGTTCGGCGGCATGGGCGCGTTTTCGCATCTCGTCCAGAACTGGCTTTATGATATAAACATATCTGCGCCATTCGGCGGCGAAAAGTTTGGGATGCCTGCAGACATCGAGACAAATACCATAGTGTTCAAAGGAGCCAATGGCGGCCCGATCAAGGCCATAATTTTTGTTCCTAACCTGCACTATGGGCCTTTCGGCAGCATAGGTGGAAGTGAGTTTCCATACTTGCTTTCCAGGCACATAGAGAGAAAGTACAGGACTTCAGGAATAATAATGCATGGTGCAGTAAACATGGACAGGAACCCGATATCATCGAGCCAGCTTGGCACGCTGATAAAGCACCTCGATTCTTCAGTCCATGCCGCGCTGTCATCTGAGCCGCTAAGCGGTGTATCGTACTCGGAAGGCTCTTCGCATGAGGCGAAGGTCAGATGCATAGACATGGACGGGGTCAGGCTCGCGACGCTGACTAGGGCACCGAGGATAACCGAGGACATAGACCTTTCGGCATCCATGCTCTTCCGTGGCCTGCTCGGCGGTAGTTCGCGCGACGCAATAGTGATAGACGCGCACAACTCCAGGTATGAGAGCGCTCCGAAGAAAGAGCTAGATGGAATATCCGTAAACTCAATATATGCGAACCACTACGCCGAGGCGATAAGGCAGGTAAACGGTGCAGCGCCTCGCAAATACAAAACTCTCAGAATTGGCGTATCATCGCGCAATATTTTTGACGCACTCGGTCAGCCAGAAGATCTTGCAAGGGGAAACATGGATGTGGTCATATTCAGGATAGCCGGCAGCGACCGTGCAATGATACAGTTCAATGCGAACAACATGCTGCCGTCGCTCAGGCACTCAATCATAGAGCATGTCAGGAAGGCGCATGGCATAGATGCTGAGGTATACACTACCGATACGCACGCCGTCAACTCGCTCAACCTGAACGTCTCCAATGTCCTCGGCAGGAGAACCAACCGCGAGGATCTTTTCAGGGAGATAGATGCTGCTGTGGCAGATGCGCTATCTAACGTTGAGGAGGTTCGTCCATATTACCACAAAGCTGTGCTTCCCAGGTTCATGGTGTGGGGCACAGACATAACCAGCAAGCTGCACAACATAGCGGGATATGTGGTATCAATGGCAAGGCTGGTAGTGCCGGCCACGGTCATAGCAGGATTCATAATAGCCATATGGGTCATATCGCTGATATAGCTCAGCGATTCCCACAGAATGATATTAAATATGCGCCACACCACATTATCTGGCTGCGCATGCAGGCATTGTGCAGGGTGTAACTATGACAGGTTTCAGGAGCATGAAGGTATCTAAGGCACTGGAGGCCAAGGCTGGCCAAGCGAGGATAAGGGGATGGATATACAGGAAGAGGAGCAGCGGAGGCAAGCTCTTCATAGTCATAAGGGACAACAGCGGAACCATACAGTGCGTGGCAGACAAGTCTGCGGTAGGCGCAAAAGAATGGGAAAGCGCAGACTCGGCATACCTAGAATCTGCAGCTGAGGTCACTGGTATGCTAAAGGCCGATGCAAGGGCTCCTGGCGGCGCAGAGCTGGAAGTGAAGTCAATCAAAGTATACAACAGCATGGAGCAGTTCCCCATAACAGAATATCAGAGCCCAGAATTCTTGCTTGATGTCAGGCACCTATGGGTTAGGAGTGCGCGTATGTCGAATATAATGAAGGTCAGGTCGCATGTCTTTAGGTATGCGCGGGAATTTCTAGACAAGCACGGCTTCTTCGAAATCACACCGCCGCTGATAACCAAGGCAGCTGGCGAAACTGGCGCCGACATGTTTGAAGTGAACTATTTTGGCCAGAAGGCTTATCTTACGGAGTCGTCACAGCTGTATGCTGAGGCGATGATCTATTCATTGGAAAAAGTGTATTCGTTCGCGCCCTCATGGCGCGCAGAGAAATCGAGGACCGTCAAGCACCTTGCGGAGTATTGGCACCTGGAGCCCGAAATGGCGTACTACAACAACGCAAAGAGCATGGCTCTGCAAGAGAAGCTTATAAGCTACATAGCGTCTAGCGTAGCGAAGAGGGACCGCAGCATACTAGAGACTCTAGGCGCTGACATACAATCGCTGGAAAAGATAAAACCTCCGTTCAAGAGGATAAGCTACGACAGGGCCATAGAAATCCTGCACGAAAAAGGCTCTCAGAAAGTCTGGGGGGACGATTTCGGCGTAGAAGAGGAGAAGCTGCTCACCGAGGAAGAGGACAAACCCATATTCATACATAACATGCCGAAGGACCTCAAGGCATTCTATATGCCAATAAGCAAGAAGGACCCCAGGACGGTCGAGTGCGCCGACATGCTTGCTCCGAAAGGCCATGGTGAGATAATAGGCGGATCAGAGCGTATAAGCAACTACGGCGACATGGTCGCGCGCATGAAGGAGAAGGGCCTTCAGATAGAAAATTACAAATGGTACCTCGATACCTTGAAATACGGCGCGGTGCCGCATGCTGGCTTCGGCGTAGGAATGGAGCGCGTCATAAAATGGATGCTTGGGCTGGACCACATAAGGGACGCGATACCTTTCCCGAGAGTGATCAATAGGGTAGAGCCGTGAGCCATTTGCTGTAGGTGATTGGTTGGTTGCATCTATGTTTCCTGCAGGGCTGGCATTTGCGATAGCTGCACTTGCCTTGGCGCTGGTTTCTGCAATTGTTTATCTAATCCGCACCAGCCGTGCCATGCGCCCCACTCTTTTAGCTGCTATGGCAGCAGCCTTCGCGGCCTCGTACACGCTCTCGCTGTATCAGTCATATCTGGGCATAGGCATTCTCGGCGGAGCCCTGTTCGCCTCATCCGAGGCAATCCTCTTCACCATAGCAGCAGTCGGCTACTTCGATAAGCAGAGTGCACTTTACTATGCGGTCGGGATCGCTGCTGTGGTCATAATTATTGCGGCATTCGCTCATATACCTATCGCCATGCTGATGCAGGCATTCTCCACTGGCTCATTGGCTGGCATAGCCGCTTCACTGCGCAGCCATAAAGGCAAGGTATACAATAAACGTGCGGCTGACAAGAGCATAGAGATAAATCGCGACCTTTTCCAGATTTGCAGCGGCATAGTGCTGCTCCTCATACTTATCGTGTCGTTCAGCATCGGGAAGTATGTGGTAATGTCAATAGTGCTCATAGGGTACCTTACTGTGTCTTACCTGTCAAGGGGAAAAGCTAGCGACAATGCCTTATCAAGGGTGCTGCTCAGCCTCGAGAGGCCCAGGACAACTTTCGGCCTTGGCGCGGTATACCTATCTTCAGGGGCATTCCTTGTAATCTCGCTCGTGCCAGATTTCAGGCTGATGTTATTTGGCCTGGTTGCGCTGTTCATTGCAGATTCGCTCGCCACTATTGTCGGCTTGCGCATAAAGTCGCCAAGATTGCCGTATAACAGGCGCAAGAGCACTGCTGGGAGCGTCATGTACTTTGCGGCGCTCGCAATCCCTGCGCTGCTCTTCGTTGGGTATTATGCTGTAATTGCTGCTGCAGTTCTCGCCCTAATTGAGGGTTTCAGCTCAAGGCTGGATGACAACATCACAGTCGCAGCAGCGCTGGTCGTGATAAGCGCCTTGATGATGGTGCCCTAGCTGTTTCAATCATACCGCTCACGCATTTATGCCGACGCTCTCAAGTATCTTTCTGAGCCTCATCATGTTTGCCCTGTCTGCATCCCCCTTCTCATTCCCTGGCGTCTCCATTATAAACGAGCCGCTCCTGAAATGCCTGCTCCTAAAGAGCGCAGAGAATCCTGCCGTGCCTATATAGCCTTCGCCTATATGCCAATGCCTGTCCTTCTTGCTGCCGAGCGGGAACTTCGCATCGTTGAGGTGCACAAGTTTGAGCCTGCTGAAGCCAATGTTGGATTCAAAGTCCTTGCTTAATGCATCTATATCAGAATCGCTGCCCATTGCATACCCTGCTGCGAACGCATGGCACGTGTCCAGGCACACTCCTATCCTCGGCGAGCCCACCGTGTCAATTATGCTTCCTATTTCCTCGAACGTGGATCCTATGCTGTTGGTATATCCTGAAGTATTCTCTAGCAGTATGCCTACCCTCTTGTTCGCGTCCAGCGCCTCTCCTAGCGCTGAGCATATCCTTTCCGCGCCGAACTTTAGCCCCTTGCCAAGGTGCGAGCCCAGGTGTATTACGAGCTCCCCTATGCCCAGCAGCTCGCAGTTCGACATGTTGTGCGCAAGCATATCCTTGCTCTTAGCATATATCTCGTCCCTTGGCGAAGCAATATTGCACAGGTATGGTATGTGTGCATAAGGCACTATGTCATACTCTGAAATATGCTTGCTGAATCTCTCCGCATCATCCTCTCCGGGTCTCTTCTGCTTCCAGCTCCTGCTACTTGCAGTGAACATCTGGAACGCTGTATATCCGCCTGCCCTGGCGGCCAGCACTGCGTTGTCGACTGAACCCGCTATGGACATGTGGAAGCCTATCCTCATCATGCAAACGCCATGGCCGATTTACCGTCGTAAAACGGTGCGTGCCACTAATCATAGCTCCTGCAATCTATTTAAAAAGGTAACTTGCTAAAGATTGGTTGCACATTTTTTTCATTGGGGTGAAACAGTGGCTAAAACTAAATCAGGTAGGGGAATCAGTCTATATGATGTGGAGCAGTTCTTCAGGGAGGCCGGCGCCGAACGGATAAATGAAAACGCTGTTAAGAGGCTGAAGATAGACCTTGAAGAAGAGGCCCGCGAAATACTCGATAGCGCACTGGTCTATGCTAATTATGCAGGAAGGCGAAGCCTAGTGAAGAAGGAGGACATCCTGCTCACCGAGCCCTCGTTAAAACTCGTAAGGCACAGGAGGCTTTCCATGGTAAGGGATCACAGGAAACGCAGCTCTTCAGCAGCGCAGGCGGCCAGAAGCGGCATTCCACCGCAAGTAATGCCTGCTGCTGCAGTCGCAGTTCAGATAACGGAAAGCGCCTTGAGCCCGAAAGCCAGCAATATGAAGAGTATCTCAACTACCCACATGTAAAGCGACACTTCCCATTCCCTGCAGCGCTTTATGTTCATTATCAAGTGGGTCCAGCTGTATATCTTCTTGCCGTAAGGCGGCGCAAAGGTGCCGTCGCTGTTCATCTTTCCAAGGTCCGTGACCTGGAACTTCCTCCTTAGGTGAAGTATGAACTCTATTATCCATGGCATGAACACTATTATGCCGAATATTTCCATGTTACCCAGGGCCATTATCACGAGAAGTGCAGCCCCTACTCCATATGTGAAGCTGTCTCCAGGTATGGCCTTTGCTGGATAGATGTTGAAGAACAGGAAGGCAAAGAGCACTGCTGTCAACACGCTCGCGAGCAGCGCGCCTATGTAATTGCCATACACGAGTGCGTATATCAGCAGCGCGAGGCTGGCGAGGAATCCGGTCCCTGTCGCTATGCCATCGAATCCGCCCAGCAGATTAAAAGCGTTAGAAGTAAATATTATCGCCAGCGGTATTATGACGAGCGGATAAATGAGCCCGAAGTTCACCTGGCCAATGAACGGTATCAACAGGGTGTCCAGCCCGGTGCTGTTTATTACTGCCATGAGAGGCAGGGCGCCCATTATAGTCATCAGCGGCTTGTACCACTGCTTCAGCCCCTTCCTAGTATCCATCATATCAGTCGACTTCACCATCTCCTTCTTTACGTTTATGTCATCCAGTAAGCCGACCATGGATATTAGGATTATGGACAGCACTGTTGCAAACAGGTAGGTAAGGTCGGCTACGGCACCGTATATGTGCGCGCTGACTCCGAATGCGTATGCAAGTATTCCGATAGAGAAAGCTATTGCGACAGATAAGCCGACTCCGGCAGGCAGCGTCGGCCTGCCCTTCTTGTTATGGTCAGGCGACGTGACACCTGATTCCATCATATAGCCCATGAGGAATTTGGCCGCTATTATAGTGAACACAAATCCTATAATCGACGGTATTATCAGTGTCAAGTAATCGTGAAAGACCATACGCGCACCATTATGCCTGAAGTCTGGATAGATATGAGAAACAATATATTTATACGGTGCGCTCCGATAATACTATGTGCGCCCTTGTAGTATAACTTGGATAGAACGCGGGCTTGCGGAGCCTGTGATCCGGGTTCAAATCCCGGCAAGGGCGTATATCGCAGGGTTAAACGCCTATGCCATTACCTTTAAATACCTTTCGGAAGAATATATACTTGATTACAAGTTTGTGTAGTTAAGTAAAAGGTGATTCCCATGGTAGAAAAAGGTAAGGGTGCAGCAGAGCTTTCGCTGGTTGGCAAGGCACAGGAGATTATTGAAAGTATAAACACGAC
>JAMCYG010000010.1 GCA_023473425.1 Candidatus Martarchaeota archaeon
ATTCCGGTATTAGCCTATCAACTTCTGCCCATGCAGCATCCGTAATCTCCCTGGCCTTATTGGCGCAATACTCCTTTGCTCCATACTTGTCAATAATAGATATTGCCTCGTTTATGAGCTTCTTGTCTTTGGTGTGCATGGAGAGCAGCTCTTTGAGCCTTTTTCTGTCCACATCGCTTGCCGATGAGAATGTCTTTATCACCATAAGCGTTATCTTGCCCTCGCTTATGTCATCACCAACGCCTCCCTTACTTTCGGCTAGCGGGCTCGGCGTTATGTTGAGTAGGTCATCCTTTATCTGGAACGCCACACCTATTGAGGCACCAAACCTGCCTAGCGCCTCTATCAGTTCGTCGTCTGCTCCTCCTATTATTCCACCTAGCATTGCTGATATGCGAGGAAGAACACCTGTCTTCGAAAGCACCATCTGAAGGTATTGCCTTTCCGTCACGCCAAAGGGATCTACAAGAGCCCTGTGCCACGCTATGTCAGTAGCTTGGCCTATATGAACCCTGAGCATTTCCCTCTGGTACACCTTTATCATGTTGAAAATCGTATCCTTGCTGAGGTTATTTTCATTGAACAGGAAAAGTGGAGCCATATAGTACATCGTTGCCCCAACGTTCACTGCTACGTCGACCCCAAATTTCACATAAACTGCATCGGCCCCGCGCCTCTTCTCAGAACTGTCTTCTACATCATCGTGGAGAAGTGTAGCGTTATGAATTATCTCAGGTATTATAGAAGGCTTGACATACTTGTTTGGGTCCTTTCCAAGTGCTGAAATAATATCAAGCATTAGTATAGGCCTCCACCTCTTTCCTCCGAGGTCTAGCGTGTAAGTGATCGGATCTATCACACTTTTCCTAATCGCTTCGATATCGTAATCATAATCAGTCTTGCTGCCAAGCAGCTTGTCGATCATACTCTGGTCAGAGAAGGTCTTCAAGTATTCGTTGATTTGCTCGTCGCATTTTGCTGCCCATTCCTTCAGATGGTTCTGTATGTCTACCCCTGCGCCCTGTGGTTCCACTTCACTAGTCATTTCAATCACTAAATTGCCGGCATCGCTTAAGCAGAAGCCGTTTTACATATAAATGGTTTTATGCCGGCATTTGCCGGTATGTAAATGTTCGGGAGCATGTGCAGTTATCTGTTCAAGCAACGTGCATCATCGCGCGGCCAACCACTGTCTTATTCTTAATTGAGCGATCAATCGCATCTTAAACCACAATCCTATGCAGTACCTATGCAGTGCAATACTCGCAATTCCTATATTATTACACTAACCTTAACTGCAACAAAACTATAAAAGGGTGCTGAATAGCTTCGTTTATAGACGTATGTGATGCACCATCCTACGCATGAAGTGCGACATATCAATGGTGTTGCAACATTCCTCAAAGAAAGGAACGGCTGAACTGACGAGAACATGGATTTAGTGCGAAAAGGGGGTTCAAGCGCACATTCAGTTTTATTATTGCAAGTGGTAAGCGAGTGTAATAGTGCAAACCTTAAAGCGCGCAATGTCTGTTATACATTTGTCGATGCTCATGGGAAGATATAAATACGCCCCTTCCTGTTTAATGATTGCCATCTATTGAAGGGGGCGTGTGAATACCAATGAACGACGAACGCAGTGCGAGAATTGAAACTGCACTCAAAACAAAGGATTTCAAGGAATTCATAAAGGCGTATTCAGATGACGTGTACAGCAAGGAATGTGAATACATGCCGAATGGCATACCCGACGAGTTCAATGAGGTAGTGCGCAGTTATGTAGATAGGCGAGGGCAGTACAGGCGCCCGGGATACCTTCTCATATGGACGGCGCTCTATGGGGGCAACATGGATGGCGCCATACTTCCAGCTGCGATACAACAGCTTTCTGAGGACTACTTCCTGATGCATGACGATCTGATGGACAGTAATGAGGTCAGGAGGGGTAAGCCATCAGCCCAGATGCTTTATGATCCAGCATACGTGATAGACGCAGGCGACACACTGCACAACATACTCTGGCGCATGGTGCACGACGCATCGACCATGCTCGGTGCAGAGAAAGGTAAGAGATACTTCGACAGGATATATGACATAATGTACACAACCCACATAGGTCAGTACTACGATCTCAGCTTGGCGCGGGAGCCAGACATAACAAAGTTTACTCGGGAGGACTACTTCAAATCAATCTATGCTAAGGCGGGCTACTACAGCGTCGCTGGGCCGATGCAGTGTGGCGCCATAATCGGTGGCACATCTGAAGAGGAGCTAAGTAAGATGCCCGAGTACGGGGTGCCAGCCGGCAACGCTTTCCAGATTACGGATGACATATTAGACTGCATATCGACGGTTGGTGAGCTCGGCAAGTCTATAGGCAACGATGTGCGTGAAGGGGCTAAGACACTTATACTATGGCATGCGGTGCACAACGCTCCAACAACCACCTTGAACAGAATGAAAAGCATATACAAGCTGCCGAGGAAGCAGAAGAGCAAGGAAGATGTCGAGTGGGTTCTAAACACCTTCAACGAACTCGGCTCTATCAAGTACGCTCAGGCCGAGGCACTGAGGCTATGCGATGAGGCGGTGGAGAAGTTCAAGAAGCTGTCTACTAACATACCAGACTCCCCAATAAAGGAGATTGCGCTAAGCTCAATAGCGCACACCGCAAAGAGGAGCAAGTGATTTTGTGGAACTATTCCAGAAAAAATCTCAGCTCCCACGTAGGAGAAAGACTCTTCAGGTCAAAGTCAGAAACATGCATATCGGATCGGACTATCCGATAGCTGTGCAAAGTATGACCGATACCAGCACTGAGGACGTAAGGATGACAGTATCACAGATTACAGAACTCTACAATGTAGGATCAGAACTCGTGCGCCTTGCTATACCTAATGTGGCCTCAGCAAAATCTGTCGTTAATATAAGAAAAGAGCTAAATGAACTTGGCTATGATATACCCTTAGTAGGTGATTTCCACTACAATGGGCACAAGCTACTCGCCGAAGTAAACGGGTGTGCGGCCTCTCTAGATAAACTGAGAATAAATCCAGGCAATGCCGGCAGCAAACACGACAATGATGAAAACTTCAAGACATTTATAAAGATTGCAAAGGATTATAACAAACCTATAAGGATTGGTGTGAACTATGGTTCTATTGACAGAGACATACTAACAAAATTAACCGATGCAAATGCAAGGCAGAAAGTACCAATGCCTATTAATGCGGTAGCGGTTGAAGCGGTCGTAGAAAGTGCTGTGCATGCGGTAGATAAAGCAGTTGAATACGGGCTTGAACCAAACATGATAATAGTGAGCGCAAAGCTTTCAGATGTAAACAGCACAGTAACTGCATACGAGGCGCTTGCAGAAAGGATTAAACAACCCCTACATATAGGGCTTACCGAAGCAGGAGTGGGCCTAAAAGGTATCGTATCTACGAGCGTAGCATTATCCGCGCTGCTCGCAGAGGGCATTGGAGACACTATAAGAGCATCGCTAACACCGTTGCAGAATGGAAGAACAGAGGAGGTAAAGGTATGTCAAAATGTCCTACAAGCGCTCGAACTCCGGCAGTTTGCACCTTCCATAACAAGCTGCCCGGGCTGCGGAAGAACAAATTCAACATCATATAAGAACCTTGCCGCAGATATAACGCGCTACTTGGAAAAGAGGCTTCCAGAGTGGAGGAGACTTGGTTACTCTGGAATGGAAAAAATGATTGTAGCAGTAATGGGGTGTGTTGTCAATGGTCCTGGAGAAAGTTCACACGCCAATATTGGCATATCATTGCCCGGATCTGGCGAGAACCCTATATGCACCATATATGAGAATGGCAAAGTGAAAGAATCTGTAAGAGAATCAAATGCCTACAACGCATTCGTGGCTTCGATCGAAGATTATGTCAAAAGGACATACGGCAGACTTAACACAAAAGGCATATCTAGCTAAAATCATTAAAGTGGATAGATGAGAATAGAAACAATAAAACTTTACTTCGAGAAACAGGCAAATAAAACCGAGGTAATAGATATTACTAGAACTATAGAGCACCTGGTGATAGAGACGCGCATCGACAGTGGCACTGCTATCATATACACAGATTCACCAAGCGCTGCAATAGCAGTTATTGAGTACGAAGAAGGGGTTGTAAGCGATATACTCCAGTCGCTTGATATTCTAGCTACAAAAACAATAAATGGGAAAGACAGAATATCTCAAAAAACCAAGCGCCCTGATATAAGACCTGCACTAATCGGGTCGAGCGTGGCAGTCCCGTTCAAAGATAATAGACTCATGATCGGCAAATGGCAGAATATAGTGCTGATGGACTTCAGCGAAAAGATAAAGAGAAACAGAGTGATGTTGCAAATACTCGAAGTTAGGTGAATCATTGGCTGTAGAAATTTGCGAGTTTACTTATGATAAACCGGTCACTGAGCCTTACCTTCTGAACATAACAAGTAAAGTAAGGAGCATTGTTTCCAAATCAAAGGTAAAGAATGGTGTAGCCATTATATTTATAAATAGCACTACAACGGGCATTCGCATTATGAAATATACCAAGGATACAAAAGCCGAACTTACTAAGGTACTTGAGGTACTGGCGCCATCAGACATGGAGTATATGCACCACAAGCTGGCAGGCGATGTCTATGGAATTGGTGCTGACACAAATGGCAAGAGCCATGTAAGATCGGCGTTTTTCGGCCCGAGTGTCACAGTTCCCATAATAAGCAAGAAAATTCCACTAGGCAAGAATTCTATAGTCGCCATGGATTTCGACGTTATAAAAAGAAAGAGGAGAGTCATAGTTCAGATGCTTGGCAGATGATATGGATCACGAAAATCCCCTACTAAAAGTTTGTATATAAAATATAAACATCATATATGTATAATGGGTCTCAACCTAACAAAAGTGATATCGTGGCTACATCAGAGTTTTGTAAAAAATTGTATGGTGAGCAGGTACCAAAATATACTGCTCTTCTTCTTAATGAGAAGAAAAGGATATTGGAAAAATACCCTGATAAATACTTAGAAAGAGAGTTAAGCAATTTTGAGAACAAGATTATATCACTAATGCCTATGGCACTCTGCGATTCTACCCTTATAGATCTCGGGATAAAAGCCCCAGATTCTCTCTTAGCAGGACTTGGAATGGTGACATATCACATATCACCGCATGATGACATCGTGGACCAGCCGCCCAATAACAATAATGCCATGGCTGCTTTGCTTTATGCCGGGAATATAGTGCTTCTTGAAGGTATAGAATCATTGCTTAAGAACGGCCATGAAAAGGTTATGCCAAGCATGCTTGCAGCAGTTAGGGAAAATCACTTCAGACAGCAGAAAATAGTAGACATACTTTGGCAGAAGAGACGCCCTACTTCTGATGAATACCAGATTGGAATAAAGCACATAATCTCTTTCACCATGATAGGGATAACGACGGCACTTGCTTATGCAGATAAGCAAAATCTCGAAAAAGAGGCGTGGTCGTTCAGTGAGGACTACGGCCTGGCGCTACAATACTTTGATGATATGAGCGAAATAGATGAAGATCAAAGAAATGGTTATTGGTCGTTGCCTAAAATAAGAGCGTCTGAAAAAGGGATAGAGGGGTTTGAGAAAGATAGGGAGACTAAGAATTTACTTATCAGTGAACTTAAAGACCTTGCAAAAGAGAAGGTAAATCATGGGAAGACATGCATGAAGGATTTCAATGCCGTCCAAAGCAACCTTTCAAGGCTTGGAAAAATAATAAATGAATTCTCATATTAGGTGATAAAATGTCAGAGGAGAAAAAAATAACAGTATCGGTGCATGCACTATTGGAAAATAGCGAAGGTAAATTCGCTCTGGTATTGAGGTCCACCAAAAGCTCTTGGGGGATTGGAGAATGGCAACTCCCTGGAGGAAAAATGGAATGGGGTGAAAAGCCGATAGATACATTAGAGAGAGAAGTATTTGAAGAGACGGGGTTGAAGATTTTAGACACCCCAAAACTACTCGGCCTACATACTGCTCAACTTGTAGCAAAAGGTAACAATTACCACACCGTGCAGTTGATATACAGAGCCAAAGTTGATGGAACTATAAGGCTTAGTAGTGAGCACGATGATTATAAATGGGTCAGCCTTGAAGAGGCAAAAATGGGTCCGCTTGCTACAGGACTTCACAAAACACTGATGGAAATTGTATGACCGAAAAGGTAATTGGAATCACGGGGCCTTCAGGAGCAGGGAAGAGCACACTGTCTAGAAAATTAGCGGCGCACTTCGATTACACATTAGTACCGATCGGAGAAGTGATGAGAGAATCTGCAAAACGCAAGGGTTTTGCTGGGCTGACGGCGTATGCAGAAGAAAAAGGTATAAAAGCGCTGTTTGCCGATTTCAGGAAAGATGTGCTTGAGGCTATAGGCGCTTGCGATATTGGAGGTGTCATTGCAGATGGAGTATATGAATATGAGCTTTTTGAAGCGCTTAAATTAAAGTATAATAACGACTTGATTTTAGTCGGCATTTCATTGAGTGATGAAGATAGAGTTCGGCGGATTGGTATAAGGATGGCTGACTCAGAGCATAGTGATATGACCGCGCTTGCAGAAATGCGTAGGCGTGACAAGTTCAAGATCGATGTTGGTTTGGAAGCGGTGCTGAAAAAAGCAGACATAACAATAGAAAAAAGTGAAGCTCTTTTAGCTCCTGATGAAATAGTACAGGCTTGTGTAGAACGGCTGTCTCCGCTGTTGAGGAGAAGGTAATGGATAAGGAACTAGCGTTTGAGAGTAAACGAAAATTAGTACACGTGATTCTGACCTCTTACCCACTTTTTTTCATATATTTTGACTTACAGGTACAACTCGCGCTTGCCCTATCTACATCCTTCTTTATTGTTTGGGTAGGATCAGAAATCCTTAGAGTTAGATATAATCTAAATACACCTACTGCTTTCTTGATTAGAAGGGTCTCGAGAACCAAAATGAACGGAACGCTAAGAAAAGAATGGAAGCGCATAAGAATACCTTTTTGGATAATAAGTTTGACAATTGCCATAGCGTTTTCAAACTACCTTCTACTGCTTGCAGCTTCAGTGACGCTAACATTCGGCGATACAGCTAGTGCAATTGCAAGAAGAGCCCTGAATCGCACTGATCCCATAGTTGGATTCCTGTTTGGAGTTTTCATAAGCGCAGTAATAATCTATATGGCAACAAGCAATCTTTTGATTGCATTGATACCCCCAATTGCTGGAATGGCGGGCGAATTTATCTCGAAGAAAGTTGATGATAACCTTACAATACCACTATTTGCTAGTTTGGGTTTCATGGCTCTTCAAATACTAATGTTTCACACTTTTTAATTAGGAGTAAACTTGTTTATCCAATTACTTTTGCGTTGACGTATGCTCTTGCCCATCTATCACTTTCCATAATATTTTCAAGGCTCACTTCTTTGTTTCCTTTAAAATCTGAGAGTGCTTCACTAACAAGTCTCTGTATATCGAGAAAACCTATTTTTCCATTAATGAAAAGTTGTACTGCTGCTTCATCCGAGCCATTTAGCACAGATGGGTATGTGCCCCCACTCCTGAGTGCGCTATATGCAAGATCAAGGCACTTGAAAGTATCGGTATCCGGTTCCTCGAAAGATAGCGCTTGTCCCGCCAAGTCCAATCTTGCAAATTTATTTGGTATTCTTATAGGATACGTCAATGCATATTGTATTAGCACCTTCATGTCCGTAGCGCCCATGCCTGCAATTATATTGCCATCATTATACTGCACTGCGGAATGTACTATGCTTTGCGGATGTATTACCACTTTTATTTTCTCGGCTGGTATATCAAACATCCAATGGAGCTCAATCATCTCAAAGCCCTTATTCATCAGTGTTGCCGAATCGATCGTAATCCTTTTTCCCATCTTCCATGTCGGATGTTTTAATGCTTCGCTTACAGTAACAGATGACAAATCTTTTGTGCTTTTGCCTCTGAATGGGCCTCCAGATGCAGTCAAAAGCAGCCTTTCTATCGAGCCCTTATCATTTCCCTGCATGCACTGAAACACAGCGCTAGGTTCGCTATCTACTGGAAGTATTTTTATCCCTGCCTTTTTCGCTTCTGGGATTACCAACCGGCCCCCTACGACAAGCGATTCCTTGTTTGCGAGTGCTAAATCCTTACCATTTTTTATGAATTGTAAAGTGGGAACCAACCCTGCAATTCCTACTGCCGCATTAACAACAATCTCGATTTCTTCGGCAGTGCACGCATTTATTGCTTCCCGTTCACCATGTAAAACTTCAGTTTTCAAACCATTAGCTTTTACTCTTCTCTCAAGCCACTCTGCTCCGGATTCATCAATAACCGCAGCATATTTTGGCTTGAAAATCTTTATTTGCTCTAGCATCAGCTTTGCATTCGACTTGCAGCTTAAGGCAACAACCTTTGTGCCTTTAAGCTGTCTGGCAACTTCAAGTGTCTGCGTACCTATTGATCCGGTTGATCCATAGACTCCGATGCCTTTACCTATAAAACCACCAAGCGCGTCAGTCAATTATATTTAAATTAGTGGTTTATATATTGTTATGCGCCGCAATGGCAAAATACTTTAAATTACCCAGTTAATTTGAACATGGTGCTAATTTGATAGGGGCTGTGATTGTAGCTGCAGGCTCTGGCGTGCGCCTTGGAAGAGAAAAAATATTTATGAAAATAGCAGGCCGTCGTGTGATAGAATGGGCAGTACAGCCTTTTGAAAGGTCATCTGTAATAGATTCGATAGTTATTGTGCTGCATAAATCAAAACTCAAAGAGGGTATGGATCTCGTAAAGCGCAACCATTGGAAGAAGGTAGTCAGTATTTGCAGCGGTGGAAAAAGGAGGCAAGACTCTGTTAAAAATGGGTTGCACCACCTAGCTCATGCAGATTATATTGTTATACATGATGGCGCAAGACCCTGCCTAACTGAAAATTTGATAAGTCAGAGTATAGCTTATGCACGCAGGTATGGTGCAGCAGTTCCTGGGATAAATCCAATCGATACAGTTAAAATGTATGAACCTAATGGTACGGTCGTTGACACTCTTGATAGAAATAGGCTGGTGCTTGTCCAGACTCCCCAGGCGTTTAGAGGTGACTTAATAAGAGAGGCTTATAAAAAACTTAATACAGTTGTACCAGATGATGCTGCAGCAGTGGAAAAGTTAGGCTATAAAGTAAAAGTGTTTAGGGGTTTGGTAGAAAACAGAAAGCTTACAGAGAAGAATGATATAAGCATAATAAATGAAAGTTTGGAAAAGGCCCGTGATAAAGATATTAGATAAACAAATTGATCATAGCTCAATGAATTCTTCTCGATTGCGATTTAATGCTTTCGCTATGAATATATCGCCATTCAACCATGCAACCTTCCTACTTGCTCTCTCACATGACGCATAATCATGGAAACCCGCAAACACTGTTGGCCCTTTGCCAGTTAATCCTTTTTCAACTGCATCTTTGCCGAACTGGTGGAGGAGCGCCGGTATTTCAGGGCATTTTTTTGTTGCAAGTTCAAGGAAGGACTTTCCTGTTGCGTCGTGTTCCATATACATTTCTTTAGTAATTAGCCTTTTATGTGGTCGCGCCAGAACATAAAAAAGATTAGGACTTTTAAGTTCTGTTATTTCCTGAACTGACGCACCTTTTATCTTTGCCCTCCCGCCATGGAAGAAAAATGGGACATCGCTGCCAACGCTCCTTCCTACTCTCTCCAACTCCTTCGTTGATAGACCGAACATATATAGTTTGTTCAACGCCTTTAAAACTGCTGCGGCGTCAGAACTTCCGCCTCCCAAACCGGAAGCGAACGGAATTACTTTATGTAACACTACTCTGCAGTATATTTTTTCATCTACTTCTTCAGAAAGCGCATTTATCACAAGCGGAATGCAATTATCTTCTATAAAGCAGCCTTCTACTCTTTCGTCACCTGGTTTAACGCGCTCTATTGTCAAGTAGTCATACAAGGACACTGCCTGCATTACACTATTTATGAAATGCATTCCGGTGCGTTTTTCCGTTTTACCTATATTAAGCGATATATTAAGTTTTGCGGGTGCGCGCACCAATAAAGTTTTCTGAATCGACTTCATAATTACTACATAGAGCTAAAGGTTAATAGGGATAGTGCTTCCTGATTTCTGCGGTTCTACTAAGCCTATAATCTTATTTCTCATTTCTGTAGAATGCATAACCCAAAAGCAGATATGTGAGCTTTGCAGCCGTATAATCTGGAGCTACCACCCCTGGGATAGGGCAGAGCTCAGTAATGTCAAGGCCAAGCAGCCTCTTTTTCCTCAGCACGCTCTTCAGAAGCCCAGTTATCGTCTGGAAGCTCATGCCGCCTGGCTCCGGCGTACCCACGCTCGGCATTATACTCGGATCCAGAACATCAAGGTCAATCGTCAGATATATGTTATTAGACGTGTTCCTGATTATTGGATCTACTGCCTTTTCGACCCCTAGCATTGCTACATCGCTCATGTAGAGCATTTCCTTTCTGTATGATTTGGCACCCTCTGCGTCCACACTCCTCACACCTACGCTGTAGCAGTTTTTGGCAAGTTCCCTTGCCCTAGCAGCGACGCATGCATGAGAATATCTGCTTCCCATATACTCATTCCTTGAGTCGGAATGTGCATCGAAGTGAAGTACGCTGAAGTCTTTCTCTGCCTTTGCGACCGCTCTGAACGCGCCTATAGATATGCTATGATCGCCTCCCAACAGTAGCGGTATCTTAGAATCATTGAGTAGTATGCTGACCTCCTTTTCTATTCTGTTG
>JAMCYG010000023.1 GCA_023473425.1 Candidatus Martarchaeota archaeon
ATTCAGCTCTTCGCCATCAACTACTAATCTGTGTTTCGCCATTACCAGTTTTCTCAGCATGTCTGCGCTCTCAGGTTTCATTTCCTTCCTTATCTCATGAACCACTTTCTCCAGCGCGGCACCAGTAAGCCTCGCCAAGGATTTTTCCTTCACAATCTTGCTTATGCTCTTCTCGTCCTTGCTCGCGGCCTTGAGCAGCTCCTCCACGCCTTGCTTAGTTATTTCCTTCTTTTCGTACAGGCTGAATATCTCCTCAAGCCTGTCGAAGCTTATTGAATAAGCGTCGTAGCCGTTCCTTCTAAGCTCTACGAACTTCTGGAGCAGGGTGTTAGCCACGAACTCTGGCTGGGCCTTCGTATTCCTTATTATGGCCTTAAAGATGCCAAGCAGAGGCGATGTTAGCATCTGCCCTGCTAGCTTCTCCCCGATTGAACGTACTAGCGCTTTTCTTTCCTCTTCTATATCTGGCGCGGATCTCTTTGCTTCCTTCAGCATGCCTTTTGTTATCAGCAACGGCCTTATGTCAGTCTCAGGATACATCCTTGAGCCGCTTGGCAGAGGCCTCAGCACCTTCGTGATGCAGAGCTCAGTGTCCGCAACGCCTCTGGTCTCCAGAGGTACACCCTCAAGAGCCATATTAGCTCTCAGCTCGAGAAGCTTCAAGACACGTGATGCCGCCCCTTTAGGGCATGCTACTATGGCGAAAGCATCGTCCTGCTTTATGCCTAGCAGCTTCGATAGCGCCGCAATCTCAGCACTGCTGATATCGTACTTCTTCAGGTCCTCATCGCTGTGTATTATACCCTTCACTCCGGCAAACTTGGCGTAATCGCTTATTTCTGTGCCGAGCCTTCTCTTCGGATTGATTTCGCGGCCCAGCAGGCCGGCAAATCCATAGAGCGCAATTGCGTATACCTCGCCGCCTTTCTCCATCTGTTCCCTTATTATTCTAGACGAAGTGCCTTTGAAAACACTGTCAGAGCGCACAGGCTTCGATACGCTAGCCTTCCGCTTCCTGAGCTCATCTCTTATTTCTAGAAGCGCCTGCTGCCTCCTAACCTCGTTTTCGATGAATGTGTGCATTGTGTCAAGCTCCTGCATGCCCTTTATCTCAACGCGCGCTCCAAAGCGGATTGACACGTTTACATCCTGCCTTATGGTCCCTATACCCCTCTGCACCTTGCCAGTCAATCTGAGAAGGGTGCCTAGCTTGAGTGCAACGCTCCTCGCCATAAGAGGCGTGGCTATAGTAGGCGAAGTGTCTATCTCAATAAGAGGTATGCCCAGCCTATCGGTGTTGTATATTATGCTGCCATCACCGCGGCCCTCTATTCCGCACGACTCTTCTTCTAGGAATAGTGAAGGTATCTCTGCTGTGTCCCCATCCACCTCTATGCTTCCGTTGATTCCTATCAGCGTGCTTCTCTGGAAGGCGCTAGGATCGCTGCCGTCGACCACTTCCTTCCTCATCGGCTGCGGCTCATCGATGATCCTCATACCCATGGCGCTCGCGACCGACAGCGCCACTTCCAGAGCTTCTCTATTCATTGTATGCGGAGGCTCTTCATCTATTTCCACCAGGCAAGTGCTCCGGTCATAGATATTGTAGATGAACTTCCTGCCGCGCATCTCCTCAAATTCTGCCGAGACGTCGACCTCACCAAGCTCGCCCGCAACTGCCCTTTGCCTTCTTTCTATATTCGCTGATACTGCGCCAGAGTTCGGAATGTCGGATGGGCACGAGCAGAACAGCTTGGTGCCGGTGGCGAGCCTCTGATGTATCTCTAGGCCGCACATAAAGCCTATGCTCTCGTAATATTTCCTTCCATGACCGCTTTCGCCATCGCTTTTTTCGTGTACTTTCTCATGCATTAGTACCAAGCCTCAGTTCATGAATTCCCTATACAGTATCCTGGACTTTATCTCTCCCACCAGGTTCTCTGGCAGCATTTCTCTGGTTTCAGCAGGAGTATAGTTGCCTAGCAGCCATGCAAGCTTTACGTATGCAGTCTCAGGAGTCATGTCCTCGCAGAATATCACTCCTGCATTGCTCAGAAGCCTGAGGTTCCTGTACACGCTCGGGTGCACGCGGCCATATATGCACTGCGAAGTCATTCCAACGACTACGCCGTCCTTAACTGCTTTTTCTATCGCAGGCAGCCAAAGAAATTCTTTGTGATCGGTAGACACAGGCCCATGCCCGAGTCCTGTGCCCTCCAGTATTATCCCTTTGTATCCCTTGTCGACATAGTAGCCGATCACCCCAGGATCTGAATTAGGATACAGCTTGACGATCGCGACCTTTTTCTCGAAACCGCCTTTAACTGAGGGTGCCGGGGCGCGGACCTTTTCGTTTACTGTCCTGTAATCGGATAGCTTTTCTATCTCAGTGCCATTCTTTACCAGAAGCAGAGGGCTATCGTTTATTGGCCTGAAAGCGTCCCTACGCGACGTATGCATCTTCCTGACTTTCGTCCCACGGATGAATATGCATTCATTGTCAGAGCTGCTTCTGTGCATACATATACCGACCTCAGCTGCATCGCTTTTTGCTGCAATGGAGACAGCACTTAGAAGGTTAAGGAAAGCGTCGCTGGATCCGCGATCGCTGCTTCTTTGGGCGCCGGTAAGCACTACTGGCATGTTTATGCCTTTAAGCATGAAGCTGAGAGCAGAAGACGTATAGTGCATGGTATCGGTGCCTATGGTTACTACTACGCCGTGATAGCCGTCCTTCGCCGCCTCTGCTATGGCCTTCGCTATCTGCTGCCATTCTATATATGTTATATCTTCGCTCGCTATGCTGAACAGATGCTTAACGTCTATGCTTGCTACCTCGGAGATCTCTGGCACACTATGCAGCAGCTCCTCGGGTTTAGTGAGCATGTATACCCCGCCAGTCTTGTAGTCAACCCTGCTGCCGATTGTACCCCCTGTATACAATATTAGAACCCTTGGCAATCCCTTCGATGGCTTAATGCTAGCCTTCGGGAACGAGATATCCGAACTGCCGGTCTTCAACCTCTCGATTTTCGAGCCTTTGCCATATATCATGCCCACATTGTATCCGTTCTTCAGCTTGAGTATTAACGTGCTTCCGCTCCCTATTTCAGGCTTTGGCATGAGTTCCCCTTCAAGCGACAGGCCATCAATTGTCACTCTCACCGTATCTCCTTCCTTGACCCCAGCCTTCCTGAACTCTTCTCGTAGACTGTCAGAGTACATTAGACCACCACGGCTTTTATCAACCCAATGCAACGTGCCCGTAAAGCACATTGGCTGATACCTCGTCTATCACAACATTGTAATGTGTGCCTTCTTTAATAAATGGATTGCTGCCGCGGACCACTATCTGTTTGTACGCTGCATTCCTTCCATTGTGGGAGCTTTCCGTGGTCTCGGTAATTAGGGTGTCGTGGGTTGCACCTATGTGCTTCTCATTCAGTGCTCTTTGCACCCTGCGGACTTCCCTGGAGAGCTCATTGCTCCTACTATTTACAGTTTCAGTATCAAGCTGCCGCAGCCTTGAAGCAGCTGCATGCGGCCTAGCACCGAACCGCGATATATTGGTTACGTCTGGCTGCGCTCTTCTTACAAATTCTACTGTGTCGTCGAAATCGCTTTCACTTTCAGTAGGAAAACCGACGATTATGTCAGTTTCTATTGTAACGCCTAGCAGCCTTGACCTTATCTCTTTCATCATCTCTTCTACATCTGCAGTAGAGTACTTCCTTTTCATATCTTTCAGAACACGATCGCTGCCGCTTTCTATCGGCATGTGGATGAACTTGTAAAACCTATCTGATTCCTCCATCACCGAGAGCATGTCATCAAGGTAGTCGTGCATTCGTTCAGGATTCATCATGCCGATTCTTACCTTGAAGCTGCCGTTTATCCCTTTTATTTTTGCCATCAGCTTTGCTATATTGCTTGAAGCTGCCGTTTATCCCTTTTATTTTTGCCATCAGCTTTGCTATATTGCTTCCTTTGTCTCGGCCGTACGCAGCACAGTCTTGAGATGAAAGGTCTATTTCTGCTGAGCCGGCCTGCGCGGAATAGCTGATGGCGTTCAGTATAGATTCCTCCGGGAAGCTATTGAGCGGGCCGCGTGCAAGCTTGGTCTCGCAGAACGTGCAGGCGCTCAAGCAGCCATCGCTTATCGGCACTTTCGCAACAGTTCCGATAGGAGTATTTGGGAACAGAGATGCCCTGTCAAGCCGCTTATACCCGCTGTTTATCGGCTTTTTTCCCGCGGCAAGATCTCTCATGGCGCGTGGCAGCATGTCCATGTTCTGCGTGGTCACTATCCCCGCTTCAGGAAAGTGCTTCTCTATAAGGTCGCGGTTTGCTCCGGCCATGCATCCAGTGACAATCACTTTCCTCCCAGCAGCCCTGAGATTGTCTAGCTCGTAGAGTATTTTCTGGGCTGTTGCGTTCTTTACTGTACAGCTGTTTATTATCACAATGTCGGATTCCTGGGCGCTTTCAGAAACCTCTATTCCCGCACCGGCTAGGATAGATTTGGCGACTGCGCTGTCCGCCTGATTCAGGCTGCACCCATATGTTTTTATATATGCTCTCATGGTAAATTATACTAATATTCGCGAATAAATATAATCTCTTTGCTCGTGCATTTTTACGGCAGAGAGCGCAGTTTCGCGGATGCGTGATACTATGACAGTTAGATGTGAAAGGTGCAAGACTGAAGTTTACAAGACAGAGTTCTGCAATTACTGCGGCAGGACAATATGCAACAACTGCATGAAGTCCTCCAGCAGAGGCAGTCCGAAGCCAAATAGGCTCGTGATATGCAAGGACTGCTGGGGCAAGATGGTGAAGAGGCGCGCCTTCAAGCACAAGAGGGCGCTTGTCACTGCGCTCGGCGCATCAGTAGTGCCTTCATCGAAGCACGGAGGCTGAGAGCCACTGGCAGGCCAATCGGCGCTCGCCTGCTTATTGCCAGTATCTCTTGCATTCATTATCTTTTCTCTATAGGCGTTACCGCCTATGCCCCTATTCTACTTTTTCTTTTCGTTTAACCCATTTACTCATTCGGCTCTTTCTTTATGCCTATCCGCACTTTTACTCCATCTATGTCAAAGTCCCTGCCTTCGACATCAGAGGGTATGCCAATATGGGCTTTCCTTGCGCCGACATGGGACATTACTTCTTTCAGTAGCAAGGAGACAGCTGCGCCTATCTCGCCCTGAGCCTCGTAGTAGAGCTCAATCCTGTCCTTCTTCTTCATGTTGAGCTCCTTCCTGTACATCTGCACCCTTCTCTCAAACTCTCTTGCAAGGGCACCGTCTCTGAGTGCCTTGTCGATAGAGGCATCAATTGAAACACGCCCATACTTGAATGCCGCTTCGTCGGCTTCGGAAGCCTTCTCTATAGAGAAGTGCTCCGGCTTGATAACGAACTCTCCCTCTTCAGTGCTCAGCACATATGCATTGTTAGAGGAGATTGCCGCCTTGACCTCCTTCGGGTCTGCTTGCTTAAGCTTCTCTGCGACGAACTTGGCGCGGCTCTTGAATTCCGGCCCCAGCTTCGAGAAGTTTGGCGCGATTCTCTCTGCAGAGTCGCCAGCCACCCCTACCTTCACTTCAGCAGCATTGACATACTCCCCTATTAAGTCAGACAGTTTCTCGAGATATGGAAGGGCAGCTTCTTCCTTTAGCTCGATCATTGCGCTCTTTATCGGCCATCTGAGTTTCGCGCCGGATTTTTCCCTAGCAGACAGTATCGCTGTTATGGAGTCCTTTGCTATCGCAAAAGACCTCTCAGTTTCCAGGTCTATCAGGGATTCGGAGTGCTTTGGCCATGCTCCAAGGAATATGCTATCGCCTTCGGCCTTACCGTATACATCGAGGTATACCCTTTCGGTTATGAATGGTATTATTGGTGAGAACAGTACAATTGCGTTGTACAGAACATAGTTGATTATGTCTATCTTTAACCTCGCCTCCTTTCTGTTGCCGTCGGTTATTCTTTTCTTCGCTATCTTCAAGTAGAATCTGCTGAAGTCCTCGACCACGAATAATCTCACATCGGTTGTAGCCGTATGAAGATCATAATTTTCATATGCCGCAGTCACGTGCTCCATAACGCTGTTTATCCTGGAAATAATCCACCTGTCCTCGTATGGCAGACTCTCGAGCGATCTGGGCTTCATGACTTTTTTAGGCGCATATGAAATTGCCTGGGAGTACTCGGCAAGTAGCTGCGAGATATTGTACAATAGGTGTATGTCCCTGCCCGCTTCACTTATCTCATTGCTGTTGTATATTATATCGAGGTGCTGCGTATGGGACAATATCCAGAGCCTAGCAGCATCCGCGCCTGCGGTCTTGATCATGTCCTCAGGGTCTATGCCATTGCCCCAGCTCTTGTGCATCTGCCTGCCGTCAGACCCCAGCATCATTCCATCGAGCACCCCCTTCTTATATGGTGCTTTTCCGTATGCTATAACTCCAGTCTTGAGCAGCGACGAGAACCATCCCCTGACTTGGTCCCTGCCCTCTATTATGAAGTCTGCTGGAAACAGTCTATTGAACTCCTCCTTTGTAAGTGAAGACGTGTGCGCCACCCCAGAGTCGAACCATACATCAGATACATCGGGTATCCTGCTCATGGTGCTGCCGCACTTGTCGCACTTTATTTCTATTAAGTCAATGTAGGGCTTGTGCAGGTCTTTCAGCTCGTGCACCCTGGCGGGTGTAATGGCTTTGCTCTCAAGCTCACGGATCGATCCAATCACAGTGAAATTGCTGCAGGAAGAGCATTTCCATATAGGTAGTGGAGTGCCCCAGTATCTCTGCCTTGATATTACCCAATCCGGAGCGGAGCCGAGCACGTCCTCCATCCAACCAAGCACTTCTGGAGGGTGCCATATGGTTCTCTTATTAGCTCTTACTAGCGCCTTTTTTATTTTCTGTATGTTTATGAACCACTGCGGCATTGCAAGATATATCAGCTTGGTGTTACACCTCCAGCAGTGCTGGTAGCTGTGGGTTATCTTTGATTTTAGTATCAGAGCGCCTATTTCCCTCAAGTCAGAAAGTATTCTTTCATTTGCGTCAAAAACATTCACGCCAGCATAAGCTCCAGCTTCATCAGTATAGTTCCCATGCTGATCTACGGGTGAGAATATTGGAATCCTTTTCTTTTTGCCGAGTGCGTAGTCTTCTGGCCCATGCCCGGGCGCTATGTGCACTATGCCGGTTCCCTCGTCAGCCGATACGATTCCCTCCCCAGCCAGCACTTTGTGGTACTTCCTGAATCCCCTCTGCGCGGGCACCTTTTCTTCTAGAGGGTTTATGTAATGGATTCCTAAGAGCTCTGAGCCGTAGAATTCCGCTTGGATGACCGCATTCTCCTCCGAAGACTTGAATATGCTCTCGAACCGGCTTTTCATCATGATTAGGGACTTGTTCTCCATCCTTACCTTTACATAAATCTCCTTTGCATCGATTGCGACTGCCATGTTGGCAGGCAGTGTCCATGGCGTAGTAGTCCATATCAAAAGATAGGTTTCTGCGCCGAAGTCGGCCTTCTTGGACCTACCGGTTATCTTGAATGCTACATATATGCTTGGATCCTCTTCATCGGAGTAAACAACCTCAGAGCCGCCTTGTGAGACCGCAGTCTCGCAGTGCACGCAGTACGGGACGGCCTTGCGTTCCGTATATACTAGACCTTTCTCATTTGCCTTCTTAATGAAGCCCCAGGAGTTCTCTATGTATGCGTTCCTGTACGGTAAATAAGCACCTTCATAGTCCAAAGACGAGCCAAACCTTGTGAATACACCATCCATCTTGCGCTTGTACATATCGGCGTAGCTCTTGCACTTCTCCATAAATATTTCCACGCCCACTTTGGATTCTATGTCCTTCTTCGAGGAGATGCCGAGTTCCTTTTCCACCTTGTTCTCTATCGGAAGGCCATGAACGTCATAACCCGCGCGGTCGTGCACATCATAGCCACGGTACCTCCTGTATCTAAGGAGAGCGTCCTTAGCAGACGTAACCCACACGTGCCCCATGTGTGGATTACCGCTCGTATACGGCGGCCCATCAAGGAAGTAGAACTTCTTTTTCCCATGGTTCTTCTTGCGCACTTTGCCGTTAGTGTCATTGTGCTTCCAGTGTTTGAGGATTTCCTCCTCATTTTTAAGCAGGTCCAACATCGCCATCACGCCAGTCCAGGAATAGTGGATACTGACAACTGAATTGATAGTTCTTATGTACAACACAATAAAAACATATATACTTTCTCTCAGGCAATAAAGTTGGGTCATTGGAGGAAGCAGTCAATGGAGAAAAGTTATAGTGGCCAGTCATCTTACAGATTTATAGACAGGCTTTTGCGCTCGGATGGCAAAGTGCTAATGGTAGTATCCCCCTTCATGGATGAGTATTATGCAAAGATTCTCAGAGGCATCGCCTCAAGGAAAAAAGTAAAGATTATAACTACTGGAAAAGGTGCGGGGGGAAGCAAAGTTGTGGCTGCCCTATCAAAAGGAGTCGGGATAGGCACACTTGTAAAAATAGTTTTCTATTTTGCTGCGCTCTTCGCAATCGTAGCATACATAGGCATATGGTATGCGGCTGAAGCTATAGCTGCGATAGGGGCACTTGCATTCCTTATGATGTACATACGATTCAGGAATGGGGCCAGAAATATTGAGGTGAGAGTGCTAAGAGGCCCGTTTGTCCATGAAAAAATTTACATATGCGGCGGCGAAGCGATCACAGGGAGCGCGAACCTGACGTACAGCGGCACTCACAAGAATGTAGAGCACATAGAGATGACAGACGATCCTGAAAGCGTTTCGAACCTCTCCAAGCATTTTGAGGAGCTATGGGAATCTCAGCAGGAGAGGGCATGACAAAACGGCACCGAGATAGCGCGATAGAAACATTTAAATATAAGACAAATATTTGGTTGGAACAACGTATATATATTAGGCAAAACAAGGTTTATACCGGGTGGAGAAATGTCAGGTAGGATCACTATCGGCAGATCCCAAAATAAGGGACAGACCAGCATTGAGTATGCGGCAGTAATTGTATGGTCGCTTGTCGTAGTGTCTGTGGTTATAGTTGGAATTTACTTCTATGTGCCCACAAATCCTACAGGATCTGAGGCACAGACATGCTCGTTCGACACGGGCGCGCACTGCTACGATTTCATGTTGGGCGCTAACTCCTCAGCAAATAGCGCTACGCTCGTGCTTCTGGCTGACAATCAGAATCAGTATCCTCTTGTTAACCCGCAGCTGATGATAAGCATGAACGGCTTCAATACCTCTCCGATGAGCTGCACTCCTGGATATATAGCACCGGGCGAATCTTTTGTGTGCACCGCAACAGTGTGGGGTAGCGGCTTATCCGCAGGCAAATACTTCAGGGCTCCGGTCTATCTGAAGGCGCAGTATTGTGGAATGAACAGCAGCTATATATCTGGTACAGCAGCGAACTGCCTTGGCGCGCCTGCAGAGACATATGAAGGCTCGGTAGAGGGGTATGCAGTCAAGCAGGTGACCAATCCAGTAAGGATAACTCTTTCGGCCCAGACGTATAATGCTGTTGCCGATGGCTCATACGACAATGTTTATGCTGCGGTAACAATCTTCGGAACGCCGATACATTCGGCTGGGATAAACTTTACTGTTAACAATACCGCATTTGGCATATCAAGCCCATTTGTCATGTCAGCTGCCAACGGTGGCATAGCCACTACAGATGTATATTCCAACCAGACAGGCAATGTACTTGTGTCCGCAACCTATGGCAGCTATACTGCAAACATAACAATAAACTTCCAGAGCTGACTTTCAGTGGAAAGGGCATGCCAAAATAGTGGTTACTTCCATTTTTTCTGGACTTTGGCGCCCGTCTTGCAAGCACATAATCAGGATGTATCTTGCTCGCAGATCATTTTGACGACGTAAACGAATTACATTTTATAACACTGCACAGTTCTAGAAGGTTGCTGCCAAGCATAATTCTATTTATATGTTAGAAAATTCCGCTAAACCTCTGAGAAAGCTATTTATATTTGGTAAAGAGGTAAAGATATTAAAGTGCGAGATATGGCTCGCGTGGGGAAATGCATGGAAATGGATTGCATGGGAAAAACGCCCTTGGGGGTGGATATGAGTGCAATAAGGGGTAAGAGTGTGGGTAGAAAAACAATAGCCAGAAAGGCAACAGCCGCGTTGAGGGACAGCGACTTTTCGGACGTCCTCGAAAGCGCAATGGCCGCAGAGATAGACAGTGAGGCCACGGCAGCTCTAAAGAGCGTGCTTGCGCAGAGGGCAACCGAATATACCCTTCGCGCATCAAGGATAGCTAGGAGAAGGGGCATAAAGCTGAGCGCGGCAACAATAATAATAGCAGCAGAAGACAGATAACGGCAGGAACATTCCAATAACGACTACGCCTCCCTGAAGGTAGGAGGTTTCCTTTTATTTTTTCTCTTTTTCCCGTTTTTTATATTATCTGAAATGCACCCGTGCTAGGGCTTTAGAAAGTATTTATATCCTTTCCCACGAATTCTAAATGCAAATCGAGGTGCGAGTGTAGTCTAGCCTGGTAGGACTTTGCCCCTCCAAGGCAAAGACCCGGGTTCAAATCCCGGCACTCGCATGCTGCACGGCGGGGTAGCTCAGCCTGGTTAGAGCGCTAGACTCATATGCAGAGCATTATGAGTGATGAGCCATTCTGGCTATGACGAGAAATCTAGAGGCCGCGGGTTCAAATCCCGCCCCCGCCAACCTGATTTTGCAAAGACAGCTTCAAGGTAGGAGTCAAAAGACTAGCATTAAAGCAGGATGCTACTCCTTTCAGGAGCCTGCATTAAACATTAGCGGTGTGCCGTAGCCTCCCTTCTGTTTTAGGCGACATCAGACCTAAGCGGCTTTGCCTTGCATACTCACTGCGCGCGCATCGGCCGTTTCATCCGCACCCGCGCGCTCGTCTTGTCATCGCTTTATGCGCGGCAGCGGTTCGTTTCTGCTCCGAATTAGCCCTTTCGGGCATGCGCGCTCTGTATGGGGAGAGCTTCCTCCGCACGAAGCGGTGAGTCGCCCGCACACCACTTATATGTATTTGAATGGAATGCTTAAAATGGCATCGCAGGCGAATATAGCAATAGTGCTATGCCAACCCATCAGTTTAAAAGCGTGAAAATCTATGCTTTTTAAGGTGGAATACGTGACCATAGGTTTGCCATTCGGAAATACGCTTTTGGGAGAGATACTTCTCGTCATCTTGATAGCAGTAGTGCTTTTCATCATCTTCAAGCTCGGCAAATTCATACTGAAGCTGATATTTGGTATAATAGCCAACAGCATACTCGGCATAATAGCGATATATGTGCTGAACTACGTGCTAGGAGTCGATATACCGATAACGCTGGCCACGATGATCCCAACCGCGCTCTTCGGCCTTCCGGCCGTGGGCACACTCTTGATACTGAGGTTCTTTGGCGTGCCGCTGTAAGAGATTACTTAAGCGCGAGCTTGACATCAGCCACTTCCACGGTCTTCCGCTTCGCGTGCTTCGACAGGCTGACTGACTTCTTCGCAAGCTGGAAGGCTATGGAGTCTATATGCTCCTGTATCTTCTTAACTGCATCGCCGCTTATCCTCGATGCACCTGCCTCCTTCAGGAGCTTCCTCACTGCAGCTTCAGGCATATACATTAGAATCACGATAAGGTACTAGATATTAGCAATCGTGAGGTATAAAAAAGGCTCTCCCTCTGTTCCGTTAATCTATCTGCTCGAATATCTTTCTCGACAATTCCTTTCCGAGAAGCGAGACGACTCTTTCGCGATTGCTCCTTATGTCTACCACTTTCCTTATGCCGTTCGAATACAGGAGCCTGGCTCGCACCCTTCCTATCTGCTCCAGCCTGACCAGGTCCAGGAGCTCTTCCTTTATACCGTACCTGAGCCTGACCCTTACATCTATGAAGCTGTGGAGGGGCCTCTTCATGATTCTGCCGAGCTCTATCGCGGAATAGAGCACCCAGTCGGCATTCCTGAGCTTCGCATACAGTGCACCGGGAGTCGTTGAGTATTTCTTCACTAAGTCGCCCTCATGCATCTCATCAGTCCAGTCTCTTAGCATGAGAGCAGTACTGAACGCCTTGTCAGTCTCATACCTTGCATCATACATTTCATACTCGCTCGGCATCTCTCTGTTCATGTACCTGTACGTCGCGAATTCGGTCTCTGCCTCAGCGGTAACCTTGACATGCGGCCTCATCTCCATCGTGTTCGCGATCGTATATAATATAGAAGTCGTATCGTTCGCACGCCCTATGGCGGACACGAGCCAAGCTGCAGAAAGCGGGTCTATGTACAACTCGCTAACTCTTGCACCTATTTTGGTAGCCGCATAGCTATCAGGACCGGTCTGCTCTACAAACTTCCACTCAATCAACTCGTCAAGGATCTCGTCGACTATCTCACTCATGTGCCTTCGGTCGGTGTTCTGATGGCCATAGAAGCTCTTCGAAAGGAATGCCAATATGCTCTCCTTCGTGTCGGCGAACTTCTCAGCTATGAAGGCGAGCACGTGGGTCCTCAGTACGGACACTATGCCAAGCTTTGAATCTATGGGCACAGGCTCTGCGTTTATGTAAGTAGAATACAGCTCACCTATCCTCTCTGAATTTTTCGCCAGAAGCAGCGCCCTGCCTTCCGTATCATATTCAGGCCTGCCAGCTCTCCCGAGAAGCTGCAGCATCTCGTTAATCCCTATCATCCCTGATACACCATCATCAAATCTAGAGACATCCCGCACAAGCACGGTATGAGCCGGCATGTTTATTCCCATACCCAATGTAGTCGTTGAGCATACAACCTTTATCAGGTTGCTTCGGAACGCATCTTCAACATAAGATCTCTGTAAATTCAGCAGTCCAGCGTGGTGAAAAGCTACGCCTTCTCTTACGACTGCTGAAAGCTTCCTGCACTGCTCCGTTGGATTGTCAAGCGCGTTCAGGATTAGGTCGCCGAGCTCTGACAGAGACGCCATTTCATCCTTGCTGGTCAGCTGTGATACTTTCTTCGCTATGCGCAATGACGCTGCTTCCGCATTTCTCTTTGAAGAGAAGAATATCAATACCTGCTTGCCCATCCCGAGCGTATCCTCTACAACCCTTATTTCGGGATCCTTGCTTGTTCCATTGAGAGGTGTGCCAAGCGAAGCTATGTCTTCGCCCTTCTCTATCGTGTCAACGCCATCGAAATATACTTTGCTTCCATAGACGATGCCCTTCTTGAGCTCTACCGGCCTGTAGTCGCTCACCACGAGCTTTGAGCGCAGCCACTTTGACAGCTCCTCAGCATTGCCAACAGTGGCACTTAGCGCTATGATCTGTGCATCGCACCTTTCCATGAGTTTGGTTATCAGAAGCTCGAGGGTAGGGCCCCTCGAAGCATCTCCCAGCATGTGCACCTCGTCGAACACTATGCAACCGACCGAGCCGAGCCAATCAACCCCATGTCTTATTAGGCTGTCGAGCTTCTCGGTCGAGAAGAACATCATCTCATAACTCTCTAGCCAATTGTCAGAAGAGTCAAGGTCGCCTATAGACATAGCCGCCTTAATAAAGGGGTAGTCTGCCTTGAACCTCTCGAACTTCTCGGATACGAGCGCCCTCATCGGCGCGATGTATATCGCTTTCTTTCTTCTCGATAATATGGAGTTTACGCACGCCATCTCTGCGATGAGTGTCTTTCCACTGGCCGTAGGGCTCGCTACCATTATATTGCCATATTCGATCAGGCCGTTCTCTATGGCCTTCTCCTGTGGAGGGGTGAACGTCTTTATGCCCCTGGCTAATATCGACTCGACAATCTCTTTCGGGACCTTCCCTGACAGGTAGGAGACATCCATATGATGCATTTCCTCATTCACATATTTAATCTATTGCGCATGAAGCTGTAAGGCGTGTAGCATTCGTTAGGCTGCCCTCTTGGAAACCTTTTATACTTTAGCAGTCAACTATGGCTGAGTAGATGACGGGCAGCGGTGAGATTCTTCCCTTCAGCAGGAAGAGGGCGCAGATAGCGCTGGAGTTTATGATAGTGTACTCGTTCGTGTTAGTTATATTTATGATACTTTTCGTCATTGTGGTAAACCAGAGAGCGCTGACACTGAATCAGCAGGAATACTCTTCTCTACAATTGATAGCGCAGAACATAGCAAATTATATAAACCAGGCACTAAGCTCAGGCAATGGCTATAACGCCACGGTCCTTATACCGGGAGAGATAGGTACAGCCCCATATACCATAAAGATATCGAGTTCCGGTGTGGTAATTACCAACCTGACCGTAGGTAAGGAAAGCGTGGTAGCTTACGCTTTCAGCAGGGCGCGCAACTTTGATATCAACGGTACAATCATAGCGTCGTCAAATGGCGTCACTATCTATAAGATAAAAAATATCGGCCAGGTATCGATTGCGAATTCGCACGGTACAATATATGTGGACAAAAATCCCATATCGACCTTATCATTAGAAGGGAGCATGGCAGTAAATCCACTGTCCAGTTCAAAGGCGATAGAGTTCAATGGGCAGAGCAGCATAATAAATCTGGCATTCCCGATCGACAATTTATCTCTTCATAACATCTGCAACCTCACGCTCGTCGCATGGTCCTATGATTCTGGAATGCCCTCGACCGGCAATGAGGGAGGGGTCATAGGCTTGTACAACGGCACTCAGCCGTCTGGACCAACTTCAGGAGGATGGGCTGATATAGAGTACAATGACAATAACCTGAGGTTTGAGCTCAGGAATGGAACGAGCGGTAACTCATGGAGCGCAAGCGGCACTTTCGCAAAAGGATGGATGATGACTGCCATGGTTCTGAGCAATGGCATTGCTGAGGCAGGTTACATAAACAACCAGACCTTTGCGGACAACAAGAATATAGGGTGCATAAGCCTGAATGCAGGCCATATAGGTGCGTGGGACAGATATTTCAACGGAAGCATAGCGGACGTGCAGGTGTATAACACCGCATTATCATCTAAGCAGATAATGGATCTGTACAATAGCGGGATAGACAGCTATCCAGTGATGCCCTCGAATGTGGTTCTTTGGATGCCTTTGAACGGGAATACGAAAGAATACGCCCGGAACGGCAATGAAGCTCCGTCAAACTTGGAGGGAAGCACGACTGTCTCTCAGCTGGTTGCAAAGGCGGCGCTGGCAAACGGAAATGCGGCAAAAGATTTGTTGATAGGGATGATCGCAGGCAACGGAACTTTCAGCCAGAGTGGAAGGAGTAATGTTGCACTGCTGACGAACTCATCAGGATACACGAATACATTCCTTACCGGCGCAAACAGGTCAAGCACAGCGGTCGACTCATATGCGTTCAACGGCAACCAGTCTACAGTGGCAAACATTGTGGGATGGTGGCCGCTTCTGGCGAGTGCCAGTGCCGTAAGCAATACGATATATGACTTGAGCGCCAAATATGACAACGGCAATTCCAGCAACATAGTTTGGAGCAATTATTCCTCTGCTTCAACCAACTTCATGACGGCACAGTTTGATGGTTCTTCGAGCAAGATTGACGGCAGCAATCTCTATGCATATCCGATCAGCGCGCTCGCATGGGTATACCCGACCAACACTGCTAAGACCACCGATCTCGATACCATAATGGAATTTGATGGGCAGTCGGCTGACGCTGGCACATACCAATTTTTCTTGGTGAACAAGGGTTCTGGCTATTGCGGGGGAGTGGCAGGCACGCTTTATCTATGGAACCCTAGCGGCGGCTTTTGCACTTCACTCGTGGTCCCGACCGATAAGTGGAGCCTAGTTGGTTTCTCATCAAATGCTACAGCCCAGACTGTATATCTCAACACGCAGTTTCAAAGCGCAACAACCGCTTACCAGCCAGGATCTGCCAACACGATGTATGTGATAGGCGACCAGAGCAGCACCCGCTACTTTGAAGGCAACATTTCTAACGTACAGCTATATTCCGGCATTATACCCAGTTCCCAAGTAGCACAGGTATACGGCGAAGGCGTCAACGGAGTCCCCCCCACGAGCACGTCTGCGCTGCTGGCATGGTGGCCATTTGCAGGGGACATGAATAGCTATGCTTCCAACCCTGCCAATATCACGCCGACAAACGTCATATTCGTCAACAACAACTATGTGAATAATTACGCATCCGGAAGCGAGGTGGCAAGCTTCAACGGTGTGAATGGGTATGTGGACCTCAACAATCCTACGTACCTGCAGTTTGCGCCCGGAACAACTTACACGCTCGGCGCATGGATAAAAGTGAATAGCTGCACCGATGGTGCAATATTTGGCCACGGCGCTTCGAGCTATACGTTCTACATTTATCCATCAGGCTCCAGTTGCTACCTTGACTTTGCATCATCGACTGTCGCAAACATCGGCACAGGCGTGCAGATACCGACTAACCAATGGATCTACGTTGACGCTGTTAACAACATAGGCACAAATGTATACCTCTACGTGAATGGGCAGCAGTACGGGCCGTACACATTCACTAACAGCTACTCTTATTCTGAAGATTTGAGGATAGGCGACTCCCAATCTGATCCGGGATTCTTCTTCAATGGCCAGATAGCCAATGCTCAGATATACAACATCGGGCTTACTCCGACGCAAATAGCACAGCTCTATCAGCAGGGGCCGCCGCAGATTGCATATAAGAACCTAACTTTCGGATGATTGCATGGTAACTCGCATAAAGGGACAGTTTTGGAGTTTTGATGTTATATTCGCAATAATAATATTCGGGGTAGCAATAACCGTGCTTGCATATACATGGTACAATGTCAACAATCAGCTAGCGCTCGCGTATGGCAACGGCGCAACAATTATGCAACTGCAGGCCGAGTCGCTGGCGCAGACTATTATGTCGCCAGGAAATCCGGATAACTGGCAAAGTATTGTGAACACCTCGAATGCAGGCACATGGGACAGCGTGAGCATAGGCCTCACGGACGGCAACGGGAGCAGTAGCATATCGCCAGGCAAGCTATACGCTCTGATGTCTATGGCAAATTACAATTATGGGGGAACCAAGGGCCCGCTCGGCGTAGCATATAACTACTATATAGTGATACAGCAGTCCGGAGGTCCCACATCTGGTGCGAACGAGGCAGGGAACATAACAATAGGATCTAACCCGCAGAATGGGAAGTCTTTGACCACCTACGTTTACAAGAGAGTGGCTTTCCTTGACGGCGCCCCGGTCACAATATATATAGAGGTGTGGACCAACACGCCACTAGCGGTGAGCTGATGAGGAATATGAAGGGATTCGTGTTCACAATCGATGCGGTGTTCGCGCTAATAATAGCCAGCATAGCCACCACCCTTCTGTTGTATATTAACTTCTATTCACCTATCGTCTATGGAACAGGGGCTCTAGATGCATCAGGGATGGAACAGAGCCTGCTTAGCGCCACAATAGGCAATGTGTGCTCATATTTCTACGCGTCCAGCTTCCCCATATGCAGCTTCTCGAGCAACGGCGGCAACGTCAGCTTCGGAGCTTATCAGGTAAGCAGCAGCGATAGCGTCCTGCAGGCGCTAGCGGATCTATATCTGACGCAGGGCGCAGGCCCCTATGCTTCATTGATAATGGAAAGAATATACCCGTCGCACAATGCAGGCATATACGTCAACAAAACATACGGCCCTTCGATAGGGCTTCGGCTCGGAAACTTCACTAACGGGCCAGCCTTCTATGCCCCGAACTCGCCATCTATAGCGTTTACCTATTCTGTGAGCCAATGGTTCTACCTCTATTCACAATCCAGCGCAAACAGCGGATATAACCCGATAACTGATATCTACAATGCCAGCAGCAACAATGGGATAGGCGGCGGCCAGAATTTCGACTATGGCGGGCTATGGGCAGGATCAACGTCCAACACGTTGGAATATGGCGAGTATTGGCCAACGAATTGGCAGTTCTGCGTCGCACCTTCCGACATAATCTACCCTGATACATGGTACTATGTAGTAGTAGATGTAAGTGGCTACAGCAACGTAGCCATATATGTAAATGGTAAAAAGGTGAAGGTATGCTCGCTCAGCGGCGTAGTAGGGCTAACCCCTGCAAGGACGGCTATCGGCATCGGTGATAACCCTCCGGGCGGCAACGAACTTGCCAATGCGATAATAGCGAATGTCCAGGTATATAACCAGGTGCTCACCCAGAGCAACATCACGAGCATGTACAGGAATGGCATAACGGGCGCCCCGATAGCGACAAGCAACCTGATAGGATGGTGGCCGCTTGACGGGAATGCAAATGACTATTCTGGCAATGGCAACAACGGGACATTTACTAGTCCGGCATACACCACAGTACTTGAAAATACCTATTTGCCCGCAGCGATAACAAACGCGTACCAGATTAGCAAGGCGACGGCGCCGACGTATATCAGCGCGAACGGAGCGAATGCGATGTACAACACGAGCGTGGTATTATGGCACTGAAGAAGAAAGCAAAGGGAGGCGGTCGCAGCAGGATAGCCATTGGCGGCAGCAAAAAAGGGGTCATGTTCACGCTGCTGACTATAATACTTTTTGTGCTCATGCTCGCGGAGGTCATAACTTACGTCGTGCTGAATAACACATACAACCAGCAGGCCAGCGAAGCGTCGGCTATAATAGGAGCAGGCAGCATAGTAAATACACTTAGGGACGGGCTTGGCCCATTCCTTGCCACAAGCGTACAGCATGCTATAAATGTATATCTGCCAGCGGGCGCGCAGCTCCAGTACCCATTAAACTCGACTGCATCGGCTGCACTATCGTCTCTGGTGTACAACGGCATGATTAATGGCACGAGCTATCCTGGCATGAGCAATGCAACTGTGATGGCTTTTGCAAGCGCAATGGAAAAGCAGGCGAGCGCCCAGAGCAGTTCCATGAATATATACAACTCAAGCGTGAGAATATATCAGGATTCTCCAGCATACATAAACGCGACATACACCGGCCTTGCTGCAATAAACACTACCTATGGGTTCTTCACATATCCGCTGAGCATTGAGGCAGGATATCCTGTCATGATAGCGTATGTCAACCTTACATTAGAGAATATGCAGCCCGCCCAGTCCCCTTCGCCGTTTCAGCAGATGATCACGTTCGATCCCGCGGCATACAACCAGTACGAGAATTCCGACTTGGGCAACATAAGATTTTACCATGGCGCAACCCCACTGTTCAGCTGGTGCGAGAGCGGTTGCAGCTCTTCAGCGCCTAGTGCCACATTCTGGGTATCTCTTCCTGGAGGCATAGCGGCAGATTCCAACACCACTATAACCATGGGGTTCATGCCGAAGAATGTGGAGTACAGCATGGCATACCAAAGTGCAGCCACAACTCCATATGCAGGCGAAGCTCCACAACTCTCGCCTTCATATGCTGAATATGACAATGGCGCAATGGTGTTCAACTTCTATGACAATTTCAAGGGCACGAGCCTCAACACGAGCAAGTGGTCTTCATCAGGCGCTGAAACGATAGATAATGGAATAAGCATATCCCCATCGCAGGGCGGGGATATTGGGACAATCAGCACGTTTTCAAACCCGCTTGTGACTGACATGTACGCAGAGTTCGTAGGACCTGGAACCTCTAGCGGAGGTGTGCTTTCAGGCATCTGGTTGAACAGCGGAAGCAACGGAGGAACGTATTTCGACGGATGGCATGCAGCAGTAGATTGCTTCACAGGCGGTGAATGGAACCCAAGCCAGAACTGGCCGTGCTTCTCCACGCAGCCTTCCGCGTCCACTTATTATGTATGGAGCATAGAATGGCTGCCCAGCTCGTCTGCTGACATATACTATAATTATGGCAACGCCCTCTCGCCAACAGACTACAGCGATACGTCAACACCTGTGAATATAGAGATAACCACGCAGGGCAATGCAGTAGCTACCCTGTATGCCTATTGGGTCAGGGAGAGAGCGTATCCGCCAGGTGGGGTTATGCCTACTGTTCTTATGGGCAATTTAGTAAAAACAAAGTGAGAAGCAGAGTATCGCAAAGCGCTGAGTAGTGCAGCAGGTCAGACTCCTCCGGCTATACTGGAGAACATCAGCGCTATCACGTGCCCTATCACGATGTACATTCCGATGCCTGCGGCTATGAAAAGCGGAAGGGTTCGCAAACCCTTGAGCGGCGAGCCCGAATTTATTGTCGACATTATCAGCGATGCGAATCCGGTTATTATGAATATTGCTATTATTGAGAAGGTCTGGTACTCCGAAGGAGTTATCTTGGGGGGGCTGGGCTTGAGGAATGAGACGCCAGCCGTCGGAAGCCCGCCAGGATTTGCGGCGAGTATGCCCTTCCATACAGTGTCAGTCACCGTTATCATCTGGCTGGTGAGGCCGTATAGCAGAGGGGCTGCGATGACGCCTGCGAACGCTATGAATATGCTGTACATAAAGAGCTGCCCGGATATCTCCTTCTGGGTGGTCTGCTGGCTCCTCAGGTCCTTAGATATCTGATCGAGAAGGTCAGCCATGGCTCCACCGTACCTGAGTGCCTCGCTCACCATTCTTAGAGAATGCTGCAGCTGGAACGACCTATACTTCTCACCAAGCTCTTTCATCGCTACCTCGAGGGTCTCCCCGCCGAATATCCTTCTGTTCATATCCCTTATATCGTCAGAGAAGAACTTGAACTCTGGCCTCGCTGCAAGAAGCAGCGAGCGGTCGAGCGCTATGCCGCTTCTCAGGTTCGCGCTTGCTATCTGGAAGTAGTCCGGCAACATCACTTCCATCCTGCTCTTCCTGCCATCTATCATGTACTCCAGGATCATGAATATTATGCCTATGAAAAGCCCTGCTGCGCCTATTCCTGAAAGCACGTCTATCGCTGGGCTTAAGTGGGCCTTCAGGAACATGGTGAGCGAGACGAGCACTATTATCAGGAACGCTCCTGTTATCGCTATGCCCAGAACCTTGTTCAGATCGATTTTCACGCCTGCGAGATCCAGCTCCTTGGAAATCTTCCTTGACAGGTTTCTCGATACAAGCATCTCAAATCTTATTGCCATAGTATCACATTGTGAAGACCGGTCTAGAAGACCTTATTATGTTAAGAAATATCACTTGCAGGAACAATATTGCCACGAGAGCGCCGTACAATAGCTGGGGAGTTATCGTGAAAAGAGAGATGAATGTCGTAAGTATAGTAGCTACAGCTATGCCCATGCTAGGAAGTATTACGCCGAACAGCATGTAGAACATTGCCAGCGCGTTCAGCCTCTGCCCATACCTCCTGAGCTCTATAATTCTTTCCTGCGACAGCTGATCTATTGCAGACTGCAGCGCCGATATAACATCCGAGCCTGACTTTATGCTTACGCTTGCCTGAAGCATAACCCTTCTGAACGAGGAACTGCCGGTCTCGGCTATTGCCCGATCTATAGCATCGCCGAGAGGTATTCCGACCTGCACCATTTCCACTATGCGCTTGAATTCGGCGCTTGCGTCGCCGTAGCCGGTGCTGACTGATGTTATCGCATTGTACAGAGGCATGCCGGATCTCAATGATATTATTATGTCTCGCACAGCAAAAAGTATGTCGCGCTCCACGCCCTTTCCGGTCTTACGGCCCCTCTGCGCGGGATAGTTCAGGAACATGCCGAACATCATCCTGTATACAGCTATCGCGACAAGTGCGCCAAGAAGCAGTTCAATAGGCATGCTAATTGAGGTTTTCTGCAGCACTATGATTATCATGGCGCCTACGAGCACGCCCATCATTATTGAGGAGAGGAGCATGCGCCTTATGAAGTCCGTTGCAGATTCCTTGACGCCCCTTGCGGTGAGTGCATCCTCCAGTTTGGGGTGCTTGAACGCTACGCTCTGTATGTAATTGTGCAGGAATCCGCGCTTCGGTCTCTGCTGCGATGCTGCCCTCTGCTGCATCGTAGGCTTTTGAGGCTGCTGAGCGGTTGGATTGGGCTGCTGAGAAGACCGCTGCGCCTGTGTACTGCCCTGCTGCGTCGGCTGCTGCGGCTGCTGTGCCGGTATAGCGGTGGAGCTCGTGGACGCGGAAGGCCTGTTTATCAGCTCTGAAGGTGATGTCGGCTGCTTCGCGGCTTTCTGGGAACCGCCGAAGAGCCCTTTCTTGGGCTTGGGCTGAAGCTCTATCTTCCTGCCGTCCACCTCTATTATTCTAGGACTGCCTTTTTTCTTAAATGGGTTAAAATTAAGAGGCATTGGAACCAACCGGCTTTTGCTTCAGTGCGCTTATCGCGTCGACAAGCCTCTGATCCCTGAGGTTCCACATCGACTGCTCAAGCGAGTTGAGCTTCTTCTTTTCCTTCACAACCTGTTTCCTCTGCAATTCTATGAAATAGTACAGCCCATAGACCTCTTGTTTTACTATGTCAAGATGTTCCTGGTCCAGAACACCCTCGCTTATGCTTTCTATTATTCTCTCCAGCTCAGACACCTGATCAGGAAGTGAGAGATTTGGTAGCACGAGGTCCTTCAGGTTGACCTTCTTCACCTTGATGCCCTTGAGGGCTACTGGCGTAGAAGGCACTTGGAGGTCGGCCTGCGGCGCTCCAATTTCCGGGGATACGGCCTTTTCAACCTGCTCCTCGAATGGTGACTTGGCGCCACGTACCTCCTGCTGCTGTTGCCCTGGCTTCTGCGCTCCAAATATTGCTCTCTTGGATTCCGCGCCCTCAATTTTTGTCAGCAAGTCGTCGTATTTGGCCTTCTGCGGCTGCTCTGATGAAAAAAGACCTGAAACGTCTATCTTTATCGCGGCGCGCTCCAAAGCGGAGCTGGCTGCGTCTATGTCGCTGACCGTCTTGGCCATTTCTTCATAGTCCGGCTGTTTTTCCAGCGGCATAGCATCACTTGAAAATATCCATTGAGAACTTGACATTGTTTTCTGCTATATCGAGAACCTTGCTCTTGTTCCTGTAGTAGTTGGCTACGACGAACCCTGCATCGTCAACAGAGATTACGTCGTTCGAAACCATCCATTTCAGCACCTTCGACTTCTCATCTATCTCGCTCTGTATGTCGGATGTAGAGAGTCCGGAGTACATGTTGAGCACTTCCGACAGCCTGGTCATGGCACTTATCTGCACCAGTTCATCAGTGTTCATGTTCCACCTGTACAGTACGTTCGCATCGCCGTTCTGCAATATTTCCGAATATTCGAGTATTCTTCTTATACCTCTAGCCCTGTGCCTGAAGTTGACTATTATCCCTCCAAGCGAGTTCAGCGTTATCTTAGGCACACCTATAGGCGGGTTAGTCATCCTTATGACGGCATCCTGGGCATTGTCAGCGTGCAGTGTGCCGTAGACTGCATGCCCTGTATGTATGGCTTCAAATAGCGTCTCGGCATCCTCCTTCACCCTTATCTCCCCTACCAGCATTATGTCTGGCCTCTGCCTAAGTGCATTGACCATCAGGTCGTGCAGTGTAACCTCACCCTTGCCCTCGGGATTTGGCTGCCTGGTAACCATCGCGATCCACTGCAGGAAATTAGGAAGGGAGAGTTCCCTCGTCTCTTCTACACTTATTATTCGCCTAGTTGGAGGATAAAATATGCTCGAGGCGTTAAGGAAGCTCGTCTTTCCGGATGCGGTTCCGCCAGCTATCAGCAGGCTTATCTCATTCTCTATAGCAAGCCATATCTGCGCAGCCACGCCTAAATCTATGGTCTTGTTCTTTATCATTGCCGGCATTGTCCAAGGGTTCTTTGCGAACTTCCTTATTGTGATGGTGTTGCCCACGTGAGATATAGGGTATAATGTCGCATTAACCCTGGAGCCATCAGCGAGCTCTGCATCCATAAGCGGCTGCAGGTTGTTTATCTCCCTGCCTACCCTTCTCCCCATTCGCTCGCTCTGGTCGTATATCTCGCTGTCGCTCTGCGGCTTTATGTCGGTCTTGCACCATCCGACCGTCTTGTGGAACACCCAAATGAAATCTCTGGCTCCGTTTATCGCTACCTCTTCAAGGTTATCATCAGCAAGTGGTATCTCGAGTTCGCCGTAGCCGAGCATCATGTTGATTATGTAGGCAGTGAGCAGCTTCCTGGTGTCCTGCCCCAGTCCCGGAAGGTGCTTGTCTATCAGTATGCCGCTCGCTTCTATGTACCTAGTATTCAGTTCTTTTTCATAATCCTGATCGTCCACCCTCGACGGGTCTATCGGGACCATGTTGAGGAGGTCGGACCTCAGGGACATTATGAGAAGCTTTGTTGCGTCGCTTATGCCTGTGGTCTTAGTCATATATCTCGGCACGAACTCGTCAGTGTTAATTATCTTTACGTCTACTGCCATTCCATGAACGTCGAGAGTATAACTAGCCAATATATTGCCTTCGGAACTGGCAGACCTAACGCCTTCGCCATCATTCTGGTTCGTCTCCTTTTCAGACATCGTTCAGCGCCTCATTTCTTCTTCTGACCTTTATTAACAGTGGCATCTGGCTTGCCTTTGCCCTTGGGCTGCTGTTGGTCCTGATCCTGGACCTGCGAAAGGGCCGCTCCGCCGCTGACATCCTTCTTCTGGAGGGCGTCATTGTCCTCAAGCATCTCGCCAGCATTCTTCAACCCAGAGGCAGCCTTGGATATTGAGGACTCCACTTCAGATATCTTCTTATCAGAATCCGCAGCTTTGTCGCGTATCTCGTTCGCGAGCGTGAGTTCATCATCGGCATCCATGCCCTTAGAATCCAGGACTGCGTTCACATCACCTATCAACCTCTCTGTGATGGATTCCAGTTCCTTGATTATTTCCGCGGATGTCGATAGATTGAGGCTAACGCTATGCATCTGCTCATCGAACGCGCCCACGACCCCGTAGCCTTCCTTCACGGCCTTCATCGTTGCATCTACCTCCTTCAGCTTGTCGTGAATCAGCCTGTTCGCGTTGTCGGCCTCTTTCCTGAATTTATTGTATGAGTCAGCAAACATATCGCGCTTCTTGACTATGGATCCGCGGTCCTTTTCGAGCTCATTTCTAAAATTCTTGTACATGTCAGAGAACCCTTTGGCGGTGTGCAGTTGGTCGCGTGCACTTCTCTCCACTTCGTCCAGGTTCTTGCGCTCAATGAGCAGCTTCTCAGTAAGCGATTTGCTGTCCTGCTCTATGGAGCTCTCGAGTTCGCGGAGCTGCGACTCCACACTCTTCCTTATCGCCTGCACCATGTTGTCCTTGTTCCTCCTCATTTCGTCTATTTGCTTCTCTAAGCTGTCTATCCTGCTCTTGAACTCACTCGCCTCTGGAAGCTTCAGCTCGTTTCCTGATTCGGCGCTCTTGTTGAGGAATGCCTGTATCTTTCTGTCCATCGCATCTATCTCGCTGACGGACTTCTCATAATCAGAAGTTATGCTCTTGTATGATGCTTCTATGTCTCTGGCATGCTTCTCAACACCATCATAAATGGAATTTATCTCAGCCAGGCGCTTGTGCACGTCCGGAAGAGCCTTCCTGTAAAGCTCGTCCACCGCGCTGAACTGCACCTTCAGCTTTGAGAGAGAGTCCGATAGGTTGCCAAGCTTTATAGTCTGCGTGGTAAGCAGGTTCCTCGCGTTGTTCATCTCCACCTCTGCCTTCTGCTTCATGAGCTGCTCTGAAGCAGTGCGGCCCTCTGGGAGCTCCATGAACATACGCCCCACTTCATATGATATCTTTATCAACTTGCCCTCTTCGAGTACCTTGGCCCATCCTTCGATAACATTCGGGCTGGTGTTGAGCTCAGCTGACGCCCTATTGAGGTCTATCCTGCCCTTCTTCTTTATAAGGTCAAGAAGTGAGTCTATAGTAGTCTTGGTTTCAGCGGTTGGCGCCCTACCTTCGTCTGAGGGCTTGTACTGGGTCATGGCCACACAGTCTTAATTGACAATAAACGCTTAAATACCTTCACGATTGCTACGACTGAAAAGGTCAAAACATCCTCCTGTAGAACAGGGAGAGCATCGCAGCTATTATTATCATGAATATTATGCTGCTGATTGGTATAAGCCTGGTGAAGAGTATCAGTACGAATATTGTGCCCATTGTTGCCGCATATACGCCAGGATTCCAGGCGAGCACCTTGCTGCCATCAAGTGGAAATATTGGCAGCATGTTGAAGAAAGCGAGAAGTATGCTTATGAACATTATGAAGTCAAGGGCGAAGCCCATGTAGCTCTGCGCTGCGGGATGGAGAAGTATAAGGGCTGCAGCGAACACAGCGAACACAGCGAAGTTGGTGAGCGGACCGGCAAGCGAAACAATGCCGTTCTCCCTTTTCGTGAATGAATTCGTATAGATGACAGTTGCGCCAGGTATGCCTAGAAGGAAACCGAAAAGGCTCGTGATAAGGGTTATGGCAAGACCATTGGTCGATGTCCTGAAGGCGGCGAATGCACCGAAGCGCTGGGCCGCAAACTTGTGCATCAACTCATGAAGCACGAAACTTAGCGACACGCCAATGAACGATATTGGGAGCAGCTCTATGATGAGCTGGGCCGCTCTGGATGTACTTCCAGCTATGCCAAATATCCCTCCAGAAAGGGTAATGGTGAACGCGAGCGTGAGAACCGCATCAGCGAGCAGTATGTCCTTTATCTCAAGCGCATGGCTCACATTGTACCTTGCTTCCATAGCTAACACATCCGCACTTAGCATTTATAAAACGTTTGGACAATATATATCTTGCCGGGCATATCCGGCATCGATTTGTAGCTCCATCGTCTAGTGGTCAAGGACGTCAGGCTCTGGACCTGAAAACCCCAGTTCGAATCTGGGTGGAGCTAATACTAGCGGCCGCGTGCATAAAATTATATGCTTGAGTATATATACGGATTGCACTATGTAAGAGTGGCAGCATACGCTTATCGTGTAGCCATGATTTATTTATGCGTTGCTCAAAAGCAATAAATTAGCTACAGATGTATAGGAGCCAGTAGTGATTATACGAAAGGGAAAGCCATTTTCAGCCTTGGAGTGTTCGCATGCGTGTTCAGCGAGGATTATTCGAAGATTCTCTTGTTATACAGGAATGCTGAAAAGAGAAAGAAGGGCGGCGCAGATTGGGGCAATGTAGGTGGTGCGGTAGAAGCGGATGAGACTTCGGCGCAGGCCTGCTCCAGGGAAATAATGGAAGAGATAGGCGTCGACATACGCGCAGACACCCTGAAGCTCATATGCGTAAGGGAGGAGCTCAACTTTAAGCAGAACGTGCTTGGAGTGCAATTCATATACGCGACCACAATATCAGTTGATACAAAGATAAGGCTAAATGCTAAAGCCCCAACGCTTGAATCAGAGAGGTATGAATGGTTTGACGTCTCTAAGCTTCCAGACAGCATGCTGGATTCCAAAGAGGACATAGCCAGGTGGAGGGATGCTGCGCAAAGAAATGGCATGCAGCCGTGCTGAATGCCCGAGTGCCACGAAAGCCATTTTATGCAGCATCTGCGTAGCAACCTGAAGATGCGCCTGAAGTTGACGGGAAAGATACAGAGCCTCACAGTTTGTAGTGCTCCTTTATCATCCTTGCTGCTTTATTTGGAGGTACGGACGTGTTGTCTATGGAAAAGCTCTCGTAGCCATCGACAGTAGAATGAAGGTCGTACTTCTTTTCCAGCCTTGCAAGTGTCGATGCTGACCTTATCTTGCTGAACCGCATTCTAGACTTTGAAATCAGGCGTTTTTTAAGTTCGTCACTGGAACAATACAGCCGTACGAAGAATACCTTGCTGCCGTGTTTCTCTACCGTTTTCGTTAGTATTTTTAGGTACCCATCGTCTGCGCCTTTTGCATACACGAACGTTGCAACCATTCCTGGAAGGCTTGACGCAGCTGCGGCATCAAGCATTTCCAACCTGTATCTGTTTATTAGACGATTGAACTCCTTGGTGCCGTAATCGAAAATAGGCAGCACGGCTTCTATGGCCAGATGGTTATGGTAGAGTTTGTAGCCAGTAAGTCTGGCAAGCGCTGTGGCTACTGCAAGCTTTCCTACGCCAGGCGGACCGTAGATGAAAATGACCTTCATTTCTACCTGTAGTCTTTAAATACAAATAAGGTTTTTATCGCTGCTGTACAGGTTGAGCCAGAAGCGTCTTTTTAGGGCATTTTGCATATGGTGCTGACGCATCTTGCATATCTCCGCTGCGGTATGGTTTTTTATATTCATAATGCGTGGTTAATTAGACGAGGTAGGAGAGAGATGGATGCTGCTGCAGGGCAAGCTAAAGGGGAAAGCGTGCCGCGAAGGTCAGGGCATGTGATAGTGTGCGGATATGGCGGCGTTGGGCAGAACGTAATCGAGGTACTGGCGGATAAGGGACTGCCTTTCGTTGTGGTGGACCTGGATCCCGAAAGGACAAAAAGGGCCGCAGAGCTCGGCCACGACACTGTCAACGGCGACGCGACTCAATCGAAAGTGCTGAAACAGGCTGGAATAGAGCATGCGAAAGCCATAGCAATAGTAATGGACAACGACGCGAAGAACCTTTTCACGGTACTTACTGCAAGGAATCTCAACAGGAAAATATTCATAGCGACCAGAGCCAACGACGAGTTTGTCAGGGAGAAGTTGGTCGAGGCGGGCGCGGATTATATAGTAATGCCGCAGAGGTCCGCCAGCAAGGAAATAATAAGGGAGATAATAGGCCAATAGTAGTGCAACGCGCAGTGGTTAGATGAGCGACGGTTTGGAGAGCGCGGAAGAGAGCTTTGCATCTCGCGCAGTGCCAATTTTGATAATAAGTGTGGTGCTGTTCGCACTGATTTCGTTCCTGGTAATAGACAAAATGTCGCACAATACCTATTCCTCGCTATATTATACGCTGGCAGCCTTGTTTGATGCGGGAGGCGTGGGCGGTTTTGATACACCTCTTATAAGCACTACGCCGCTGTTCAGCCAGGATTTCTACATACTGACTGGAATATCCCTGATAGACGGCATGATAAAGGTCGTCATAGTGAGCTTTCTCATAGCCTCGCTGCTCGACCTTATCACTGGGATCAATATAAAGTCAAAAATAGTAGCCAGGTCTGCGCACCAGATGATTGGCCATGTGATAGTTTGTGGCTATTCACCTTTGGGGGAGAAAGTATGCGACGAGCTTGCAGCTAATAAGAAGAAGTTCGTGATAATAGATAAGGACAAGACTAAGATAGAGGAGATAGAGAGCAAGGGATACTCGTTTATAGAGGGTGATTTCACCAGTTCCGCGACGCTGGAGAGCGCTTCGATAAAGTCAGCTAGCGAAATCGTATTCGCAACGGAGAGCGACTTCGACAATATGCTTGGCATAGTTACCGCAAGGACCATCAGCAAGGAGGTCAAGATTGTGTCGAGGGCAAAAGAGGAAACGGCAAGGGCAAGCATGCACAGTGCGGGGGCAACCCTGTGCGTGGTGCCGGAGCTGCTCGCTGGGCTCGAAATAGGAGAGATGGTAGCTACGAAGGTGTGATGATATGGACAACAGCAGAAGGCGCTACTCGATACTAATCGCCATAGCGGCCGCCCTGTACATCTCTGCTGTGGTGCTGACAATATATGCCGGTGTCAACCCGCTGGTCTCCATACTATGGAATGCCATGGCAGCACTGCAGGTCTTCTACGCAGAACTCCTGCCGCTCTCTGCTGCAAAGAACCCGCTCATAGTTGTTGTCAACATCATAGATGTGATAATATTCGCACTTATCGCATTGTTCCTTGCGACAGAGTTTCTCACGTTCCTCAGAAGCATAGATCTTAGAGAGAGGCTCACCTTCAGGAAGATAAAGTCAATGAAGGACCATGTAATAATAGCGCCTTACAACAGCTTCGCAAACACACTGATCAATGACCTGTTCAAAGAAGGCCGCAAAGATATTGTGGTAATAACAGAGAGCCAGAAGTATGCACATGCACTGAGCAGGATGGGAGTGCCAGCCGTAGTAGGAAAGGCCGGAGCAATGGAGTCGTTCGCGCTTTCCGGAGCCGCAAAGGCGAAGTTCGTGTTAGCATGCGGCGATGCAGATCTGGACAACGCGCTCATATCTGTTACGGCGAAGTCTGTCAACAGCAAGCTCAAGGTCATATCGAGGGTGAACAAGCGCGAGAACATACCCAAGCTCAGCATGGCCGGGGCCTACATGACCGTGCTGCCTGAGATAGAAGCAGGAAGGGTAATAGGTGCGGAGCTGATCAAAAGAATAGTGTGACACCATACCAGTGCATGCTGCTCATGCCATGGCCATGCAGCCCGTCTGATCAGGATCGGACTGCCCTTCTTCTCTGGATCGCTACAGTAATGGCCACGAGCGCGAGAGCGGCAAGCACAGCAATCGCCGCATCATCCTTACCGTAGGATAGGGCGTATATTCCTATAGGGAAGGTCTGCACGGCTGAATACGGCGAGTAAGAGTAGTTGAACTCCAGCGTATTGAGGTTTGCATTGGGGCGGTTCAACGCAGTGAACTGCGTAGAAGTGTACGAAGCGTTATTCATGTCAGGCTGTTTGTACAGCATCGGCTCCGGGGAAGGAGCGCCGTAGTAGGAGGCAGTAATCTTCGCAGTACCAGTCCCGCATACGTTGAACTTATCAGAGAAGTTTCCATTAGAGTCTGTATATGCTATATCCACAAGGCCGAGCTGTGTAGTAAGGTGGCCGGTGCCATTGAGGAAGGTGGGAACGCAGTATGCAGTCCCGGTAGGATAGCTGGCAGTCTTAGGCAATCCGAAGTACCCGTATATGTTGCAGTTAACGCTCAGGGATGATGCAAGCAGGCTGTTCGGCTCAAGCGCGCATGTGTTTGCTGTGGAACTGTTGTACTGCGTGTGGAACGTGACGTAGTTGGCTTCTTCTACCCCTGTGGTGTTGTCGGAATGCGAATAGCTGCCACCGCTGTCTGTCCATGTCCATGTGTAGGTTGGATTAGCAAGCGTGCACCCAGTAGAAAGCGGGCTGAACGCGCAGTTCTCGGCGTATGCGAAATAATTGGCCGGGTCGGATGACTGCGTGAGCGTTGAGTTGTAGTAGTTTAAGTTAGTGTCATAGTATATGTAAATAGGCGTATCAGGCGGCATGGGAGTGCAGCCAGTCAGAGCGGTGTTCTGGCAGTTAAGTGCCGTGCCAGACACAGTCACTGCCGACTCATTCGGATTATTGGGGTTAGTATCTATCGAATGTGACAGCTGTATGCTCGTCAAGTTTGATATGTCAACATCGATTGGGGCTTTAAGCAGGTTGCCGAATTCGTCGGTTATCATGTATATGAATCTATCATATCCGAGCGCCTGCTTGCTGCCGAGCAGCGAGTAGGAGAAGCTGTCGCTGTACGATGTCAGTTTGTATATGCTAAACAGCGAGAACGGAGCATTGACGTCAGGCCCGGCAAGCGTAAGATTTATCAGGCTGGGCCCGGGATACGCTTCTGGGGCAACCTGTTCCCATGAGCAAGAGTAATTTATTATGAAGTGCTTACAAACGTAACGTTCGCTGGGCGGCAGTTGTGTTACGCCTGTGGCAGGAGTGACAGGATTGGAGAGCTCAATCTGGTATGATGGATAAGAGCCAAAGGTGGATTTTATGTTATACGTCTGCGTGCCATAGGCCAGCACGCGTGTGTAATTTACAACAAGCGGCGAGGCCACGTTGTTGTCAGGATTCACTGTTTGGTTTATGTAGACAGAGCCTATGAGCCTGTCAGTAAGCAGGTTATAGTTTATCAATGGCGGAAGTATCACGTTCTTGTCAGAGATGTTTGCAGTGTACAGGTTGCCAGTAGTGAGATACTGCAGCAGCGTAGCCCCTCCTTGTATGGTGTAATTGAGGGAAGCAGTATGTACAGGATACTGCGCAACTGCATATATGTCGCGGCTGCTGCTTTGTGTAGAGCCGAAAGGCACATCATAAGTGCATGGCGCACCGCTGCTGCAATAGATACCTGACAATATTATTTTGCCATTGCTGTACGTGCTTACGCACTGGCCACCGGTTGGTATATCATTGCTTCTGTATACCTGAGTGCATGACGAGGGAGATGACCATACCTTGTTCAACGAATAAGAATAGTGCAGTGGGACAAGAAATGCACCGCCTATGGAAGTGTTGATGTAAGTGTAGCTGCTGGCAAGCCCTGTGCCGTGCGGTATGGAACTATTCGTAACTTGTGTGTAGTTAATGGTTGTAGTAGTGGAGCTCGTGCTCGTCTGGCTTCCGCTGCTGCTCCCGCTCTGCCCAATTCCGAGCGAAGAGAAAGTCGACAGCGCAGATTGGTAGATTGATGGCGATCCCTGGGATTCTGCATAGCTGAACGAATTCGGCACCTCTATGAATGGGCCCATGCTCATATTCATAAGCACAGCCGCATCTGAAGAGTTGTACGCGCTGCCTGGGCTGTTGCTAGGAACCATGCAGGTGGTCTTGCCGGAAGTCGGTGCGGTAGTAAGGTAACAGAAGTACTTGGCATTCGAAGCGAGGGATATCTTGGAATAGTTGTAGACCGGAGCTCTGAAGCCTAATAGCTGGATGTATATGGTGCTGATAGAGGAGCCGTAGTTGCTATATGATGACACGTTGGAAAGCAGGTAAGCGGTTCCATTGTAATCCATTGAGAAATCTATGTACGGCAACAGGCCGTAGGAACGCGAAGTTGCCGGTATGAGCGGTCCTATGGGCTCATATGGTGTGTTGAGGTTGGCAGGAGTGAAGTTGCAGTCAGCTGCACAATATGTAATGTGCGCTACTTTGTATGTAGTTGTGTTTATGTATGTCAGATTGGCAGAAAGGGGCCACCCGTATGGTGGCTGCTCGCCATTGAAGTAGCTGCCGGCGCCTGCATTCAGGAAACTCAGCGCCATAGAGTTTGATGCAACTAAATCGCTATAGTTGACCGGATCGATCTTTATCTCGGTGCCGTTAGGCGCGAATACGCGCAACATAAGTATAGACGAGTTCAGGTTATCATAGAATGTGTTGCGCGTGCCTAGATTAGAGCAGGGCTGCATTATCTGATTAGTCTTCTGTATGACCTGTGCACCTTCACCATAATATCCAGGGTTCAGCACGCAGTTATGATACGTCCACCAGTCAAGCACATATATTAAGCCTTGGTATCCAGCAATGGCTACTGGGTAATGGTTAGACGGAGTGTCGTTACCCAATCCGATGGCAGCTAATCCTGCAAGGCTGCCTGTGGAATCATTGGTAAGTACGTTGGAGTAGAATCTTGCTATTGTTGCATTGTTGAATGGGCCGCCATGCGCCATGTAATCCAAAGTGGACATTTTGGCAGAGAGCCAGGTCGGAGAATATGACAGGGGTATAGTGCCCGCAGGCGCGAAGTTTGATTTCACGCTATATGCAAGTATGTCGCCAGTTGTATTCGGTAGGTATACGTAGGTACCGCCAGCGTCAGATGCCATGGAGTACACCCCGCCGAAAGGCACACCCTGCAGATTGTTATTTGCTACAATAGTGCCGTTGGATAGGACGCCTGCCATTTCAAATGTAGGCGATGAGCTGCTTATCGTGCTTGCGGTGGCTCCAAATATGAAAACATCATCGGCATAGTCTGTAGTCATCGTGTATGGCACCAGACTGGATATGCAGTCAGAACCTGTACAAGAATTGCTGTATCCACCGAGTCCCCACCAGCTATTCGTATTGCTAGTCAAGTTATACACGTTTGTTACGTACAAGTTGCTTGATTGTTCTGTGCTCGATATCTGCCAATATGCTTTCCAATTAGATTCCCATTCATTCAGCGTGTTAGCCGTCACTACAGAAGGTGGATTATTAGTCAGGTTAAGGTAGCCTTTTGGTATGAAGCTCAGAACATAGAGGTATGAACTCATGGTCGAGCTGAAGCATGCCGTGCCGCATGTTGTAGAATAGTTGATTATGTATATTTTGTTGTTGGGAGATTCAGCCATGTATATCGGTGATTCTACAGGACCGGAAGCGAAGTTGTTTATACTCCCTAAGGTCTGACCGACAAGTGTTGTGAATCCATTGAGTATCCCTTTGCTTCCAGCATTGCGCTGCTTTATCTGCGAAGGTGTCTCCGCGATCATGAACGTGGAGTTGCCGTTTCTGAATGCAGCTGGATCAGGATTGCCGACCGACACCAAACTTGACGGGAATTCAGTCACAATCCCGGCAGGATGTGATGAGGAAGTCACTGTAGCGAAGAAGCCGTCGCCAGTGTAAATCTTGAACGGATCGAGTTTGGCAGCGCTGAGATAGTTGCTTGGACTGTACATGTCGTATGAGAGGTTCAGGAATTCGGTTCTATTCGTCGCAGAGCTGACCACAGCTGGCATCGAAGTGTTATAGAGGAAGTAAGGATACATGCCCACATTAATTGTTGGATATGGGGCTTTCTGCGGCACTACCCAGATGGTTATGTCCCTTTGGGCGTACTTGGAGCAGCCAAAACCAAGAACATCTGGAAAACACGATGTCCAGGCGAAATAGTAGTTATTGCTGTCGCCCTGGTATGTAGTCATATAGCCGCTCTGGTTCGTGCCATCGGTGTAGTATAAAGTGCCAGACCCGAGGACGTTGTAGCCGCCATTGCTCAGGCACCAGCTAAGGCTATGTAAAGCACCGCAAGTTGCAGTGGAGGAAAAGCTTGCCGGAGCATATGCACTACCGTCATAAGATATCCAGTCCTCACCAGCAAATGAGGGATTGACCGAAGGTACAGGCATTGTCGTGGAACTCAGCTTTGAGAGAGTCGCAGAAGTGTCGAAGCTGTAAGTGTACTGGTCCGCCAGATTGCCGCAGGGCGCTGTAGAACCGCTGCTGCAGCTCACGGTGTAACCGACGTCATAATGGAGATTCGGATAATTAGCTGATTCGGATATAGAGCCACTCATCGCAGGAATGTTGGCAACTTCAGCAAACCATGTCCAGATACCGCTCTGATTCGAGGAGGGAAAGTTCTGAAACACGTTAGACACAGTATCATACCCGTTGGAGATGTTCGGCGTCTGCCCGCTGTATGAAGCGGCGCCATCATAAGTGAGTGCATACGCATCGCTTCGCACTAGATTGTTGAAAGCAGGACCAGCAAATGAGTCCGCAACGGCAGTAGTATTCCACATTGTATGTATGTCAAGCAACTCGTTGGTAGTTAGCGGGCTGGATGGGGCCAAACAGCGGTTGCCATATATGCCGTCAGCCATGTCTGTAGAAAAGTACTCGAGCGTGTTAGATGGATTCGGAGCTACAGGGCAAGTTATAAGGTTCTGCACATTCGCGCTGTTGAAATTTATCACACTACTTATTACAGGAGTATTGCTCGTTTCTGGAGAGGAGGTCACGGTGAAGTTGCCATTACCAGCAGAGCCCGATGGGTAGTCAGTGACAACAGTGCCGAATTTCTTGTACACGTTGCAGTCTCCGCCATTCGGCGTGGCGGTAGGGCATCCTGGGTATATCGAAGTTGTCGATGTGGAAGTCGTAGTGGTAGTAGTGACGGAAGTAGTCAGTGAAGAGTTGTACACGCATTGGTAGCATCCGGTCTTAAGAAGGGTGCAAGTTTGTTTGGGGTTAGGACAGTAGCCTATATGCCCGCAGCTGCATTCTGGAAGGGCATATATAACTTGATTAAGGGTTGAAGACGCCGAACGTGTGCTAGTTGCATTGTTTGCATAAGTGCTACTCGAGATCAACAGGGTAGTTGCTATAGCAAGCAATACGAAAAAGCGTGCCATCACAGTGTATTCTTCCCGCATGCGACCAGCAGTTATTAGCATTAATTATTTCTGTTAACACTTTTAAATACTTATATAGTAGTACCATGCGAAAGAAAACGTAAATATTTTGTTTGGCAAATAAACAAATAAAAGGTGATCGAAATGGATATTAGGGATGAGCTATTTTGGGTAGGACACGCGAGCTTCTACGCCAAGACCAAAGGCCGCACTATATTTATAGACCCGTATATGCTCTCGGACAAGATAGAGGAAAGCGCGGACCTGATACTTATAACTCATCCGCATTTCGACCACTACAGCAAAGACGATATAGACAAGATCGTTAAAGATGGCACAAGGATAATTGCACCCCAGGGCTGCGAGGGCATTAATGGGTACAAGAATGTGCGGATCGTCATGCCAGGGGAAAAGATGAATTTCGATGGTGTGGCGATAGAGACGGTGCCAGCATACAACGTAAACAAGGCCAGGCTGCAGAACCATCCAAAGGCTAACGGCTGGGTTGGTTACATAGTCGATTTGGACGGCAAGAGGGTTTACCACGCTGGCGACACAGACTTCATTCCCGAGATGAAGGAGATGAAGGGCTTGCATGCAGCGCTGCTGCCAATAGGAGGCACTTATACAATGGACGTTGACGAGGCAATAGAAGCAGCGCACGCCATAAACGCGAAGTACACGGTACCAATGCACTACAAGATATTGCTTGGCAGGGAGGGAAGCGAAAGAGCAGCAAAGAAGCTGCAGGCGGCAATACCTTCGACTCTCCTCTTTGATGAAGTGCAGGAGGTCAGGTATTCGTTCAGAGAATAAGCGAACAGGCGGGCACAGCCATAACTAGCACAATCCCGACATCTGGTGCGCGATATCTAGTATCTGTTCCGGGGTGAGTTTGAACACTACGCTATCTGCATGTGTGAGGCGTAATGAAATGGCGCGAGCAGCATCGTTGTCAAGGCCTAACTCTTTCCTAGAATCGAACAGTGCGTTCTTCACCCTTTTCTTCTTGTGCTCCATGAGCAGCCTGATCATGTTGTAGTCTTTGGCACCTATCTTGAAGCCGTTGGGCTTCATGTAAATCAGTTTCGAGCTAACTCTTGGCCTAGGCACAAAGCATGTTGCAGGCACAGGCATTATTTCGGTAATAGATACAGTTAGACTGCAGATGACGCTCAGCCTCGTATAATTTCTGGTTCCGGGACTCGCCGTCATGTGCTCTACAAACTCCTTCTGGAGGCAGATGACTGATTCTAAGTCGTTGGCAGTCGCCCACTCTACCACCTTGCTCGAGATATTGTACGGGATATTCGCTATCAGTATGTCTATATCTTTCGGCAGTTTCTCTGCTTCATCCAAGAAATCAGCTTTTATAACCCTAAGATTACTGCTTCTTACCCTTGTACTGAGCATCTCAGCCATTCCGGAATCCTTCTCAACTGCGATTACGCTACTTGCAGTTTTGCACAGCTCGTTGGTCAGGAAGCCGAGGCCCGGGCCTATCTCCAGCACGCGCTTCCCTGCAGCGTGAGCGGCGGACGCCTTTGCTACCTTCGGGCATATCAGGAAGTTCTGCCCCAGCCTCTTCTTACTCCTTACGTTTCTGACCGCAGACATGTATTCCCCATAGCTCCAGTCGGCGGCTTCAGCTTCGTGTTCCTGCATGAGAAGTAATGCTGCAGCAGCATATTTATAACTCTGCCGTGAGATAAATTTATACAGCGGGCAAGAGTGCATGAGATCACAGAGTGCGTTGGATTTCCTATCGACTTACAGCTTTATGTTCCTAGTAATTGCCATTGCTCTCGCCATACTTTTTATATACTCGACGCTACCAAACAACGTCTTCCCGCTGAACTGCAACATGTATAATACATTCCTCTGCGTCGATGCGATCCTTACAAATACGACTGTCGCGGGCCAGTCACAACTGCTCGTAGTATTCGCAGACCAGGTGCCGGGGGTAATAAATGTCAGCTCTTTTCAGCCAACGTTAGATTACAAGGCAGCATCCAACAGCATATGCACGCCAAGCGTCGCACAGTCCGGGCAGAGGATATACTGTGTAGCAACGTTTGATAATGGAGCGGTCCCAGGAAGAATATACAGTGGCACTCTTAAACTCTATTCCAACTACTGCGCCAATGCAGCAGGCAACACTACTTACACCAGCTGCCCTTCCAACTCGAACTACTCATACGGCGGCTTCATACGCATAGAAGCCTCGACCTTGCCAAAGGACGAGCTGCCGCTAAGCGCATCAAACTTCAGCATAACGATCAACAATACGCAGAATGGTGGGGCAATACCTGCACATTTCGACGTACCAATAAGTTTTAGCCCGAAAAATTCCACACTCGCAACTCATGAGAGGCCAGATCTTGGCAATATAAGGTTTTACTACGGCAGCAAGGAGCTTTACAGCTGGTGTGAATCCAACTGCAGCACATCCGCTAGCGGCAATGCAATCTTCTGGGTCAGGATACCAGAAGCTATACCTCCACTCAGCAGCAAGAGAAATGTTATGACTCTACAGATGTACTTGCTGCCGATAACCACAGAATATGACGGCATATATGCAGGTGAAGCTCCACAGCTTTCGCCTTTATATGCTGAATACGACAATGGTGCAGAAGTGTTTAAAGGCTATTGGAATTTCAAAGGCACTTCAGCGCCACCAGGATTTACATTTTTGAGTGGATCTGGCGCATCTTATAATAATGGTGTTACACTGAGTGCAACTACAGACATATATTATTCTACAACTACATACGACCCTGCAGACTACATGCTGGAAGGATATGTTACTTCTACTTCAGCCGCATGGGGCGGATTGATATATTCAACCACAGCTTCACCAGGCGGGAGTTATGGATTAAATACAGGGTATGCGGCAGGGGAATCAGGGGTACAGCAGATATATTCAGCTGACGCCGGAAGCGAGATATATGTGAACGGAGTAAGTATAGTATATCCGGCCGTTTATGGGATATACTGGGGTGCAACTGGAACTGCAACCGAATATACAAATTATAATAGTCCCCTGGCCGCGTCCACAACTGATGAACCGAGCCTGACAAATTCATATGTAGGGTTGGGGGCTTGGGGCAGCGGAACAATCACTGTAGACTGGCTGCGCCTGCGGCCATACCCACCTAATGGTATTATGCCTACGGTCACTATAACTTGAGGACATCGTAGCCTACATATGCATTAGCCATAGATGTTTGCCTTACATTGGCTCGGATGCGTAGCATTTATTCCAAAAGCCTCGAGCGCGCTGTAAGCCCAACAGTATCCCTGCTTTGTATCATTCTCAAGCCTAGCGCGCTGCTGCGCAGAGAGAGTATATGCATATCCTGTTTCTGGCACGCTTATGGTGCCGTTGGCTGGAATGTACTTAACCCCGCTGCCGACATTTATTGTCATGCTGCTCACGTTGATGTATGTAATGTAGCAGGGCGATGCATTAGCTATGTAGCCTATTATCGTGCTGACGCTGGAGTAGTTCGCGATAGGGTATACGCGAAGCAATGGGCACGCGTATGTGCCGGTAGTGGCGCCAGTTATCGCAGGCAGGCTGGTTGCGTTGCTATTGTTTCCAAGATTCTGTGGATTACTATTGGAATTAGGGGCGATTCCACCAAGAGCATATACTGCAACCAGCACGGCCATTGCTGCAACCACGGCTATGGCGCCTATCCATATTGTATTGAATACGGGCTTAATCTCAGGCCGGTCGTCTGTTTTGAGCTTGTAGTACTTAAGTCTCTTGAAGTAGTGATTATCATCCTCTTCTATAGCACCCATCCCCTTCAGCTCAGCTAGGTGCTGGCTGATAGTGGACTTGGCGAGTCCTAGCTCGCCGCTAAGCTGACTTACGGTCCTCCTTCCCTCTTTCAGTTTAATGAGTATCTCCTTCTTCGTCTCCATTGCCTTTCCCATTATTTCACCGTCAGTAGTTAAGAGCGACGCCAAATATAAATAACGTTCCGGAAGCGTTAGGTTTTAGTTCGGTTTTACAGTGGTCGTATGTGATTGCCTGCTGGCAGCGGATAAAACAGAGGAGCGCCCAAAACAAGTATGGGTGCGAGGGTGTTTACTTCGGGCGATGTAACACCATGCGTGACCATAAGAAAAGTTCCATTTGATTATCTGCCACTACTCGCTGCAAGTGACTTGCTCCAGAGAGAAAAGTTTTCTAATGCAGGGCTTTTATTCGAAAGACGAGTATTTAAAGATTTATACTAGATGGATACATACTGAAATCATAATAGGAAGAAGGTTTATGTCGGTTTAAAGGACTTGAACAAAGAATCTGTAGATAAAAACTCCGCATCTGAAAAAAAGTAATGAATCTGGGTCTGACAAAATGAACGCAAATTTAGCTATGAACATAGAGTTGGTAACAAGGAATACTGCAGAGATACTTACTAAACAAGAGCTTGAGAACTTGCTTGCTTCAAAAACAAGGCCTTCGGTATACTTAGGCAGGGCCATAACGGGCCCTTTGCATATGGGTCACTTGGTATCGTTGAGCAAGCTGCTGGACTTGCAGAATGTAGGTTTTGAGACGATTGTGCTGCTTGCAGACATACATGCAGCGCTTGATGATCTTAAATCCAAATGGGAGGATCTCGAAATAAGGAGGGAGTATACGCGGAAAGCGATAGAATTATCAGTCGAATGGAAAGAAAAACCAAAATTTGTAGTAGGATCTGACTTTCAGCTCAAAAATGATTACCAGATGGATATATTCAAAATGTCAACCTTGGCAAACGTTCAAACTGCAATGCATGCTGCATCAGAAGTCACTAGAATGAAAAACCCAAAAGTAAGTGAGCTGATCTACCCGATAATGCAGGCACTTGACGAACAGTATCTCGGCGTTGATATGCAGCTAGGGGGATTAGATCAGAGGCATATAATGGCATTTGCCAGGGAATATATGCCCAAAATGGGCTACAATAAAAACGTTGAGCTGATGATGCCGTTGGTGCCTTCGCTAAAGGGACCGGGTGTGAAAATGAGCTCCTCAGTGTATGGCAGCAATATAAAGGTTAATGCGTCTGAAGAGGAGATAAAGAAGACCATACAAGAGGCATACTGCCCAATAGGTGTGATGCAGGATAATCCAATAACTGCGATTGTTAGTCTCTTGATACTTCCAACAGAAGGCAAGCTCGTAATAGCAAGAGACAGCAAATTCGGTGGGGACCTTGAGATAACATCTGCAAAGCAGTTGGAAGAGGTCTATACAAGCAAGGCGTTGCACCCGTCTGACCTTAAGGCAGCAGTAACAGAATACCTAATACGTAAGCTCGCAAGAGTGCGCAATTATTTTGAAAGCAACAAAGACTTGCTGCATAGGTTGGGTCATAATTTTGAGTAAAAGAAATGCAATCCAATCGTATTTTTTAGGCAGTCAGATTTCTGAAGAGAAAGAGGTATGCTGGAAGAGCATAAAACATTTGCTTATTAATGAAGAACTGTGCAACCTTTATCGAAATATAGAAATTGGCTTGGCTAGCCTGTTATGTATAAGCCCCAGGTGGGAGTTGAACCCACGGCTTTTTGCTTTATGGCAGCGCGCAAGCGCGCACATTACCATGCAAACACTCTGCCACTGAGTTACTGGGGCAGCAATAAGCCTCAGGAGGGGATTGAACCCTCGACTTCCAGTTTACAAGACTGGCACTCTACCACTGAGTTACTGAGGCATTTAAACATTTCTATTATATGCGGTTCCTATTTTATTAATTACTGCTATGGGG
>JAMCYG010000011.1 GCA_023473425.1 Candidatus Martarchaeota archaeon
GCTAGATAGACCATGCCGCTATACATATTTGAAGTGCTGTTTGCAGAGATTAATCCAGAAGGCTCAGCCTCCCTTATTGTGACATACTTATGCTGAAGCCCATAATAGCTTATATTGTAACTCACCTTGATGCTGCTTAAGTTATCGATCATGATTACCATATAGCTGCAACTGTAATTCAGCATGCTGATTCCTGAGTTAGCTATTGTGCCGCTCGAGTACATCGAAGCGTCGGCATAACTCTTGTATATGCTGATCTGCTCTGAAAAAGGCCAGTTCTCGGCTTTCGATTCCACATTCCGCACATCTGTCAAGTTCCTGAAAAGAAATGCATATGCCGGGCCGCTCTTGCTCTGCACAGAAACATGTGCGTATGCACTCGTGCCGTTGGAGCACAGCCCTATAGTGTAATTGTATGGCGGCGGATCATCAATCAGCAGGTAAGACGAAGAGTTCGTGCCGTTCCCGTAATAGGCCGCATCCTCGACCATGTTGTAGGATGCACTGTGCGGCACTCCATTATATGCTGGCCATATCGGCGCAGCAAGTAGCAGTACGGCTACAAAGGCAGCCGCATACCACGCCCTGTTATCTTTTGTGAGGCGCTTGATGAAGTTCTCCAAGCCTGCAATGTGCCTTCTCACACTTCCTTTCTCATCAATGGCCGTATCGATGAATATTCCTATAACTGCGCTTATCAGCAAGTAATAGCCTACTATCGACAGGTTGATCCATACGAATTGCAGTCCCTTAGCGCTCGTAATATATAGCATTGAGCTCAATGCGATGAATGCAATTGAAACGAGTAAAGTCTCGCTGATACGCCTCTGCATGAACCCTAAGGCTGCCCCGAGCGCCAAGAAAAGCAGGAATGAGTACAGTATAAATGCGGAGTTGTCAAGGAGCACGAACTCCATGATGAAAGCCGCTAAAAGTATGATATACAATATCTTCGTCGCTGTGCGCAGACCGCTCCATTTTTTTTGGGTCAGCCAACGTGTGCTTCTGGACATGCGCTAATCCATGGTACATGCAGCCTCTTATATTTTGCTTTGCATAGCACAGGCGTGACATGTTTTCGTACACTCTTTTGCTGCCTGCTTTGCGCAGTGCGCAAAGGCCGCGCAATTCGGATAATGTTTTAATTATGTGCCTGCTTAATATCTTCAGTGATGAACGAGGTAATCGCTGAGCTTTTTTGCTGTGACGAATGGTAGGCGGGCTGATGAATTGAGCGTCCTTTCTAAACTCAACATGTACGGAATACGCGTGACTGACATTGCCTCTCAGTACTGGTGCGAGAGGCAGATGGAGCTGCGCCACATATATGTTGAGAAGGTAAAAAGGACGAAGGAGATGCAGGAGGGTGAGATGCTGCATCAGGAGCTCGAAGAGGAAGCTAACATCCAAATTGAGCTCGAGCCGAAGAACTACGCCGACTACATATACAAAAGCCTCTACATGGGCTACCTCGGAATGAAGAATCTGCCAACAAGCAAGCATACCAGGGAAGTGCAGATCTACGGCTCCCTCGGCGCCTTCAGGCTTTCTGGCAAGATAGACGAGATACGGCTTAAGGATGACGAGCTCTACATATACGAGGATAAGACTAGGCAGAAAGACGAGCTTCCGGACGGCTCCCAAAAGCGCACGCACATGGTGCAGCTCCTTGTGTACAGAAAGATGATAGACGACATAAGGAGCGGCGCATACGGTCCTGAGCAGTTCAAGCGCGACTATTCCACGCGAAGCCTGCGCATGACTCCAGAGTTTACCAGGCAGTTCGACGCCGTAGGAATAGAGCGCGAGCTCCAGAGCATAGACTCAATGAGCGAGAGCTTCTTCGGCACTATATCTGATGCGAAGAGTGTGAGCGATACGCTCCAAGTGCGCTATATAAACCAGTTTACCAAGAAAGAGATAGGAACATACAGGTTCAGCTACGATGATAAAGAGACAAAAGGCGTGATTGATTTCGTTTTAAAGTACTGGAACGGGGCCAGGGAATCTCTGCCTGTGCCTGCTGAAGAGGCATGGAAGTGCAGGTACTGCTCCTTCTTCGGAAAGGAGTGCAAGGTCTGGTGGCCCCAGAAAGGGATTAGTGGTTGATATGCTAAGCAAGGACGGACTCAGGGAGGAATTCTCGAAGGACTTCAAGAAATACTATTCCACGAAGCTTTTCGAAGAAGAGGGCTTCATGAGGAAGAGATGCAAGGCGTGCGGCAAGTACTTCTGGACTGCAGATGAGAGCCGCGAGCTGTGCGGTGACTCGGAGCATGAGCCCTACTCATTCATGAAGGAGAAGCCGAAGGAGGTCGGCTTCGAGGAGTTCTGGAAAAAGTTCTCTGATTTCTTCAAGAAGGAGGGGCATGAAGAAGTGGGAAAGTATCCTGTTGTAAGCAGGTGGCGCCAGGACTTGTACTTCACGATCGCCAGCATACAGGACTTCCAGCGCATAGAGAACGGCAAGATGTCATTTGAGTACAGCGCTAATCCGATCATAGTGCCGCAGATATGCCTGCGGTTCAATGACATACCTAATACCGGTGTGACCGGAAGGCACCTAACCTCATTCATGATGGCTGGCCAACTTGCGTTCAATTATCCGAAGGAGGGATACTGGCGCGAGCGCACCATAGGCCTCAACTACAACTTCCTGACTAAGATCCTTGGCGTGAAAAGGAATGACCTTACATACACGGAGGATGTCTGGGCCATGGGGGACTTTTCTGAGTTCGGTCCGTGCATGGAGAGCTTCTCGAACGGCCTAGAGCTGGTCAACAGTGTGTTCACCGAATTCGAGTATGTCGGCGGCAAAGTGAGCCCTCTGAAAGGCAAGGTAATAGATGTGGGCTGGGGTCTCGATGCAAGGCTTATGTGGTTTTATAGCGGGGCGCTGACCGCGTATGATGTGCTGTTCAGGAAGGAACTTGCCTATGCGTACAAGATAACTGGAATGAAGCCTGACACGGCGCTGTATGCAAAGGTTGCAAGGGTGCTCGGAGGTGTAGACCTGTCAGAGACCAAAAATGCGACCGAGAAGGAGCTTGCAGCAGTGAGGAATGCGGGAGTCGGCGAGAAGGAGTATGTGCAGAGTATAAAGCCGATGCAGGCCCTTTATGCGATTGCAGACCACACGCGCACTCTGCTCTTTGCTCTTGCCGATGGAGCGCTGCCCAGCAATGTTGGCGGAGGCTACAACCTGCGCATACTTTTGAGGAGAGTGTTCGACTTCATGGAGCGCTACGACCTTAATATCGATCTCATGAAGCTCATGGAACTTCATGCTAAGGACATTGGCTGGCTTTACAAAGAGAAGTTCGACATGGATGAGATAGCTAGGGTAATAGGCATAGAAAAGGAACGCTACTCCAAGACCAAAGCCGACGCGCGCAGGATTGTCGATTCCATTATAGCGAAGCGCGAGCCGCTTACAGTTGAGCGCCTCCGCACTCTATACGAAAGCAATGGCATTACTCCCGAATTCCTTGGATCAGAGGCAGCAAAGAAGGGCGCAAATCTCAGCATACCTGAAGAAGCGTATGAGAAAATACTCAAGGGGGATTTCGTAGAAAAGCCGCAGAAGCGCACGAAAGACGTCGGCATAGATGTAGAAGGCATCAAGCCGACAGAGAAGCTGTTCTATGACTTCATGGAAAGCGCAGACGCGAAAGTTCTTGCTTCTCATGGAAACATGCTGGTGCTGGACCGCACTCCGTTCTATGCAGAGAGCGGCGGCCAGGAAGCCGACCACGGCACGATAAACGACATGCGCGTAAATGACGTGCAGAGCATCAACGGCGTCATAGTACACATACTAGAGAAGCCGCATTCGTTCAAGGCCGGCGAGAAGGTGCACTGCGAAGTCGATTCTGAGAGAAGGAAGAGGCTGATGGCGCATCATACCGCTACGCACTTAATCAGCGCGGCTGCGCGCAGCGTGCTGGGTCAGCACGCCTGGCAGGAAGGCGCCAAGAAATCTGCAAGCAAGGCGCACATAGACATAGCGCACTATGAGCGCATGGGCCCGGAGCAGGCCGCGAAGATAGAGAGTACTGCCAATGCATACATATTCAACGGCATAAAAGTGGATGTGCAGGAGATGGACAGGAACGACGCCGAGAGGCAGTTCGGCTTCTCGATATATCAGGGTCATGGCGTTCCAGCAAAGAGGCTTAGGATTGTCAGGATCACTGGCCTCGACGGGAAGCTAATAGACGCTGAGGCGTGCGGCGGCTTGCACCTAATGGGCCGCGAGAGCCTTATAGGCATGATAAAGATAATATCTACGTCAAGGATACATGACGGCATAGACAGGATAGAGTTTGTTGCGGGCAGGGCTGCCGAAGACTACGTCAATTCCATGCAGCGCGGCATAGAAAGGATCTCAAAGTCTCTCGGTGTCGAGAGCGGCAGCATGGAAAAAATCGAGGAGAGAGTCTATTCAGAGGTGCAGGGCTCTGCAAGGGCGTCCAAGGAAATCAAGAGCATGCTATCGCATGTCGCAGCAGGCATAGCCCAGAGCAGCACACGGAAGAACGGCAATGAAGTGGTAATGGAAATAGATCTCGGCATGCAGTCGCTGCGCGAGCTCGCCGACGGCATAGCAGAGCGCATGCCTAATGGCATTGTGATGCTCTACAACCGCGACAAGGAATCTGTCTGCATATCAAGGTCGAAGGAAAGCGCGCTAGACTTCCTCAAAGCCAATGCTGCGAAGCTGTGGCCCGGCTCTACGTTCCTGGGCGGCGGCTCCGAGAAGATGGCGCAGGGTAAGATAAAGGCCAAGTAGATGCAGGTAGTCCAAATGTCATTCCTATTATTCGTTTTCGACGTCTTCCTCTATCCGATAATATACATATTCCCGGCGTACGCCGCTAACGGTGCACCAGTGGTATTCGGCGGAGGTGCGCCGCTCGACTTCGGCGCGAAGCTCCGCAACAGAAGGGTATTCGGCAGCAACAAGACTATTAAGGGTGCGGTGTCAGGCATAATAGCCGGCGCGGCAGTAGGCCTGATCGAGTATCCTTTCCTGCATTACATGCTGCCGATAGCTGTGCTGCTGGCCATAGGTGCGATATTCGGCGACCTAATCGGCAGCTTCATAAAGAGGCAGCTGGGCATGAAGCCCGGCAAAGGATTCCCGATAATGGACCAGTATGGCTTCTTCGCCGTAGCGCTGCTGTTCGCATTTTCCCTCGGGCACATGCCTGGCGTGTATGGCATGCTGTTCCTCATCGTGCTGACAGGGCTGCTGCATGTAGCCACCAACCGCGGCGCATACGCGCTGCACCTTAAATCCGTGCCTTGGTAATAATCTAATGCGGTATGCACATGCGCAATCCGTTCTCCAGGCATGCGCGTAATGGCGCCAATGCCAGAAAGTTTGACGACAGGGCGATAAACATAGCCGTGCTCGGCGACATGATGGAGCTGAGGTACAACCACATCGTCTATTCCAAGCTGAAGAGGGGCAGCGTGCTGACAGGGCTTTACTGGGACTACATGACACCTGCCGCTTTTATTACCAGCAGCCCGCGCATACTCCTCATAGGCCTCGGCGGCGGCACGATACCGGTGCAGCTGAAGCACTATCTCGGCAGCGCGTTCAGCCTCGACATAGTAGAGGTGAGCGCCCATGTGGCCAGCATGGCCAAGGAATTCATGTCGCGTGCCAGGGAATTCCTAGAAGCAGAAGTGCCTGATCTATCTGGCACGATAGTGGGCGACGGCTATGACTATCTGTCCAAGACGGGCAAGACGTACGATGTGATAATGCTTGACGCGTATGTTGGCGACTCTATACCAAGGGAATTCCTCACCGAAAGTTTCGTCAATCTCGCAGCTTCAAGGCTGTCGGAGAGCGGCGTTCTAGCAGTCAACTATGCAATGAGCTTCATGCAGTCGGTGCAGTACCGCAGGTACGTGGATATGCTGAAGGAGCGCTTCGATGTCTACCAGATAGGCGACAGGTTCGTCTCAGGCAATATAATACTCATCTGCCTGAAGGCGGGCACAGGCAAGGCGCAGGTGCTGCTGCGCATTAAGGCTGCACTGGCAGGCCGCACTGGCACTGATGATGTGATAAGCGGATACGAGGGCATGAAACTGCTCTAGCTGCTAGTTGTTAGCTGTTAGCTGTATGTCGCCTTGTATATTCTGGTGTCGCTGTTGATATACGCCAGGCTCAGCGTAACGTTGCCGTCGGGCCCTGTGTAAATGCATGTGCCGGATGAGGCACATGTGTATATGAGCTTGAACAGGTTGCTCTCAGGCAGCGAAGGCATCAGCACCGTGGCGCCGCTTATGTTGAGCCCGCTGTAGAATAGCATTAGAGTATAATTCGGCAACTTCAACGAGCTGTTGGCGCTGAGCAGCTGCGCCTTCATGCTCGTGATGTTGTAGAATATTATGTTCGCTATCCTGTAGTACTGTGTAGATGAGTTTGTGTGCACGTATGCTGTAGCATTCTCCGCGCCGCTCGCAGTCCTGTTTACAATGAGCGCAGCGCCGTTTATCTGCAAGTTCGCATTGCTAGTTGTGAACGTGTACACTGTTGCGTTGCCCTCGGTCTTCTTGTTGTATGAAGACATCAGCGTGTAGCCGTATGGCGCGGCTGCATTGCCTGTTATGTTGCCCTCCTGCGCTATGCCTGCTATTTCTGCAAGCCAGTACGGCCTTGCGACAACGTAGTCCGGCTTGCCTGCCTTGTAGAAGTAAGTAGAATTGAATGTGCTGTTGAACAGGAACCTGGAGAAGTTGTATATAAGTGTGCCGCTCTGCCCGCCAACGCTGTCCATTAGACTCGTCCTATGCGCCCAGCCCTCCACTACTGAACCGTCGGGCCAGAGGGCAAGGACTGTAGCCCCTGCTGGCGTGTTGTTCCTCATCCACGACATTGCACTCAGGAACTGCGAATTAATTCCATCCGCCTGCACGCTCTCCATAGAGCTGATGTACGAGAATACTGCTGCATATATCACTATGGCGAATATGATTCCAATAGCTGCATACTTCAGCCATATGCCTTTCTTCTTAATGTCGCGCACTAAAACATATGCGCCGTATATGCCATAAGCGGAGAACACTGCTAAAGGCACAGCCAGCAGCGAGTTGAACCTTACTGCGTTCAGCTGCAGGTACAGTGTAGTTGCTAAATAAGCGAGGAGCACCAGGAAAGCTGTGCTCATGCGCGTGCCTATCCAGCGATGCTGGCCCTCGAGAGCCATGCCGTTATTTTCTATCCTGCGCGAGAAAAGGAAGAATAGGGCTATCCCTATGGGCCCTATGAAAAGCTGCAGCATGAAGCTGTCGAATAGGAAGCCAAATGTAGGCTTCTGCAGCTCCTGTATGGTCTCTGTGAGGCCGTTCTGCGCTATGACCAGACCTCCGCCGCTTGCGACTTTTGATATGTAGCCTCCACCTATAACAAGAACTGCCAGCGTGCCTGTGACGAGCAGCGCGGCCATGAAGTAAGCTCTTGTCTTAGCGCTGCCTGCGAGCCCTGCCATCTTGTCCTTGTTTGCCACTATGGCCCACGCGATCAATCCCGCAGCCAGAACAGGCAGATAGAACAGGAAGTAATTTGGGCTGGTCAATGCCTGATCAGCTCTTATTATTTTTACTGCCATATAAGCGTGCACTAAGAGATAGTCCAGGAAAAATGTGAGCGTAAGCAGCACAGTGCCCTTTAGGAGCTCCTTCCTGGCGCTCACAAATCCGTATACAACCACTAGAATTATCGCAAGCATGTAAGTTATCTCTGCGTACGGCGCGCCGTTCCATAGCGCGCTGGCGAAGCTGAGCATGAAAGCAGAGCCTATTCCATATGCGACAACTCTCTTGAGGCGAATGCTGCTGCCTTCAGCATTCAGGCCCTGCAAGCCTTTTATCAAAAATATCATGGACACGATGACGAATATCGTGGAGAAGCCGTCACCCCTATACACAAGTGCAGCAGTCCTTGATATGTCGCCGTTAGATACTGCGACGAAGAACGCAGCTAGCAAGCCAAGGGTATCGCTCTTAATAAGATACCTTGCCAGGAAGAACGCGCCGAGCGCATCAAGGATCCCAAAAAGGACTGGTATGTACCTCATTATAGTATAATAGCTCAGGCTCTTGCCCAGGAGCAGCCAAGGCACTATGGTCAGATAGTAGAAGCCCTCGGTCTCACTTACTGGATTGTGCACTGGGAAGCCTGAAAGGTTGAGTGTAGCAGGTATGGCGAGGCCATGGGTGATTGCATAGCTTATGACTGCGTAATGGAAGAAGCCGTCGGGCTCGAAGAAACCTGCATATCTAGTCATCCCCAGCCTGACAACTATGTCTATTATAAGTATTACTACTAGAGCTAGCAAGACTAGCTTACTCCTGCTGATCCTTTTTCCATCATCACTCATGCGACCATACCGCGATTGACAGTGCCAAGTGCACTGAAGAATGTTTAAAAAAAGAATTGCGGAGCAAGCTTAATAACCTTTTCAGGTAATGCTGTACTGTGCCGCGCATTGTGCATAGCATAAATGCCAATGCCCGACAGGATAGCGCAACCAGCATGTTAGACGGATAGCTAATGTGCTAAAAGGGCCTTCGAGGGAAGGTTGCGACGATAAAAGAGAAAATGTATGACAATCAGCGAAGTATAAACGAATATTTATAAAAGAAACTATAAACATAGCATATCCCTTTAAATACCTTACATTGAAAGTTATTTCACACAACATAAGTTTATGTTGAGGTAAGAAAATGAAAACCCTAAAAGCAAAGAGAATGGCCGCAGTCGCGGCTGGAGCAGCTCTGCTGGGTCTCGGAATTGTTGCTGCAGGTCCGTTGACTTTCCAGAGTGTGCCTGTAATAAGCAATAGTGGGCAACCGCTAGTGCAGGTTGTTGTAGGGCATGGCGCCAAGCCTAGCGACGGAGTAGCGGCGGCAAACATCGCAGCTGCGATCGGAAACCTTGCTTTTGCATCAGTTCCCGTGACGGCGACGATCAACGCTACGCAGGCAAGCAAGGTCTTGCACGTTGCAGTATCAGGTGTAAGCGGCAGCACAGGTGTAGTGCCTGACGCACAGGTCTACTTCAACACGAGCGGAGTCTCGTTCGCGCAGGGAACCTATGGTTTCAGCACCTTGATAGGATCTGTGCTCAACAGGGCTATCAAGACGAGCCAGTTTGCTCTGACTAAGACACCTGGCAATTCAATAGCTACTGGATACCCGACAGGATCTGGCACTTTCAGCACCTCGACGGTCTCAAGCCCGTATTCTGATGGCTCACTGCCAGTTTCGTCAGTCACTACGAACGTGGGCGGAGGCCTTAGCTTCCAGAAGCTTACCGTCAATAGTTATGACAACCTGCTTCGCGTGACCAATGCTAACCTGCCGGCTCTTATGAGCAACTCAGGTACGTATGGCGAGAGCGAATACCTGTGGCTCGCGGGCTTCCCTGTGTTTAACCAGTCGACAAACGCTGGCACATTCGAGCTCGAAAGCGCAACAGGAGCGTACCAGGTCGTCTTCAACAAGCCGATAAACTACAAGACGAGCAGCAACACTATAAACAACGCTGCCTTCTCACTTCTCGGCGAGAACTGGACGATAATAAACGCCACGATACCAACAACTAAGACAAGCAGCTCATCTACAACCGTAGCTGGAGGTAAGCTCGAGCTCGCAGCGAGCCTCAAGCCTGAGCAGACGGTTTACGTTGGCCAGAACGTCACGAGCGGCAACTTCACTGTGCAGCTTGCAGACCTCGGCCAGCCGAACTCGAACGGC
>JAMCYG010000002.1 GCA_023473425.1 Candidatus Martarchaeota archaeon
TGCTCCCGCCGGGATTTGAACCCGAGTTCCGGGGTTGAAAGCCCCGTGTCCTTGGCCGGACTAGACGACAGGAGCCAGAATACTGCTGGCTGCGCGATTAGTTTATAGCGCAAGAAGGAATATAAAACAGTGCGTGATAATAAGATTTGATGTGATTTTCATGAAGCTAGGAATAGGGAAAGATGCACCGGAAATTGTCAATGCTTTCATAGAGATACCGACAGGCTCAGGGATAAAGTACGAGTATGACAAGGAGAATGACTTGATGAAGGTAGACAGAATACTATTCACATCAATGGTCTATCCATTCAGCTACGGATTCATCCCCGGCACCAAAGAGGAGGACGGCGATCCGATAGATGTATTGGTTCTCAGCAATGTTCCACTCTCTCCAGGCTCTTACATTGAGGTAAGGCCGATAGGCATGATAAACATGGAGGATGAAAAGGGGGTAGATAAGAAGATAGTAGCTGTGCCGAAAGACAAAGTAGACCCGACATATTCTATGGTGAAGGAGCCAAATGACATACCAGAGGCAACGAAGAAGAGGATTGTGCACTTCTTCGAGCACTACAAAGAACTGGAGCCGGAAAAGTGGGTAAAAATATCTGGATGGAGCTCTGCATCTGAAGCAAAGGACAGGATAAAGAAGGTCAGGCTCTGAGCTCAAAACTCATTGCCTTCCTCGCCATCTTCCTCATCGATTCTTCCATGACACTCTCAGCTGAGAACCTGTGTGCTATGAAGTAGGGCACAACAATGCCAGCCTCTTCCGATGCTTCTATCACGTCGTTCACGAACGCTGCAGTGACCTCGCCTGCATTAACGCCGCCACTATGGTCCTGCGCAAGGAGGTTGTCGTACATTATGCCCATCGATTCCTTTATTGTGCTTACTGGCCCTTCAGGCACTTCCTTTATCCCCATCTTGCTCTGGAGCAGTTCCACATCAAGTGCTGCCTTGCACGAGTCATAGAGCATACGCACAGGCATTTCGATTATGCCCGAGTAAATCATCTCGACGGCCTTGGCGCGGTCCACACCGCGCATCGCCATTTCTGCTGGTATAATGAGAAGGTTGTTCTCGGCTTTTATCCTCGAAAAGATCTTGCCTGCAATCGATATGTAGGTGCTGCGCTGCCTGGGGCCTATTCTGTAGAACATGTTGACGTAGTGCCTGACTGCCAGCAGCAGGGCCCTGTTCCTTGCCTGCTCGCTGTACTCCGAACTCTCAGATCTCAGTGCAGCAAGCGATCTGCTGAGCCTTCTCTGGTGCCTCAGCGACTTTTCAGAGTCCGCCTTTCCCATAGCGCGCATGTCGCTTGTCAGCATCTTCTTTGAGAACTGCAGCGCAAAGAGCATGCTTCTTACTGGCATGGTACGCGCGGACAACATTATCTCGCTGAAGAGCGCCTTCTTGTTGGTGCGTTTATCTGCTACCTTGGACAACGTCGATTTCTGCTTTTGCAAGTATACACCATCAATGAAGAATTGGTCTAGGTTACTTTTCAGGCAATCTTTTTAAATATTTGGAATTTCCCAGCTTGCATGCTACCTGTTGTCGCCACTGCCATGGATTTTCCCTCGTTCCGCTCTGTCCCTCAGCTTCTCTAGGTTATGCGCAGCAACATCCTCCATGCTTATGCCGAGTTCTTCAGCCAGCTGCGACAGGTACCAGAGCACATCGCCGAGCTCCGACTTGAGGTCCTCCTTGTTGATCTCGGCGCTGTCGCGTGCGATCTTTTTTATCTTGTTCAGCAATTCGCCTACTTCGCCTGCCAGGCCTATCGCAGGATAGTAAAATCTGCCATCAAGCGCATCTGGGAATACTGCCGTCTTCTTTGCATTGTCCTGGTACTCGTTGAGATCCATATTTACACCTATTTGGATAATCGCACCTGTTTTTCATCTCCTGCCGGATTTCCTGTTGCTTATTGCCTCGTCAATTGAGTATTTCAGCAACACCTTTGCCATTATGCTGTCTGAATCTGCATGCTTCTCTGCGGCAAGCCGCGCTGCTTGGTTGAGCTTGTTCAAGTATGCATCGTAAGCTTTCATGGCAGCAGCATATGCATCGCGCTCATGTGGATTTATTATATTGCATATCGATGCCACCTTCTTCTTCGCATCAATAGTGAGGTCAGCAGGAGGCGTGAATACCTTTGCGCCTAGAGATGCGCTGACCTTTCTTACCGAGGCCCCGGCCACCTTCTTGTCGGTTGCGACCATTATGGGTGTGCCGGCAGAGTTGACGCTGCTTACTATCCAGCCCAGATCTGCATTTTTCATATGGCCCGAAAGCAGGAGCTCGCCCTTCAGGGATATGCAGGCTATGCCAACAGTATTGCCCGTGTCAACGCCAACTATCACATGAACCGTTTTAGACACCTATGAGCCTCATACCTTGCTGAGTGCATAGCTTATAGCGCTGCCGACAGTCTGTGGGAGTGCCTGATACTTGCAGTTGACAACGAACGCAGGCGTATCGGTCGCCACCCCGTAGAGCTGGGCCAGCGCAAGCTGCCCGTCGAGAGCCGATGTGGAGGAGTTCACGCAGTCCGTCAGCTCGGTGACGTTCAATCCGGATCCCAGAGCTACATTCTGCAGCACAGGCGCAGAAATCGGCTCACCATCATATATCTTAGTAAGGTTGGCGATGTACGCCTGGAAACCGGACTGCTTCGATGAGCAGTAAAGGTAATAGCCGAGCGCCTGGGTGTTGTTCTGCCCATACGCATGGTAGTGCGACACTGCATAATCAGTGAATATCATGTAGTAGCTCATATTGACATCGCCGGCATAATGGCTGGAAACATTTATTGCCTTCTGTATCGCCTGCATAGCGCCAGGCGCATATGGGTCTGTGACAAGGTATACAGGTATTGGCGCCTTGGTGGCACAGGCTTCCTTTCCGCTTATGGCTATCGCGCCGTATGCGCTCACGCTGTCGTTGGTTGTTGTGTTCGGAGGCATGGTCGAGAGGAATGCCTGTTTCAGCGAGAGGTTGGAGTCATATAGCACGAGCGATAGGTTGTATGTGGCGTTGTGTGCGAATGGATCGACATACGGGGCTGTGACAAGCCAGCTGCCAGTGCTTGGGACATACGAAGCCTTAGACTGGTTGACCATCACGTAGTATGGAAGCAGGGAAAGTGAAGTGTTGGAGTATTTGTATGCTGCAAGTATGCTCATTGCGGCCGAGAGCGCTTGCGTGCTGTTGTGCTGTGGCGTGATGCAAGTGCCGTTTACAGAACCGTACTCGCACCCTTTCACTATTGTCCCAGGCTTTGAAAAGGACAGTGCGAGCGCCACGCCCACAAGTATCACCACAAGGACCATCAGAGATATGTGTAGATAGTCGAGGCCAGCCTTCCTAGCCACGGGCTTCACAAGGAATACAGGCTCCTCCTTTCCAGACTTTGTGTTCTTACCCTTCAACTTCTGCATTGCAGCACCCAATCATATACACGGACCCGGCGGGATTTGAACCCGCGACCTATGTCTTTCTTCTGCATCAATATATCAATGCTTAGGAGGACATCGCTCTATCCAAGCTGAGCTACAGGTCCACGAAAAACTTTTGCTATTAATCGTATTTATGCATTACTATCGTTCCTTATTACCACTTATGCACCCGGACAGCGCGGCTTACATGACATCCGCCGGCTCTATGCCCAGAGCCTTGAGCATGGCCGCCAGAGTGTGCTTGAACGCGGCAGTCAATGCAACCCTTGCGTCCCTTTCTCGCTGTTCCTGGGCCTTCAGTATTGGCACGCTTTCGTAGAACTTACTGAACTGGGCAGAGAGCTCGCTTATATAGTCAGTCACCACATTGGGCCTGTATTCCCTGCATGCCTTCTCTATAACTGTCTGCGCCATTGCAATCCTTTTTACTAATGCAAATTCTCGCTCTCCAGTTAGGAGCGTGTAGTCGACCGCCGTGGAGCCTGCCTCCTTGCCATAGTCGCCAAGTATCCTTGATGCCCTCGCATGCATGTACTGGAAGTACGGCCCGGAATTGGACTCAAAATTGAGCGCCCTGTCCCATGAGAATATTATATTTTTCTCCGGAGAAACTCTGAGGAACTCGAACTTTATTGCGGACAGCGCGACGCTCCTTGCTACTTCCGCTTTCTGTTCGCCTGTGAGCTTCATCCTTGCAGTTATGAGATCTGCGGCTTTGACCTTGGCACCTTCTAGCAGGTCGTCAGCAGTGTTGCCCACCCAGGTTCCTTTCCTCCCGGCAAGATGCATGCCGCCCTCAAGGTTTACTACACCGTAAGAGAGATGCTTCAACGCCGACGAAAGGTCTTTCTTGCCTATAGCGTCTAGCGCGACCTTCACTATGGACTGCTCGTAGCCCTGCCTGGAGTCTATTATGTTAACTGCGCGGTCAACGGCCCCGAAATCCATTTTCTCACCGGAATCAGTAGTCGTATACAACGGCCGGCCGTTGCGCTGCTTTAGGAATATCTTGTAGCTGAAGAGGTTCGGCAGCAGGCCGAATTTCCACATGTGAAATGCGATATCCTTCACTGCGTAGGTCGCAGTGCCGTCGCTCCTCTTCAGGACCTTTATCTTTTCCTTCACGCCCTTGAACTCCTCAGGCAGATCGCTTATCTTGTCCAGGTCTAGTACGAAGCAGTTTGCATACTTGCTATCTGTAGAGATGTAGAATGCAGCACTCTTTGAAATTATTTTCATTGCAGAGTCAAGAAGGTGCTCCCTGAGTATATTCCCCTCCCAGATGAGCACATCATGGTATATCCCATAGTCTGCTAGTGTCTGTCTGTGCGCAGCCACGCAGCGCTCGGAGACCTCCCTTGCAACGCGCGCAGTGTCTGTCGAATGATCCTCCATCTGCTTCAGCGTCGAGGCGATGCTATCCTTCACTCCTGGCTCATCGATTTTCTTGTTGACTTGGACATACAACTTGCCGAGCCAGTGGTCAAACTTCTCATCAGGCCCGGGCCCGCCTTCTGCAAGATTCATATAACCCCAGTCGGCCTGGGCTGCCTGGAGCCCCATGTCATCTATGTAGTCTTCGCGCTCCACCTTAAACATGCACAACTCGTGCACATTCGACACGAAATCGCCTATCAGCGCGTTCCTTAGCTGCCCTATGTGCAGCGGATGCACAGGATTCGCGCTTGGATATTCTACTATCACGCTCTTGCCATTGCCGATACCGGATGTTACGCTCCTTTCCTTCTCGGAAAGCGCGTGCCCCAAGACCGCCTTCGCAAACTCAGACCTGGCTAAGCGCACGTTTACAAAGCCTTTCTCATGTGAAACGCTCTCGACATTGTCCATTCCAGAAATTGCGCCGGCAATCTTTGCGGCTATTTCATCAGGGTTCATCTTCTCTTTCTTAGCAACCCTAAACGCTATCGATGTGGAGATATCGGCGAAGCCGTCCTGCATACTGATCGAATTCGCGATATCGTCATAAGAAGGGCACTCTGCAACAAACCCCTTGAGCGACTCCTCTATTCTGTCGATAAATGCATCAATCCATAAAGAGTATGGTGAATCAGCCATGAAAACACATTCTGCACGGTTATATCAGCAAGTCGTACTTCTTCATTATATCAGGTATCCTTTCTATTACATCTTCAGCTGTCGCATGCAGGCCCTTATCTCTGTAAAGAGTGTCACCAATCATCGAGTGCACATGAACGGCAGCTACCGCGCTCTCGAATGGATTGTCATGGACACCAGCGTATGACGCTATTAGGCCGCAGAGAACGTCGCCGGTGCCCATTGTCGAGAGCGCTGGGGTCTCGGCTCTGTTTATCTTCAAGAGCTCGCCGTTGGTTATTATTGTATCGTGACCTTTTAAAACCAGTGTGCAGCGGTGGTTCCTTGCAAAGTCTATTGCCTCGTAAATGCGCTGCCTGAACGACATCTTTCTCACGTCCACGCCGGTTAGGTCTTTGAACTCTCCTTCATGTGGCGTGAGTATCACCCGGGGACCCAGCGCGCCCTTGTAGTAGTTCATAGCCTTAACGGCGGTCGCATCGGCAACCACAGTGTTGCCTCTCTGGCTTTCCCTCTTGATGACTTCAGCTATTATCTGATACATGCGCACATCCTTCGGCAGTCCGGAGCCTATTATAAGCGTATTGTGCCTTATGGATTTTATAGTGTCCAAATCCTCCTTGGAGAGCCTATCGCGCTTCATCGGCTTGACGATAAGGTCGGGCCTGTTCACCAGTACCTCCGACTCCCTCGGCAGCAGGATTGTTACGTATCCACTGCCGCCCCTGAGTGCGCTGAGAGCACTGTTGGCTGAAAACGAAGCGAGGACTGAAGCACCTTTGAAATCAGAGCCAGCCCCTATCACGAGCGCGGTGCCATGGGTATACTTGTTTGCGTCTATTGACCTGGGCTCCGTCGCAAGGATTACGTCGCCCGGACCGGAGAGCAGCTCTACAGTAGGAGGGAATCCTATGTCTATCACTCCGATGTTGCCGGCGGGCGGACACTTTTGGAGCCCCTTCTTGACTTTATACACGCAGAGCGTAGTATCCGCATCTATGTGAGCTGTGTTGGGCAGCCCCGTATCCGCATCTATTCCAGTCGGCACATCTATTGATATCACAATCTTATTAGAGCTATTTATCTCCTTTATGGCCGCAGCAATCTCTTGCGTTAGCCTGCCATGCATGCCTGCACCGAGTATTGCATCAACTATGACGTCCGACTTCCTTATCATGGACCTGAGCACGCCTATGTTTGTCGAGTCTATTATCTCGGCGCCCTCTATGTCCTTCAACAGCTTGTAGTTCAGGTCGGCTGCTTCATTGCTTACTACCGCTACGGAATTCATGAACGCTATGCTTAGCGCGCTCGGGTATCCAAGGCAATGGCGGGCCGCTGCAAGTCCCATCGCGCCCTTCGACCCATTGCCGCATATGAAAAGGATTCTGCTCCTTTTGAACTTGAGCTTTATTATGTCAGCGATTGCAGTTCCAGCGTTCTCCGCAATAAGCTTGTCGTCTATGCCAAGCGCTTTGGCATTTGCCATTATGGCGTATGTATCCTTCTTCGTTATGTAGCGCTTGGTGTATGTGGAAAACTCTTTTAAGCTCTCCATAGTATCTATTAATACTTTAGCGCAAAATCTATTTATAGATGGTATTGATGCCGAAGGTCTACAAGAAGGGGGATAAGCTCGTTATCAACCTGCCGGACGAGCTGATAGACCGACTCAAACTTAAAGCAGGGGATATTCTCGAATTCAGGGAAGACCAGAAAGGAGAATTCACTGCAGCGAAAAAGGCAGAGACGGCAGGCATGCCGACCGAAGAGGAGCTGCAGGTTCTTAGGAAACTGGACGCACTCAGGTATAATGTGAGGACGCCAGAGAATGTAAGCAAAGAGCTATCGGAAAAAGAGGCCAATGTGCTCGGCGTGCTCCTAAAAAAAGGATATGCAAGCATACAAAAGAGCAAGAAGGACAGTGTCAGAAGGTACAGCATACAGGACCAGATTTATGACACTTACCTGATGAGAAAGAGGCAGGGCGAAGCAGCAGGGCAGAAGGAGCAGAAGCCTCAGAAGCAACAGGCCCCCCAAATACCCCAGCCCGCCACAGCGCAAGTGCAGCAAGCAGCGAGGCAGACTCAGCAGAATGAGATCAAAGCTGACATGAAAGAGATGATAGCGCTGAGGAATACTGGAGAGTACGGCGACAGGCTCGAAAAGAAGGGCTACCTCGTACTAGGCAATTCGACCGAGGCAGAGATCGTCTCTGCGGCCCTTGAGGCGAGCATCAGGCAGGGATATGTAGTAGGAGTAAGAGCGTTCAACAAAAAATATTACGTAGTACTCAAGAGCTTTGTATATTCTAACCTTCCGCGTGTGCTTGCTATGATAAGCGATAAGGCAATGAGGGTCGATGACATTTCGCGCGAGACGGGAATAGAAAGCGACGGGGTAAGGGCAATACTTTATATCGCTTCGGAGAACGGCGACGTAACGGAGCTAAAGAGAGATTTCTTCAGGATTGCATGACGCAGGTCTGGCTCGGCAGTGCCGCAATGCCCTTTCCGAAATATCTTTAAAAAGCTTTCCAGACAATAGACTTTGGGTGTATAGCGTATGAAGGCAGATCCATCAGGAGGATCATCGGGAGGAGGGAGCGGACCATAAGTAACTGTTACGTTCCTTAATATTGTTCCTACTCTATTTCCTCATTCTTGAATTTCTCATATTTGCTCTGTATCTTCTCTATTCTGTAGAATGTCTCTTCGTCATAAATCCTTACTTCTGGCGTCCTCACAT
>JAMCYG010000007.1 GCA_023473425.1 Candidatus Martarchaeota archaeon
TTTCGTGATGCTCGGCGCCATTGCCATGGAGAAGTATGGTAGCGAGTTCATTTTCATCACCGAGTATCCATGGAGCGCAAAGCCATTCTACCACATGAGGAAGGAGAGCGATCCGAGCGTCACGAAAGGGTTTGACCTGCTCTACAAGGGCCTGGAAGTTACTACGGGCGCGCAGAGGGAGCACAGGCACGACATACTTATGAAGCAGGCCAAGGAAAAGGGCCTCGGCGAGGAGAATATCAAGTTCTACACGGATTTCTTCAGGTTTGGGGTACCTCCCCATGGGGGCTTAGGCTTTGGCCTGACAAGGCTCCTGAAGCAGATGCTTAACATAGAAAACGTGCGCGAGGTGACATTCGCCTTCAGGGACATAAAGCGCCTATTCCCATAGGCGCCTGCGCATCCCTTCAACCAGAGTCAATAGGGCAAAGGCATAGGATTATAGAATATGCTGTACAATAGCTAATAACACAAAGTGAGCCAATGAGAGGAAAAGTAAAGATGTTCAACTCCGCAAGGGGTTTCGGTTTCATAACCGGGGAAGACGGAAAGGATGTGTTCGTGCACATGAGCGCAATAGAAGGCGGAGCCACGCTTAACGTGGGAGACGAAGTTGAGTACGAGGTCGAGCAGGGCGACAAGGGTCCGAAGGCAAAGAACGTAAGGAAAGTCTGATTCCTATTCTCTAGGAAATCCGATTCTTTCGTGTTTTATATTTTATTTTTCATATTTCAATTCGATTTTTACTTACTATATCAATCCAAGGCATAGGGTGACCGCTATGTCTGGCAAGCAGAGAGGGTCGGGCCCAGATGCCCCTTATTTTTCTGCGCACATATCGGCGAATACCTTTGCATCGACTAGTATGTCAGACAGCAGCGCATACTCGTTCGGCTGGTGCGCTATGTCGAACTTTTTGCTCCAGACTACAGCAGGCATGCCCTTTTTCCTGAAGAATGAGGCGCAGGTTCCGCCGCCTATGCCTACCGCCTTGGGTTCTATTCCGAGCACATGCCTTACACTGTCTATTGTCAGCTTTACTACTTCTGCGTCTATAGAGGTCGGCGCGGTCGGGTCCTCTTGGTTAGCGACCTCTATCTCTATTCTTGTATCGGAGAACTCCGGCCTGCTTGCCAATCCCTTCATATCTGCCACTATATCATCCAGTCTGTAATCGGGAAGTACTCTGCAGTCTATGTAGCTCACATCCAGCCCTGGTATTATGTTCACGCTGTCCGTATTCTTTTCGTGCTTCGTCATCTCGAAGGTGGATACATCCGGCTGAAAGACCTTGTTCCTGATGCTGTACTTGGAATGGAGCATCTTGTCTGCCTCGGCTAGGAACTCAATAGCTTTCCTATAAGCATTCACTCCCATCTGTGGGGTGCTGGCATGCACCTGTTTGCCATGTACACTTATCTTCAGCCAGAGAATTCCCTTTTCAGCAATTTCTATCTCGTCGCCCTTGTGATTGCCTCCGTCAGGCACCATGAACATGTCATCTTTGCCAAATATACCTTCTTCAATGAGCTTAGATATACCATATTTGCTTCCAAGCTCCTCATCCGCGACTATAGCAAGCCCATAATTGTACCTGAGCTTCGCGCCGCTCTCCTTTAGCGCCTTCAACGCATATATTGAGGCTAGCACATCCTGCCCATCGTCGTTTATTCCTCTGCCATAGAGCGTATCTCCCTCTACGTAGAGAGTGAATGGGTCATGGGTCCAAAGGCTTGGGTCGCCTTCTGATACCGTGTCCATATGGGGTATTATCCACAGCGTGGCCTTCTCGTTCCCGTACTTTACAATAATATTGGGCCTCACAGAGCCATGGTCATCTTTGTAATCATACCTTCTTGGCTCGAATCCCATCTCCTTCAGTAGCTGGCCCAGAAATTCGGCCCGTTCGGCCTCGCCTTCACCGCCGCTTTCAGGGGATATGGCTTTTATCTGCACCATCTTGCCTGCAGTTTTGAGTATCTCATTCCTGTATCCGTCAATAAGCTGGAAAAGCCCGTTCTGCAGCAATTACTCACCACACAGTATACAGTATCCAGCGGCAAGCACTATAACCTTTATGTGCAACCTTTTCACTTTCCTCTAATCAAAGAAAAGGCTTAAAGGAGTGTGCGAGCAAATCTATCTGTAGCTTCCATGGTCTGGCACATGGCTGGTATGCTGAAAGGTAAGAAATCCAAGGAATTAGACAGCCCCTTGCCGCACCTTAGGGCAGTCAATGATCTGATCGACAAGGGCAATTGCGTTTACAAAAAGGATGAACCCAAAGAGGCGATATCCTATTACTGCTCGGCTGTTGAGGAGTTCGGTAAGTATCTCAGGCTTGAGACTGATGCAAAGAGGTTCACAGGCTGCATCACCGAATTTATGAGCGGTGCGATCTCAACGTTTAGCAGTGAGATGTACTATGATTTTGCAGTGCCGCGTCTAAGCGTTTCGGAATTCTCTGATGAGACCGCAAAGGGCGCGCTTGAAGACATGTACTTTCTGATTGACGACAGCATGGAAATGATAATAAGAAAGTGCGACGCATTCCGCAACTCTGTAGGGGTACCGGAGAGGCGCACAAGAACCGCATTGAAACTCGCAGAGTTGAGGACTGCAGCATTATTGGAGAGAGGCGATGCCATCTTTCTGCTCCTAAAAGGCTCGAGAGACTGGAACGCAGTGGGCGGTGCTGCAGGATGGGCTGCTGGGCGCAGTCTGATGCACATGCTCGGTACGTATGATAGTGCAATCGAATCGGCAGTTGTTGCAGAAATGGCGTTAGGCACTAAAGGGAGTCTGGACTTCTACAAAGAGTACGCTTTCAGGAAGGCTGGCGCAGCAAGAGCGCTGGCCGAGTCTCTAATAAGAGATAAATGAGAGCTGCTGCAAATGCGGTGTGCATAAGAGTGATGCGGAAGTTCGCAGACATAATCTCATACTACGCCGTGCATGTCATATCCTACATTATCTAGTTATCATCAGCTCTTTGAGCTCGTTGAGATGTTTTAGCCCCGCCCCTGAGGAGAAGTGCTTCCTTGCAGGCTCCAGTATAGATATAAGGCTGTCCTTCACCATGTTTTTCAGGTCTAGCGGGTGCACCTCACCTTTTACATAGGCCTCCTCAAGCGCGCTCATGCTGCTAAACGTCTTTGTAGCGCCCGTCTTGGCATTGTCAATCTCCATATCCTTGCCTCTCTTTGCGAGTATCGGCGCTATTATGTATCTTGTGATGTCTATGATCGGATTTACTTCTACCTCTTTCGCAGGGCACAGCGCCTTGTTTATCTTCTTGCTTATTTCGTCCTCACTATCGTGCACAAAAATTGCGCTGGCAGGTTTGGACTTAGACATCTTCACGTCAATTATAGAGTTTTCGAGCTTTTCCTTATCATTGTGCATCCTTGCTTCCAGCACTTGCCTTCTCTGCTCTTCAGTCATGCTTATCCCCATAAGCAGGTGATGGTGAAGTGCAACTGGTGCATAAGCAAAGCTCTTCGATGCCTCAAGGGCAACTACATGCGCCTTTCGCTGATCCATGCCAGCATGCGGGAGATTAATGTTCTGGCCGTATATATCGGCAACTTGCATGGGCACGTAGAGCAGCTGTGCCAGGCTTATATCGTCCCCGCTCTTCCTGCCGAGTATGGTCACACTCCTCTTAGCGCGGCCCATGCTAATGCTCTTGGCTACCTTTATCACATCCTCAAGATATTCGCGCCCTGCCTCCTTATAGAAGTCGGATGCAAGAACAATCTTCGTGCGCTCAGGATCGCCACCGGCACACTTGATGGACTGTTGGAGGCCCTCCTTGAAGTACCCAAGTGCAATATTCCTTATGCTGTCTATGTCACCTCCCAGTTTGTTGTTTATCACAGAATGGTAGTCAGCAAGGAATAAGCTGGTGTTGGCCCCCGCCTTCTGCAGGTCTGTAACCTTTCCCATACTTAACAGTCCAGTTCCAATATGCACCATGCCTGATATTTCGAAACCTATGTAGTGGTTCAGTTTTATACCGCCGTCAAGATACTCGATCAGCCTTTCCTCTGTGAGTATCTCTTCCGTCGGACTGTTTTTGATCAGGGCGACTGCCTTTTCTGTGCCACTAGAGTGATCCTTCATCTCATCATCTTATCAATTATCTTATCCACGTACTGCCCTGTCAGTAGCTATAAACTATCCTGTGCTTAACCTATATTTTTTGCAGCTTCCTTTTAGCAATCGGGGAAACTACATATTTAAGCTTGCTGTCCAACAAATGTGGGTCAAATTTCATGCCTGTGTAATGTGTTCCGCCTGACCCGACTACAAATGGCATACTGACCACGCCGGTGTCAACGAAAGTTCTTATGCCTTTGTCCTTGAAAGCCAGCGGCGGAATCTCACCAACCTCAAAATCCAATACTTCCTTTACCATACCTGTTGGAGCAAGCTTGAGGCCACGCACACCCGAAACCTTATCCAGCTTCTTTATATCCAGCATGTCGCCGCCACGTAATATTGCACCGACATTCTCCTCATTGCTGCACAGCAGCAGAGACTTTATTATGAAATTTTTATCTATGCCAATAGCAGCGGCAGCCTGCTGGGACGTCCTGCCAGCATAACCATGCTCTATTATTTCATAGCTAAAGCCCAGCCTCTTTGCTATCATTTCTAATCTGTGCGAATTAAGCCCGTGGTCATTCATAAATACCACCTGACGGGTTAGTGGGTTTGGCTTAGCGCTTGTTCTTCTTTTTCATTTCTGGAATTGTGAATCTGTTCCAGAATATCTTGTAAAGCTTAAGCTTGTCTGGCAGCTCGTTCAGCTTCGGTATGTACGGGAAGAGGAATACAACAAGGAACACGGCTAGCGCCAATACCCCATTCTCAAAGTCGGTATTATTTGGGAACCATATCTCAAGAAGATTGTACGGGGCCACCCAATAGCTTCCTATCTGCCACCACTTGCCACCACTCTTTATCATTCCCCACTGCCTGGTCCTGAGGCCATATTCAGCCGCAGAGCTGTATAACACACGCGTATCGGCATATAACCTTATCTCATACGTCTGATCTAGCCCGTTCGACTCCTCCGAACTTAGTATGGGCCCGTAAATATCCTGCTGTGCCATAAGCGTGAGTCTCGAAGCAACTGATACTATAGGGTTGGTAGAGTTAAGCCCTTCGCTTATGGAGCCATTTGCTTCGAAGTAAGCAAGCGCCTGCGCTATTGTGATGCTCTGTGCTGATAAGTTCTCAGCGTAGAAGGCAGAGAGTGCATCTACACTACCTGACGAATTTACATATCTCATGTACGGCACTACGACATATACCTGCCTGGTGCTGAAGTTGTAAGGGTCTATGGTGTCGAAGTATGTGGCCGTGCCCGACGAGTAATTGAATTCCTTGACCATTGTAGCAGCGAACACACCTGGGGTCTGCTGGGCTATCCCCTGTGTAGTAAGCGGCGAGACGTATGGCGCCCTCAAAAATATTGCGAAAAGCAGCACTACTGCAAATATATACACCATGCGCTTGTACATTCTCTTGTGGTCGGCAGGCACCATACTGTAAGGTATGTCATTCCTATACGGCACGCTGAGGCCTTTCCTCTTTACCATCATGTAATGTGATCCGATCAGCGCTATGAGCAGTATAGGCACTATTGCAACGTGCCATCCGAGCAGTGCAGACTGGTTCAGCGGATTTACCCAGTAGCCCAAACCTAGCCCGTTCCACAGGTCAGCACCAGCCTTGTCATTCCACTGGGAGACGAGCCCCCCTCTCAGGCCTATCCCAAAAGCGTATTCCAAAAATACAAGTAGCAGCAGTACAACGCCTATCATCCACACTGTTTTCTTCTTTCTATAAGCTGAAGTCGCAAAGTTCACGAACATGTGCAGCAGCATGAGCGTAACAAACGCCTCGGCAGCCCAAGCATGTATACTCCTTATGAATGTTCCTGCTGCTGTGGTATCCCACCAGTATGGGCCAAACACAAGCATTATCATCCCGCTTATGCCTAATATGACAAACAGCTCAAGGAGGTAAATTCCTATAGTAAAGAAGAAGCCGTTGCCGTAGGACGGAACGGTCATAATATAAGCACTCTGCATAAGGCCCTTAATATCCGATACTATTGAATTCTTGGTATCTTTCTGTGCATTATCCTGCGGCAGCTTGGAAATGCCTGGAGTGTTCTGAGTCTGGGTCAAGGGATTACACCACGAATTCTGCTGCATTGGCACGAGCTTATAAATTTGAAAGGGAGCCAATCTTTAAATTCCTTATCTACCCCCTTGTTCCAGCAGCACAACAATCTGATGATCTTTCAGTATCAAATACAATCCAAAGGCGCAGTGCTGCACGCACAAATATGGCACGGTTGCCTGTCTTTATTTGCTGCTGCTCTCTTGTGCGACTACTGAATTACTTTTGTCAGTCACGTTGAAACTTCCATCGCTAACGAGACCTTCAACTGCAGCTCTGAATGATACAAAGTATCCTGGCAGCAAAAACCAGAAGTACATGGCTAGGCCCTCCATAGCAGTCTTGATCCCGTACTTAAGGTCGGTTGAAGAAAATATTATTGCCACAGGCAAAGACGTCATTATTGCCGAGATCGGAAGGGTGTATTCAATAGGCAAAGGTGTGCTGAGCAGTGCAAACGGCACCAATATCAGTGTCGGCGATACTACGAGGCTTATTGTCCAAGTAGACAAAAACATAATCGCATCGAGTTTTTCCCTGAATCTGATCTCCTTGCTCTTAAGGAAACTCACTATGTGCCTCCTGTACTCTCGTATTGTTGAAGAGGTCCAACGTGAGAGCTGACCGGCGAATTTCCTGTAAGTCTCTGGTGCAAGGCCTATGCCGATTATGTTTGGATCATATATAATCTTCCAGTTTGCCTTCCTAAGCCTGAATGATGTATCGAGGTCTTCGTTCACTGTCGTATATGGTGCGACTCCGCCTATCTCTTCTATGGCCTTTCTCCTATAAACCTCATTTGTGCCCTGCACTGTCACAAAGCCTCTCTTCAGATACCTGCCGTATAGTATGTAGTTCGACACACCAGATATCACGCTTATGAATTTAGTAAGTCCATTTTTGTCCTCATTAGCGGATATCTTCATGTAGCCCTGCACAGCTCCTATGTTCGGATCCTTAAAATGTTGCGCAAATCTGCGCAATGCATCCTTCTCAACTGTGAAATCGGCATCAAATATTGCTACAAGTTCGCTCCGTTCGTCGATGTACTTGAATGCATTCCTGAGCGCCCCTCCTTTGAAACCTTCACGGTTCTGGCGCCTAATTACCCTGAAACCTGGCCCGTAGTCGCGCTTTTCCTCAGAGTCGTCCGCAATTATTATTTCATATTCTGGATATTCCAGCTTGCTCATGCTGGCGAGCGTAGCTTTCACAACTTCGATTGGCTCATTATAAATTGGTATTATCACACTAGTGAATGGTGCATAG
>JAMCYG010000022.1 GCA_023473425.1 Candidatus Martarchaeota archaeon
CGCCAAGAAAGCTAAGGAGATTACGGATGCGGCATGGGCGGATGTTGATGCACTCCTACCGGAATCTAAGGGTAAGGACAACCTAAAGATGATGGTAGATTTCCTGATAAACAGAAGTATATGATGGGTGCTATGCTCTTCACCAAGGATAAAGACGCGCTTGGCCAGGCTCTGTTATCGCACCTCAGGGGTGGAAACGGACTGTATGCAGTAGAGCGAGATGATGGTTACATATCTATCGCAGATGCAAAAGTCCATTTCATGGATTACGCAGACTGGCCTAGCAGATGGAAGGAAGCTGTAAGCTATGCCAAAGGCAACATACTCGATCTTGCATGCGGCGCTGGCATGTTTTCAAAGCACCTTCAGGATATAGGTTATAGCGTCGCTGGAGTTGACTGGTCGCAGCTCTGCGTCGAAGTTAGCAAAGAGCGTGGTGTGAAGGATGTCCGCTTTATTGACATGAGCGGCCTAAAGGAAGGAGCTGCGGAATTTGACACAATTTTACTTCTTGCGAATGGTTTTGGATGGCTTGGTAATCGCGCTACAGCGCCAGCCCTGCTTGATAGCATAGCGCGCATTGCAAAGGGCGATGCAAGAATAATCTTTGAAGCTCTAGACCCATATGCAACCTCTGAGCGCGAGCACACGATATACCATGCGCTTAATGCAAGCAGAGGCAGAAGCGGTGGCGAGCTTCAGCTCCGCCTGAGATATGGTATGTATAATACAGGGTGGTTCAACTTCCTTTTCGCCTCAAAAAAGGAGATGGAAGGAATTGTTGAAGATTCTAAATCATGGAGGCTCGATAAGATTATAGCAGAAGAAGGGCCGTATTATATTGCTATGCTGCGAAAAGAGATATCTAAAGGTTAAGGCTGTGAATAATGCACGTCGATTTCTTTGACAAGGACGGAATGCCGTACCGTTTGATCCACAACAATGAAGCACTCACGCTCGAAGAGATACTTAAACTGAACGATATACCAATCTCCTCTGTTGAGGTATCCGAAGCAGAAAATGGAGCATACCGCACAAGACTGCTCTACAATACAATATTCAAGTCATTCAAGAGCATACCAGTGGAGCGTGTGCCAAGCAAGGCAGGCGATTCGCCAATTTATTACACAAAGCAGTTCATAGGCTTTGATGAAAGCGGCGCGCTGAAGAGGTTCCTTTTCGATATGGATAGGGATGGATTTGGAGATTACATCCAAAGCACCTTCTCAGACTACACACTCAAGAAGAACTTAGTAGAGAAGGGCGATAGCATACTTTTCGGCTTCTCCGGCGGAACTGACAGCACCACTATGCTGAACTTACTGAAGTCCACCCAGCATCTGCCGGATTATGATATTAAAGCCGTAACTGTAGGGAATCTTGGCGGCACACCGGACAAAGCTAAAATATCTGATGCATGCGCCAAGTACGGCATGGAACATGAATTTATAGGAGACAATGAGATAATAACAGCATTCAACTTGAAGTATGGGGTCACGCAGACAATAGACTCTCTAGTCAGATCAGAGAAAAGGGAGTTTGCCGTTACAACTCTGCAGCATATGCTGGTTAGGATGCTTGAGATAAAGAGAGAGGAAGGAGGGCATAATAAGATAATGATGGGCTTAGAAAGGGAAACAATGATAAATGCAGCGCTTGCGTACATGCTTTCTGGAGAACAGGTGGCAGGCGTATCGCGCAAGACTGATGGAGAGAACACTTACATATTCCCGCTGCTTTCGCTACTTAAAAAAGAAGAACAAGCATACATAAGGCTTGCAATGCCGACGTATAGAGACCTTGATGTGAATAATGCTACCGACGCGAGAAGGTACTCTCTCTACGAATCCGGCTATAGAGGGCTGATAATGCTACTTGCAGGACATCTTCTAGACGTCTTTCCAGGTATTGATATTTACTTAGAGAATTCGCTTGAAAAGATAGTCGCAAGGAGCAGAAGCTCTCTCGAGTTCGCAGTGTGCTCAAATTGTGGGGGCAGGTACATTAGTGTAGAAGATACCGAAACTAACATGTGCGCTGCCTGTAGTACACTGAAAGAGACCGACCTAATATAGGCACCGCAAACATGCCTGGCAGAGTGTTTAGAGTGCAGGCACGCAACCACTAGAATCATGCTTTCCTGTTCAGGTTTGCGATGAACATCGCACGTATTTTCCTCTTTGCGTCTGATTCGGGAATTATCTCCTCAAGCAGTTTGAGGGTCTCTTCTGTCTTCTCCTTGGCGAGCTTTTCCACATATTCGACTGCGCCAGAGCGCCTTATTATGCCTATGGCCTTCTGTACGTCCCTGTTTGAGGAGGTGTGCTTTGAAAGTATCTTGGCAAGCTCTTTTGCATCTTCCTTGGAGGAGTGGTGAAGGGCGTATTCGGCGAGGACTGTCATCTTTCCTTCCTTTATATCGTCACCTATGCCTCCCTTATTCTCCGAGACTGCACTAGGGACTATGTTCAGCACATCATCGCGGAGTTGGAAAGCAGTCCCGAACATGGCGCCCAGAGCCCCAATTTTCTTTATGGTCTGGTCATCGGCGCCGCCTATGGCCGCACCTATCTTCATCGCTATACCTAACAGCGCACCGGTCTTGTTCGCAAGGCACCCCATTATCTCTTCTTCCTTGATGGAGAATATGTCGACCTTCTGATCATGCCAGGCTATGTCTATTGACTGGCCCGTACCGAGATGCGTCATATCGTCAATGATAAAACTCAGCATCTTGTACTTCACGCTCTCGTCTATCTTTTTGCTATCTTTTATTGCATTAAGAGGCAGGAAATACATGAGCGACCCGAGATTGATGCTCAGAGGCTCACCGTACACCACATGCACTGCGAGATTGTTCCTCCTCTTTTTGCTGTTGTCTTCTATGTCATCGTGTATCAGTGTACCTGTATGTATTACCTCAGGTATGATGGCAAACTCTAGGTACTTATCCGAATCGGCACCAAAAGCTTCCATTGTGAGCAGTGATGCGAGCGGTCTTAGCCTTTTACCGCCCTGCTTTAGAATGTATGTGGCTGGCTCTCGTATGCCTTTCTCTATCCCTTCTTCACTATACGAATACCCGGCGCCCATGAAAGGATGCGCTAAGTACGCCTGTGAAGTGAACCTCTGCAGGCTCGTGTATAGCATCATGTCAATTTTGCCTATCTCCGACTTTGCCCAATCGCTCAGCGCCTTTACGTCAGCCTCGAGTTTGGATGCCTCCTCTTGTTCTGCGGCACTGATATCTTTGACCTGCGTGCGGGATACCGCTTTCTTTGAATGTTTGTCTAAATACGGCATAATATCAGAGAGAAATGGCAAACTGCAATATTTATAGGTTACTTAGTGTCTTTCAAAAAATACGTCAATCTTCTAACATGCAGGAAGGTTTTTATTACCCGTGCACCCGCGTACACTAGGAGTAAACAGGTTTCACGCTTTCGTAGCCTAGAGTGCGAATGCACTTTCTTCGCGGACCATCTCAGCGGGTAATATGCCGGTAGCACTATCCGCGCCAGCTATTGCCATTGTATTTTTCAAAATGGGCCCGCGGAGAATCGGACTCCGGATCTTCACGTTGTCAACGTGACGTCTTACCATTCGACTACGAGCCCTGCCATAACTAATCTTCAAATATTCATATAAACCTAACGCCAGCGGGCACAAACGGTCAGATGCTTATCCTCGTCCCATCTTCAGCTATACTCGTGCCGTTGAACACCTTCCTCGCTTCCTTCAGGAGAGTATCCGTGCTCTGATATCTAGCGCTGACGTGAAAGAGGACAAGCTTCTTGACTTCTGCTTTCTTGGCAATCCTGGCAGCCTCATATGCAGTCGAATGCATATTCTTAACTGCGTTTACCTTAAGAGAGTGGTCGTATGTTGCTTCGTGGATTAGAATATCCGCCCCTTTCGATGCACGCGCTGTAGCAGCTGCAGGCCTAGTGTCAGTCGCGTATACGACTTTCCTGCCAGGTTTGACTCTTATCACATTTGCTAGCCTGACGCTTTTGCCGTTTATCGTCATCCTTCCGTTCTTAGCGAGTTGGCCGAACATGGTCCCCTTCAGACCCAGCTTCTTGGCCTTCTCCAACACGAAGTTGAAGCTGTCATCCTCCTTGAATATGTAACCGTACGTAGGCACGGTGTGAAGCAGCCGAAATGCGCTTACAGTGTAGCCTTCGCCTTTGTATACTACGCCTGCCTTAACCCCATGCACGTTTACCTTGTAACCTATTAAGCGCACATCCACGCCGATGAATCTGCTCATGGCCTTCTCATAGCCTTCCGGCACGAATATGTCAAGATCCTCCTTTCTGCCGTTCAGGCCGAGGCTTCTTAAGAATCCAGCTATCCCGAAGAAGTGGTCCCCGTGCATGTGGCTCACGAAGATAGCTCTCACCTTTGACATGTTCACACCATATCTCATCATCTGCCTCTGCGTGCCCTCTCCGCAGTCAAACAGGAGGGTGTCGCCTTCGTACTCTAGCGCGACAGCAGGCAGATTTCTCTCCTTTGTCGGTGTAGATCCTGATGTCCCAAGAAATGTTACTCTTATCAATATAATCCTCCTTGCGTGCTTTCACCATCTATGTCAATCAGTATCTTCTTATTCTTAAGATCCACTGACAGTACTTTTATGCCCTGCGGCACGACCTTCTGCAGAGCTTCAGCTGTCGCATGCCTGTCCTGCGCTGCTACGCCTATCAAATCGTTTATTGCATCCATGTTGTTAAATATTGCGGTGCCGGCGCGCTTGTACTTTTCCGATTCCTCCGCAAGAATTCCTATCGCCTTCCTCTGCTTATCTATGCTTGCCTTCACAGACTTGATTTCAGGGCTCTCCTCCATTATTTTCGCTGTTTCACCGCCAGGTTCTGCTGCTGAAGAATAAGCAGCATCCAAAGCCTCATTGAGTGAACCGAATTCCCTGTAGTCGGCATCGTGATATTTCGAAAGGCTGGTCAGTGAGAAGTCAATAGGTATACCATCCTTGATGTAGACTATAGCTTTTTCTGATTCTAATGCATCCCTTACGAGTTCGCGTACGCTGTTCCCGAGTTCCTGGAGCCTGCTGCCCATTGTGGTTGCAGGCGCGGAAGGGTCTACCCCTGCCCTAGTTATTGCCTCTTCAGTATAAGTCCTGCCTATCCCTAAAGCGGACGCAAAATATCTCGATACGGACTCATCTGTCACATCGCGGCTTATCTGGTATGGCGCATCGCTAGTGAAGTCAACAGTTGTGCTCTTCGGCGGCGAATATTTCTCACGGGAAGCGACTAGTCGGTCCTTAAACTCCTGCCTCCTGTATGCAAGTAGTATCGCCATGCTCTTGTCTATTATTATAAGGTTGCCCTTTCCAAACAGCTCAAAAATTATGCTTATGCGGTCTACGCCCTTTTCCGCGTCGATTTGTATTATCCTATCGCGGTTCATCTGGCTGATGCCTGTTATTATGAAGCCTGAAGTGCGCTTCCGGAAGGCGGTTGCAAACCCGGTAGCAGTATCAGCCTTTTCTATAAAAGAGGTCTCGTTAAGCGCGTCTGGCAAGACACAGCTTAGATACGCCTTGTCGCCCTTGTTGGTTAGCCTAAGCCTGAAGCGCCCCTCACCAAGCTCGTAGAGCTTGTCGATGCGGTAGCCCTGGAACTTACCGAGCTCGTGCGCGAGCCTGTACACCTCTATAGTCGCTAGCTCCCTCACATAATCATCCTGCCTGACAGACGCCGGCCAACTCAGAAGAAGGAGCAGGACCGACTCATTTCACTCCGTTCTTCAGCTTTCTCGCGCCTTCCTCCTTTGCAACCCTCGAGAAAAGCAATGCCTTTTTGTAGGCCTGCTCCGCATTGCCACTGTCCTCAAAAGCCGTGCCTATCTGCACGGCATCCGCGCCAGCCTGATATGCGATCCTGAGCTCTTTCTCTGATTTGACTCCGCCTCCAACTATGTATGGCACGTCTATTGCCTTGCGCACTTCCTTTATCATGGCAGCAGGTATCGGACCCATACCCTGCAATCTTGGATTAGAGCCAGTATCTGTCACTATGAATCTATTGCCGAGATACTGCCCTGTAAGCGCAAGCGCAGCAGCAATCTTCGGTTTTGTCTGCGGCACTAGGTTCGCATCGCCGACCCAGCCTGCAGTGCCTCCCGGCTCTATCAATATGTAACCGACGGGCAGCGGTTCTATGCCTGCGGCTTTTATGACCGGCGCGCCAAGCATCTGCACCTGCGCGTGCCAGTACGGGTTCCTGGAGTTCAACAGCGACTGAAAGTATATGGCGTCAGCATACTTTGTTATTGTGGCGACGTTTCCAGGGAAGAGGACAAGCGGAATCCCGTCTATTGCGTCCTTTATCTCCTTTGTTACTCCATCGAGCATCTCACCCTGCACACCACTGCTGCCCCCAAGCAGCAGTACGTCCGCACCGCCCTTAGTCACTGCCTTCGCAACTGCTACAACCTCTTTTGGACTCCTGTAATCAATCGGGTCCAGCAGCGAAAACAACAGCGCCCCCTTCTCGGCGAGCTTCTCGTTTATGTACTTTTCCGTCTTTCCGGTCGTAACCATGTTATCATTCCGTGAATTGTAAAGCATAACAAGTCATTTACTGCGCTTCAATGCTGCGCTATTGTGGTTGGAGTTGCTGCCGTTCTCTTCGAGGAACTCCTTAACCAACTCTGGTGCATCTGCCTCGATATTGCTTGATGGTTTGTAGTGCAGTTCCTTCTTCGCTTTCTCGATGCTCACTATACGATTGCTGGTAACAAACTCATACTCGTCATAATTTATGCCGGACACGCGCCTGCCTATTCTGGCCACAAGCGGGCTCACCCTTTTCTTTGGCATCTCTTTGTTCATGAGGTCTGCACCGATCTTTATCAATTTCCTCAGCTCGTGATCCTTGCCGTCCGTCACATTATATATCTTGTTCCTGGAGATCATGTTGTCTGCAGCCAGAAGCATCGCATTTGTCGCGTCTTCGACGTTGATGAATGGGAGTATGTTGCTGCCGTCGCCAATCATCCTGAACTTGTTATCCTTTATCATTCTGAACATCTTGAATATTGGTATATTGTAACGTTCAGAGCCATACATTGTAGGGAGCCTGAGTATTGTGTATGTTATCCTTGGATTCTGCTCGCTGTATATGCTTATTAAGTTCTCCGCCATGTGTTTGCTTTGGGAGTATGGGCTTTTTGGCTTGAGTTCCGACTCCTCGGTAAGCGTCTCGCCCTTGCGCCTGTATCCATAAACTGTTACACTACTGCTGTATATAAAGTGCATGCGCGCTTCGCGGGATGGATTGGCATCGAGATATGCTTTGAGAAGGTTCTCCGTGCCAAACACATTGACCTCAACCAGCTTATTGTAACTGTTATTGTAGTTGTAGACGGCGCCTGCTAGGTGGAATATCCTATTGACGCCTTTGCATGCACTCTTCAATTCTTCGAAGTCCGAATCATGCTTGAGCGTGAGATCAGCCACGTAAAGCCTGACACCCTTCGGCAGAACAGACCACTCGTCACTCTCACTCGGATGCTTGGAAAGAAGGACGCGAACCTCCTCACCTCTGCTTATCAGCTTGTGGGCCAACATACGCCCCAAGTCAGAGCTAGCCCCAGTAACAAGGTTAACTGGCTTCTGCATAGCCTCATTAAGCGGCATAATCGTCATCCCCTGGGCCAAAGTCTGCATCATCAATCATCTGTGCGCCACCGCCATTCTGGCTCCTACTCAGAACTGCAGCAGCGATTCTCCTTATTCGCCCTTCTGACAGCCTGTTTATTGCATATGTCACCCAATCCTTTCCGTATGGGACATATATGCTCAAGTTTATCCTGCTCTTGATAAGCTTATTAAGTTTCTTGTTGCTTTCCCCGAAAGGCAGCTCGAACATAGCGCCCTTCTTCAGTTCCTTCGACTTGCTTGCTATCCTAAGTATATTGCCCTCTTCGGTATCTGATATTATGACGTCGCGACACGCACCCACAGCCCGGCCAAAGTAATCTATCATGTCATCTATTCTTCTCTTGCCCTCTGCTTTCTTTGCAGCTTTGCCTTCATGCCCTGGCAGCTTTGCACTCCCGCGCATATCAGCGTACCCCTTTCCAACTACTATCTTCATGTGGCCGTCCTTCTTCGACAGCTGCTTGAACGCTTGCCCATTAAGACCATACGGCACCTCTACGCCTATGCTGCCGTACTTATCCCTGAGCGCGGTATATATTGAAAGCACGGAGTCGTAGTCGACAGTGTTCTCGATCTCGAGCCATGCCTTGACGCCGGTCTGCGCACTTAGGCTGGCTATGTCCTCTATGTTCTTGCTGAATGCCTCCTTGCTGAGTGAGTAGCCTAGCTGGCTTGGCCTAAACGATATATCTGAATTAAGATAAAGCCGCGATATCTGCCTTATCATTTGCAGGTAGGAGTTTGTGTTGTACTTGGCCTTTTGGAGGTCCATGGACCTGTCATTGAGCAGAGTAGCCGTAGCATGCATGCCTCTCTCATTGAGGCTCATTATGTTTTTCATGAGGGAACTGGATGTAGAGCCAGCTATGCGCTTTCTGACCAGCCTGAATATTAACCTCCTTATTATGCCGTGTTCCTTCACGTATTCGTTAGGCAACAATATCACTCGTCCATGTGCGAACAGTGCGTGAGGCATGCACAGTGCGCGTTTGACGTTATAGGATTAGTATATAAATTAATAAGCTTTGTTTAACCTTTTTTAGTATTTAATCTTTGGCATAAATTCGAGCTGGCGCTTGTAATGAATAAGAAGGATGAAAAGAGTATTGTCGACGCTTTTGACAGGCTCTACATTGGTGTAAGGAAGATTTCAGATAGTGCTGCGACACAGGAAGAAGGTTCAGAGTCGCTTGCCGCCTTACGAGACGCATTCCTTGACTCTCTAAGTGCACTACCGAAAGGCACCGATATTTCCACAGTGCTGGATCTCGGCAGTATTTATGACTTATTGTCCATGCTCTCAGAAAAGATGGATAGGATAGCTATCAGCGAAAGTGATGAGCCCGGCTGGAACAAGTTCATGGACATAATTAGGGATGCAATAGAGGTCTGAAGCCGATCGGGGATGTATGACCCTGTGGTCCTTATTCCTCTTCTGCCTTTCCGTTTCCGTTGTTCTCTGGCAGCAGGGCGTGGATGGTCTGCATCTCGCCTCTTTCGTTCTTAATTATATTTATCCTGTTCTTCACTATACGCGGCGTCACGTTTAGCTTCCTGCCAGAAATGACCAATACCCCATTTAAGGCGTTTGCTATGGTCTGTGGATCTTCTACGCCCCTGTCAAGGAACTCTTTTATTCCCTCGTCAAGCAGTTCTGTTTCTTTCTTTGTCCTCTTTTCGCCCGCGCCGCTATTTCCGCTATTACTCTCACGCCTTAAGCTTATCTCTGGAATAGCGAGATGTGGGTGGGCTTCCGTATCTTGCTTCTCGGACCCGGACCTGCCCTTCTCATTTTTGATATCAGGCTTGTGCGGCGACGGCTCAGCCCTCTCTTTGTCCTCCGTACGGCTCAGATAGGCATACTGGTAGTTCATGCGGTGCTTGCGCACGAAATCGGCTATTGTTGCATAGTCTACTGCATCAAGTTTGTCCTTAGTCAACCTGAATACATGGCCGTATATGGCTCTTGAATGGCTGCGATCTATCTCCTCTATTCTCATGCGATCTATGCTATCATCTGATAGCAGGTAACCCTTTGCGGCCCCCGTAAAGATATCGTCATGTCTGGCGCTCCATGCCTTGCTCAGCGTCCTATATACTATGACCGCCTGCTGTGCCGTAAGTGTGCCGCTGATAAATGCATTTTGCAGCCCTGGCTCAAGCTTTTTGAATGCCGCGTCCATGTAACTGAATGTTTTTATAATCTTCATGTTCTCTGAAACGAACTTTTCGCGCGCCGCATCGCTCTCCCACTCGGCATTCGCGTAGTCATCAGCCTGGCTCTGCGTTATAGAATTGATTCTTGAGCTGTTTGTCTGCGCGCCAGCCTTAATGCTGTTTGCTGTGCCAGGCTGCGCAGCTGCGCCTTTATTATCATCCTTCTTCTCCTTTGGCCCCAACAGCGCAGCGAGCTTCGATGCCCTCTCATCTGCGCCCTTCTCCTCATATGCATTGAATGCATCTACATAGTTGAAGTATCCTTTCTTGCTTGCGTTGCTCCTAGCAGACCTTGAAATGTCCCCGTTTGCAGCTACCATCATGATAAGGTGGCCGAGTTCCCTGTGGCTCTTGCCATCAAGCAGTATATCCCTAATTATCCCCTTCGCTGCCTCATATCTCTGGGCACCTACGCTGGATGACGGATCGCGATCAGCTGCCCTTCCTGCCCTCCCAGCAGCCCTTTCTGCCAAGTTTGTTGCCATTTCATGGCTAACCTTCTTCTCCTGCTTCTTTGCAAGCCTTTCATTCTCTTCAAATTTGCTTATCCTGCCTCCAAGCTTGTCGAGTGCCTCTCTTGCACTCTTGAATACAGGATCATCCCTTAAGCGATTCAGCTCCTCTGTGTCGTCCTTTTCTGTGTTCTTTAGCTTGGGCCTGCTTTTGATTTCTTCCCGAGCTTGGTTTACACCCTTTACGAATAGTTCTCTCACCGCCTTCTCAGGGTTTGCGGCGACGTATGCGAGCTTTTCAAGCTCATTCTTCATGTTTGCTATCTCTTCTGCTCCGTGCTCGCGCAGTGCAATCTTTTCGCTTATCGATTTTATAGACTCCTTCTCTTCCTGAATCTTCGCAGCATTCTCTTTCTCAGCAGCATTCAGGAACAATCCGAATGAGTCAAATTTAATATTTCGTGTAAACCTTTTGCCCAATCCGGTGTAATCTACCGTGAGCTCCTTTAACATATGATTTATCTCTCCGCTCTTGCTAGATTCAGCTATCTTCTGTTTTACCGCATTCATCTGCTTTTCCAGTTCGGATATCTTAGCGCTGTCTTTCTGGCCCGCCTCTTTTTTCTCCTCTTCGTTCAGTTTTTCCTTTAGATTATCTGCTTCGGCAATGAGGCGCTGCCTTGCATCATACGCCTTTTGTATCTCTTTCAGCTTTGAGCTATCCTTATCGAGAAGAGTCAAAGCCAGCTTCCTTGCATTCTCTTCATCAACGAGTTTCTGCACTTCAATGTTCTTTATTGCCTCGTATCTTGCCTCTTTCTCGGCGAGATTCTGCTTCTGCTCTGCTAGCACTCCCGAAAGCGCCTCGCGCACTAGCTCTTCATCCTTAAAAAGCGCGCCCATCCTGCTCAGCAAGCTGTTGCTCTCTGAAAGCAGCATGTTCGATCTTTCATTGTTCTCTATCTCTTTTGAGCGGTCTCTGCCTTTGAAAACCATTTTTTCACCATTTATTCTTGTCTGGACTGGCCATTGAAAATCTAGCACTAGTATATTTTACTATCGTAAGTATTACTTAAATGTTTCGAAATTAGAGGTACATTTAAATGGCTTCCTATTGGCATTTTCATGCACCTTCATCTTTGGCACTGAGCGCTGTGGATCTCTCCCTCCTTTCATGCCTCAGGATGCTGCCTGCGCGTAGTGTGGAATTCTCATCTTTTTGGCTGGTACGCGCCACAAACGAGTCGTATGAATTGTCGCGCACTTTGTCTTCGGCACTTAACCTGTACTCCATCGACGCGTGGTAGGAGAGAGCCCTTATGCCCGTATCTGTTATACTGTAAGTAGCAGTTTCCCCGTTCACCTCTGCAAGCTTCCTTCTTTCCAATAGCCTGGCAGCATTGAATGCTTCCCTCCTGCTGATGCCATTCTTTTCGGATAGCTCCCCTAAGCCAGCCTTGCCATTAGATGCGAGATACCGCAGGACTTTCATTTCATTCGCATTCATTTTCGCTTTCATGAAGTCATAATCCACTGTTACTGCCATCTCCGTGCCGGGCACCATATCTGCTTCTATAACCAGCCTCTTGCCTAAGGCCAGCATGCCTATTCCGCGGGCAGCGCTCGCAGCATATTCGGCAGCACCCTTTACGGCCTTTACAGTCGTGGCCGCAACATCAAGTGCTCTCTTTGTGTCCAGCGCTACGCCTATCCTGCCATTGCCGTCGTTCTCTATAATTATCAGCTTCGGGTGCTTTGGTGCATATTGCTCTTGCTTATTTCTCTGCCTTGCAATTATGTTCCCCTTCAGCCTTTTGAGTTCAGGAAGAAACATTCTTTTACCCCCTTTCTGCTTGCGCTCGATTCTCAAAAATTGGGAATCAGAAGTATTTTTTAGCATATTATTTATACCTTCTGTTTGGGTCATGATATCGTCGTTATGATTTTATTGTATTTGGGTATGAGTTGCGCGCACACAGCTTGAAATGGCATAAAGAGAAAAGAGGGCAGGGAAATGAACGCAATTAAGTGTTCGGTTCCGGCCCGCAGTGGGTCTTGTTGGAGTGGAGTTGGCAAAAACAACTAGCTTGAGCCAGAACTCATTTTTCCCTGCCATAGAATATTCACAGCGTATCTCATATAAATAGCCTTCCCTATTTTGCAGCTGCTATTGGCTTAAGTTTGTTATATAATTGTAGTTTCTGCCATATTTTTTGTGAAAAAATGACATATATACCCATATATTCATAATTAGATATAGTTTCAATAAAATGCTGTATATGATAGAAATGCTTAAATATATGTTATAAGAAGTGTTAAATATGAAGGATGTGCCGGAGAAGATTAAAGAGAGCCTTGAGAGACTGAAGAAGGCATACGGCGCACGTCTTGAGCTTAGGTATCTGAACAAGAGATTCTGTGTTTTTGAGGCCACCAGCAAGTGGGATCCAGAGCAGGGCAAGCCAAGAAAGATAACTAAATACCTCGGGTGGCTGGAGGATGACGGACTTATGGTACCAGCAAGGCATAGGGTGAAGGAGGGCAGCATCAAAGAAATTGAACGCCAGTACCTTGAGAAGCTTAACGAACTTGAGGAGAAGGAAAGAGGAAAAGAGAGGGGTATGGCTGTCGCTGCAACAGGCGGCCTCAGTGAGAAGGATATTGCTTTGGTCAAAGTACTTAGCATGAATCCTCGCCTCACCTACCACAGGATTAGCGAGATAACTGGCATAAACGCTCAGAGCATACCATATGCCATCAGGCGACTTGAAAAGCTGTTGGACATCAAGTATACTATGATTATAGAGCCGTCGAAGATAGGGTTCTTTGAGAACATAATATTTGCAAAATTCCTGAATGGCAGGCCGGATATGGAGGTACTGAAGGGTGTCTTGGAAAAGGAGCCCAGAATACAGCTAGCTTTACTCACAACAGGGGAGTATGACCTTATGATATTCTGCGTAGCAGAAACGAACGGCAGATTGGCAGATATTCTGTATGAGGTCAGGAATGCCCCAACTATGGCTGATGTGGAGTCGGTCTGGTATACTACGCCAGTTGCCGTGGACTATGGATTTACCTTATTAAGGAAAGAATTCTTTAACCTTCTAGAGAAGAGAATATGGCACAGAAAAAAGGGAGGGCCCAGACCTACCAAGTCCGATCTCATGCTAAGGGAATTCGCGGTGCTGAAGGAGATGAATGAAGACAGCACTATTAGCTTCTCGAAGATAGACGAGAAATATAAGCTCCCTGTGGGAAGCGCAAAGCACTCTTACGAGGAGCTATTCTCCACGGACGTGCACGCCATAACGCTGCCAACAATAAATATACGCAAGCCAAACATGAGGTACATAGCTGTGATAAAGGCCGATATACTTGTGGCATCCGACTTTAAATCCGCGCTTATGGACCTCCTGCAGTACATAATCAGCGACTCTGATGGAGTCATAAACAAGCTGACCTATTACTGTGTCTCCGAAACGCCCAATGGCATGTTGTTTATCCTGCCTGTGTTCTCGGAAGGCACAATAGATGAAGTCGAAAAGGAGCTAAGGAGCTTGATTAAGGGAATACGGATATACTCTATGATTGTGAGTGACGTTCTGGTCGGCGAACTGCTCTTCAGGAAGTTCGACAACTACTACAGCCCACCGTACTATGGTCTGGTCAGCAACAAAATTATAAAACCTGTCGATAGGGTGAACTACTATTGAGCACGGCCCCGAGCATATTCGCACATATGTGCCAGCGGGCAGCCAGGGCATACAGGCTTGGCTCTGCAGTGTCTCTTGCCAAGCTCTACTAGTTGAGCGTGGAAATCATTGTAGAGCCTTGCACTCTTTCTGGTATTAAGCATGAAATATTCCTGCAGTAAATCATAATTCATCCCTTTGAACCTGTTAGAGAGCCTGCACATTATCCTAGTTGTATAGGCGTCAACTACGAACACAGGTCTGCCAGCGCCATACAGCAGTATAGAATCAGCAGTCTCCTTTCCTATCCCATTCAAAGAGAGTAATGCTTCCCTAAGATCTTTTGTGCTCAGCGCAAAAAGCCCCTCTAGCGAGCCATAATCATGCTTTATCCTTCTGCATGCACCGACTAGCCTGGCGGCCTTCTGCCTGTAGTATCCGCTTGGCTTAATGAGCCTGCTTATACGAGCAGGTGTCGCGTCCGCAATAGAATCCATGCTGAGCGCGCCAGTGTTCTTCAAATTGTTTATAGCCTTCTCCACATTTCCCCATGAGGTCTGCTGCGTCAGTATTGCGCCGACAAATACCTCGAAGTTAGTTTCGGCAGGCCACCATCCCCTTTGGCCATAGCACTTGAGAAGATTGGAATATATGGAAGCCACGAAACGCCTGTCGTCCATCCGAGTACCTTGATAAATAATAAATTAATAAATGAATGGAAAGAAAAAAAGGAAAAAGGGCAGTATGATATTGGCCCGCTTAGAGCTTGATCTCTCCAGAATCAATCTGCTTTATCACTTCGCGCGGATCCTTGCCATCTACGGTAACGCCGACACTCTTGCATGTCCCGATTACCTGCTTTACCTTGCTTGCAAGGTCCTTCCCATAGATTTTCTCGCCCTTAGCGTTGGCAAGCTTCTTCGCCTGTTCTATAGTTATGTTGCCTACCTTCTCGCCCTTCTCCTTAGCGCCTTTCTCGGCAGCAGCCTCCTTCAGTATTAGGGCGCTTATCGGCGGCGACCCTGCTTCGACCCTGTACTTCTTAGTCGCGGTGTCGACTATTACCTTAACAGGTATCTTCATGCCTGCGAAGCCCTTTGTTTTCTCGTTTATCTCGTTGACGACTTCGCCTATGTTGACTCCGAGCGGGCCCAGTGCTGGCCCGAATGGCGGACCTCCGCTCGCCTTGCCACCTTCAATCAATCCTGATATTACTGTTTCTGCCATGCTTTCATCCTTCTGCTTTCTCTGCCTTTTGTATAACCCTTGCAGTGTTCATTTTAGCGGTAATGGGTATCGGCACTACGACGTCCATGAGCTCTACGGTCACATCGCCCTTAATCTCATCGGTTCTGAGCACCTTCGCTTTGTAGCCCTTGAACGGGCCTGTGGTAAACTCGACGATGTCGCCTATGCTGATCTGCTGTGCCATGCTCTTGACTTCAACAAGCCTGTCTATCTCCTCGTTTGTCAACGGCTGCGGTAGAAGCCCACGTATGTTCCTCTCCTTTGTTATGAAGGACCTTACTGTTGCTTCGTCCTCCCCCTCTATTATTATGTATCCTCTGAGACCGTTGATGACCAGTATAGAATATATGGGCAGGTCGCTCTTTGTCATCTTGTTCTGGAGTATGCTTGCTGCTATCCTCTCCTGACCAGCGGTTACCTTTATGACGAAAAACACATTAATCACTCATGTTTGCACAGTGCAACAATACTTAATTAAGATTATTATATAATCTTTCGTGTGGAAAACGGCACTGTGCCGAAAAGGGCAATACAATGCTTTACGCGAAGGCCAAGACATCAGGCGCGGAACGCGCTAGAAGAATGCTCATGAGCAGAGGTCTGCTAAGCAAAGAGCATCTAGTAATGCGCAAGGCTGAACGTGTATACTTTCCGCTAGTATCTTTGAATGAAAAGGATAAAAAGCTTATCGAATCGGAAGGGTTGGACATTGTTCGGCTTCCGGCAGCTCTTAGAGGCAGTAAAAGGCGGAGCCATGAGATGGAGATATCGAAGCTTCTCGACGAGAAGGAGAAGAAATTGCTGGCCAGAGGATTCGACCAGTACGGCAGCATTGCAGTAATAGACATAGATGACGCGCTTAGGCATAAGGAGAAGGAGGTCGCAAGAGCGATAATGGACTCCAACCAGAATATAAAGACAGTTGTAGCAAAGGCAGGCCCAGTTCATGGTATATACAGGACCAGGGAATATAGGTATGTGGCTGGCAGGCGCACGTTCATGGCAGAGCACAGGGAAAATGGCTGCACGTTCCGGTTTGACGTGAGAAAGGCTTTCTTCTCCAACAGGCTCTCATACGAACGTGCGAGGGTGCGCGACCTCTCTAAGCCGAAGGAAAATGTTATGGTGATGTTTGCAGGAGTAGGACCTTTCGCCATAGAAATCGCAAAGGCCAACAAGGATTCCAAGGTAGTCGCAGTCGAGCTAAACCGCGACGCTTACAGGTACATGCTCGGCAACATAGCGTTGAATAAGACTTCAAACGTCTCCGCAATTCTCAGCGATGTGAAGGAGTTACCACCAGAATACGACAATTACGCTGATAGGATAATCATGCCGCTCCCTCAGAGCAGCCTTGAATTCCTGGATGACGCGTTCCGCATAGCTAAGGATGGGGCCACTGTTCACCTTTATATGTTCGGGAAGAAGGAAGAAGCGCCAGATATGGTTAAATTGGCTGTAAGGGAATCCGCAAAGAGGAATGGGGCCAAGGTGTCGTTCCTGTTCAGTAGGGAGGTACGCCCGTATTCGTCGAAGGAGGTGGAGATCGTCGTCGATTTTAGGATAAGGCGTAGGCGGCCTGGCTAATAGCTTACAGGTATGTGCTTGGGCCACTTGCTACGAAAATCCTCCTTCTTGCCCGAGAAGCTCGTACAAATGTGCAGCGGTAATGAACGTCGGCAGGAAAATAGTAATAAATATGTTGCACACGCAAGTATTATCGACCAGCACGGCAGGTAGAGAGCATGGCATTAGCCCTCAACGACTCCATCAGCGTAGGCGGCACAGGCGAAGTGGCGAAACAAGAGTATAGTCTTAACCTTGAAGAGCTGGTGAGCAATGCGACGTGGCGCGAGCTGCTCATAGAACTCGTCGCAACTAACAAGATAGATCCGTGGGACGTCGACATAGTTCAGGTTGTTGACAGCTATATAAGCGCTGTCAAACGCATGAAGGTGCTAGACCTCAGAATACCTGCGAACATGATACTGGCTGCTTCTATACTACTTAGGCTAAAGAGCGATACGATAAATCTGTTCGAGGAGCAGGTGCAGGAGCCCGAGGGGGAGGAAGCAATGGCTCCTGAAGGGCGCATACTTCCCTCTGTGCCTGAGTTAACTCCAAAGTTCAGGATGCAGCCAAGGAGAAAGATAACTCTTGATGACCTGATTAACGCACTTGAGGGCGCGATGAAGGCGAAGGAGAGGAGAGCGGAAAGGATAACTCTGGAGAACGTTCCTATGGAGTTTGTCGTGAACATGGATGATATCGACGAGAAGATAGAGAGCGCTTATAGCCTTGTAAGAAGCAGCATAGACAGGAAGGGCATGGTTACCTTCATGGACCTTTCGCGAAGCATGCGCAGCTCTGAGAGCGTGCTGCTTGATCTCTTCGTGCCGCTCCTATTCCTTGCAACTGACTCGAAGATAGCAATGTTTCAGGAGGAGTTCTTCGGTGAGATAATAATAAAGCTGCTCAAGCAGAGCCCGGGTGCTGGATGATGGCTATAGATGATTCCGAGTACGCCAGGCTTGCGGAAGCTGCGCTGTTTGTTTCTGGCGACGCCTTGAGCGCTGAAGACCTCGCGAAGGTGATAGGCGTTGCCTCTGTCGGTGCAATCGGCAGAATAATGGAAAAGCTCATAGGCGAGTACGAGCAGCGCCATGGCGCCATAATGATCGCAAAAGTTGGAAGCAAGTATATCATGTCAGTAAGGAGCCCTTATTCTGAAAAAGTTAGCGCACTGGCAGGGCAGCCTGACATATCCCATGGCGCGCTTAGAATTCTAGCGTATGTGAGCAAGAACGAGCCAATAATGCAAAGCTCAATCGTAAAGTCGTTCGGCAGCTCGACATATGATTACATGAAGGAACTTCTTGAGAAGGAATTCGTATCGGCAAAGAGAGTTGGCCGAACTAAAAGGATAGAGACAACACCAAAATTCAAGGAATACTTCGAGGTAAAGTGAGATTCAGTACCATGGGTGCCCCTCGATTCTGCTCCCCTTTGCGTTCGCGTACAACGCTGCAGCAAAAAGGAATGAAGACAGCCTGTTCATGTAGCCTTTGATACTGCCGCTCACTTTCATATCTCTTGATACCCTTATCACTGCGCGCTCAGCCCTGCGCGCAATGGCTCTTGAATAATGTAGATGTGCCCCAAGATCACTTCCGCCAGGCAGCACAAAACCTTTGAGTTCAGGCACGTCTTTGCCTATCTCGTCGGTGTAAGTTTCTAGCTTCTTCACACTGCCCTCTTCTATAGAGCTTAGGCCTTTTATACCGCTCACATTCCCGAAGGAAGCAAGCTCTGCTGATATTATGAAAAGGTCGTTCTGCACGTCCTTCAGCATGTCCCTAAGCTGTGAATGCTTGCATAGCGAAACAGCTATGCCTATCGAACTGTTAAGCTCGTCAATGTCTCCGAGCGCGTCCATGCATGTGCTATCCTTATCGACTCTGTCACCGCCAAGGATTCCAGTCTTGCCATCGTCACCCTTTCTGGTGTAGAATATAGTCATGCATCCACCACAACATGCAGCACACAATGCATGTTACATAATACGTACTGCATCAAAATTTATTAAGCCTAACCGGAAGCGCCCTAACCAGGCAGTTGTGGCCAAAAGCAGGCTTTGTATATCTGACTGATCCCATAATGCCAGTTTCGCTGCATTGCATGGTCGACGGTCAGCAAGGATTAATAAGCTTTTACGCAATTAAGCTATCGCGGGCCCGTGGTCTAGTGGTAAGACGTCACTCTCACACAGTGAAGATCAGGAGTTCAATTCTCCTCGGGCCCATCTTTTGGAGCTGGCAATCCCTCATTTCTTCTGCAGGTTTATTGGCCTGACTTCCAGCTTCCTCAATAAGCTGATGACATGCCCCATTATCTCTTCGTGAACCTTCTCTCTGCTCTGCGATGCATCTATGTAGACCGCATCAGGGTAATTGCGCTTGTAGCTCTCGATTAGGTTCCTAATAGTCTCAGGGCTGTCAAACCTCTCCCTGCCTCCGCGCACTTGTATGCGCTTGAAAAGAATATCTGGTTGCGCAGAAAGCACAAACATCAGGTTCGGCCTGGGAAACCTTGAATTTATTAATTTTAGGAATTCTACATATTCCGCGTTCGGCCCGCCGCTCTCTGCATAGGTTATGGTAGAGGGATAGCCGCGATCCGAGATCACTACTGTATCCTTCTTCGCGAGAAATGGGGAGAGCCTCTTCATGTCCTCGCTTCTTACTGCAGTGAATAGTAGCTGCAGCGACTCAATGTCTATCTCCTTTGCCGTGGTAAGGGCGTTAAGCAGCCTGTCAAGAACTCCGTCGCTGCGCAGCAGCCCTTTTATAGCCGCATAATTACTTGTAAGGGCGTTCCGCTCTTGCGCATCAATGACGTCGCACGCCTTGCCAGCAATGCGGTCGAGAAGGCGTTCGGTTCCGCTCCCGTCCTGAAAATAGGATTTCATGTCATTGTAGTTGCCTGCGCTTATACCGCTAAGAGTTGATCTTACCAATGTGCCAAGAGTGCCATTGCCAGGTTCACGAACAGCTATTGCATCGTATCCTGCATCCTTTAAGGACGCAAGCAGCCTGGACGCACTTTCAGTTTTGCCGGAGCCATCTGGCCCTTCAATCATTATGTACGCCATTGCAACACCAAAATGAATATCAAGGAACAGTGGGCGGGTCCATATATTTAATTCTATGGATTCTACAAACAGCAATGGGGCGCTTTGAACTTTAACGCCCTACACTTTATTTACTATTTTAAATCAATTAGCATACTTTTATGGCTCGGCTTCTCATAGCAAAATAATTAATCCTTTTTACACATGGTAAATTGATGCACCATGCCTGACAACGAAACAGAGTACGAAGTGCTTGAGCACAATACGAATAAAAACGAAAAGGGCAACTATTTTATTGTAAAGGCGATAGAGTTTGTACAGCCCACATACGTGACTGCGGTATGCAGCAGCGACATAGATGTCGGCAAAAAACTAAAAGTGGTCGGAAACAAGGTGCAGCTTGATGGCAAAGAAGCAGGGGAGATCAAGAGCACCATGAGTGGAAGGGACATAAAAATAAATCACGAGTATGACATAAAATATACAGGAGGGTATTCGAGGAACGGCAAGACAATATACATATCTAGAGAGTTTCCTCAGTTCATCAGCGTTAACGGCAAGAACGTCGACGCACTAGAGACGATAGGCAGACATCACGAGCTGGCGGAGAAGTGGCTCTCTGATGATGCATATGAGTATCCGTATGCGCATGAGCTTGCTACAGGCATAGAGAAGTTGTATGTGGAATCGCTAGGGGTTGACTGGGATGCATACTGTGCTGAGGTCGACAAGAACCTCAGGCATGTCTACGCACAGAAACTGCAAAAGAGCCCGAAGGACCTGGACCTCTCGCCATACATATATGGCCGCGACCAGGAAGCACTAAAGGAGATACGGGACAGCATGGTGCTCTGAAGCATCAAACAGTAGATTGTCTGCACATTGCCCCGTGAAAATGAATGCGTGCACCTAGTAGAAGCAGGATACTGGAATTTGCAAACAGCGCTGAGTGCGGTAAAGGTCACTCGACCTTTACCTCAGTGCCTTCAGACTGCTTAGCCTTCTGGACCGTCACTTCCAGCACCCCATTATTGAACTTCGCCTTCGAGGTGTTTGCCTTGATCTCTTCAGGCATCTGTATAGTGCGCCTGAAACCGTATGAGGAGCGCTCCTTGAAATAGTAGTTCTTCTCGCGCTTCTCGTTCTCGGCAGAGCTTCCGGCTTCTATAGTCAGCGCATCGTTCGTGACGTTGAGCTTTATATCTTTCTTATCAACGCCAGGCAACTCCGCAACGACCTTGTAGGAATCCTTCTCCTCTATGAGATCCACCTTTGGCACGTCGAACCCTTCATTGAAGAATTGGTCCATGTACCTGAAAGGCCTCATTGCGTACCTGCCGACATCGAACGGGTCGAACCCCCACGGCACCATGTGCCTCCTGCGCTCCCTCCACCTGTTATATCTCTCGTCTCTATCTTCTTCCTTCATTGTTTCACCACATTCCTATGTCTAAAATTTTTCGACATTTCAACAATAATTGTATTTAAACGTAAAATATTTAAATATTTACTACATAATACTTAACCATGGTAAAGATCATAATCAAAGCCGTTAACAAACCAAACAGCAGCAAGCCCGATATGCTGCTCAAATGGTTCTGCGAAGCTTTTGGGCTTTCTGATAGTGAAGACAAAGAGGATGTAGAGTTTACTATACTCAGAAACCTAACGTATGCGGCATACGAGAACAAGGGCTATAGCAGCATAGAGCTCAAAGAGCATGTGTCGATAGGCAGGAGCACAATAGTATATCATCTAAATAAGTTCATAGAGTCCGGGCTCGTAGTGAAAAGGGGAAGAAGGTACTATCTCAGATCTACGGACCTATCCACAGCAATAGAAGAAATCGAGTATGACTTAAACAAGGAGATGATGAAGCTCCTCGATGCTGCGAAGGAGTTTGACAGGCTGATGGAAGGCGGCGCGAGGAAGGAGGAAAGGATCCTTGAAGGGGAGAAGGAGGGTAAAGAAAAAAGGAAGGCGCTCGGTAAGCGAGGGTGATCCAATATGAATGAAAGTGATAAACTGGAGGGAGAGCATGCGGCGGCTAAGGCAGAAGCTCCAGAGAAAGGAAATGTGGGCAGCAAGGAGAAGAAGGCCGAAGGTGAAAATGAAAGTATGAAGGAGAGCATGCTCAGGCTCGCGGCGGAATTTGATAACTACAAGAAGAGAGCTAAAAAGGACATCGACAGCGCAAAGATGCTTGGAGCAGCCGACTTAATGAGACAGCTGTTCCCGATACTCGACGAATTCGAGCTGGCGCTTCTAGCAATCAGCAAATCGACCGACAAGAATCTCATGAAAGGGATAGAAATGGTATATTCGAATATGTCTGATACTCTCAGGAAATACGGACTGAGGGAGATAGACACCAGCGGGAAGTTCGACCCGTATAAGCATGAGATAGTGCTCGCTAGGGAAAGCACTAAGGAACCGGGAACGATAATAGAAGTAATAAAGAAGGGGTACATGTTCAACGAGATGGTGCTGAGGCCAGCAGCTGTGATCATAGCGAAGGATAATGAAAGCTTTGCTGAACATCAGCAGGATTCAGAAGCCAAGCAGGAATGATGCGGGAAAGCATGAAGAATATGAGAAATATAAGAGAGAACTAAGAGAGATAAGAGAGATAAGAGAGATACGATAGATATGATAATGATAGAGATAGCGAATGGCAATTTATGCTAAAATACTAAGGTGAAGATATGGCTGAAAAGATAATTGGAATAGACCTTGGAACAAGCAACTCCGCAGCAGCAGTCCTAGAGGGCGGAAGACCGGTCATAATACCCAGCTCCGAAGGAGTTACCCTTTACGGGAAGGCGTTCCCTAGCTATGTGGCGTTTACGAAGGACGGCCAGAAGCTGGTGGGTGAACCTGCGCGCAGGCAGGCAGTAGCGAATCCGCTCGGCACTCTTTCTAAGTTCAAAAGGAAGATGGGCACCGACTACAAGTATCTGGTGTATGGCAAGGAGTACAAACCACAGGAGCTTTCCGCACTGTTGCTGCAGAAGATAAAGAACGATGCTGAGCAGTTTCTCGGGGAAACTGTCAAGAAAGCAGTCATAACCGTGCCTGCATATTTTGATGACAATCAGAGGCAGGCGACGAAAGATGCAGGAGAGATAGCAGGCCTTGAGGTAGTCAGGCTTGTTAACGAGCCTACTGCCGCATGCCTGGCATATGGGCTCGATAAGGCAGACAAAGAGATGAAGATCCTGGTCTACGACTTTGGTGGCGGTACTCTCGACGTTACAGTCATGGATTTCGGCAATGGTGTATTTGAGGTCAAGTCTACCAGCGGAGACACGCAGCTCGGCGGCACTGACATGGATGTGATGATTGTCGATTTTCTGCTTGATGAGATAAAGAAGAAGTATGGAGTGGACCTCAAAGGCAACAGCCAGGCTATGGCCAGGCTGTCTGAGGCAGCGGAAAAGGCGAAGATAGAGCTGTCGACGACGCTCAACACCGAGATAAACCTCCCGTTCCTCGGGCAGGACAAGAAGGGCGAACCAATACAGTTCACGTACCCGCTTACGAGGGCAAAGCTTGAGAGCATAGTGATGCCTATAGTTGAGAGGACTGCGGGCCCTGTAAGGAGAGCTATAAGCGATGCGAAGATGGAGCCGGAGGGCATAGATAAGGTCATACTTATAGGGGGACCGACCAGGATGCCCATAGTACAGAGATATATAGAGCAGCTCCTTGGAAAAAAGATAGAGCGCGGAGTAGACCCGATGGAAGCTGTAGCCCTTGGGGCAGCAGTGCAGGCAGGCGTGCTGACAGGCGAGGTAAAGGACGTAGTCTTGCTCGATGTCACGCCACTGACGCTCTCGATAGAGACGCTCGGGGGAGTGGCCACTCCGCTCATAGAGAGGAACACTACTATACCTGTGAAGAAATCGCAGGTGTTCACCACTGCAGCAGACAACCAGACCAGCGTTGATATAATAGTCGTGCAGGGAGAGAGGCCCATGGCCAAGGACAACATACAGCTAGGCAGGTTCGATCTGGTCGGAATACCGCCGGCAAGAAGGGGCATGCCGCAAATAGAGGTGACGTTCGACATAGACTCCAATGGCATACTGCATGTCACCGCCAAGGACAAAGGCACCGGCAAACAGCAGGGCATAGACATAGTCGCCCCGCACAAGATGTCGAAGGAAGAGATAGACAAGTCTATGAAGGACGCAGAGAAGTACGCAGAAGAAGACAAGAAGATAAAGGAGAATATCGAGACGAAGAACGCTGCCGAGTCAATTGTATACACGGCTGAGAACACCTTGAACGAGTACAAGGACAAGGTGCCGAAGGCTACTACCGACAATATCAACAAGATAAAAGGCGAGCTGGAGGAGCTTATAAAAGGGGAGGACTACTCTGCAATAAAGAGCAAGACTGAGGAGCTCGCAAAGGCACTGCAGGAAATTGGCAACGAGATCTACAAAGGTGCCGCAGGGCAGCAGCCAGGGCAGGGCCCTAATCCAGGTCCAGGACCCGAGGGAGATGGCTCTAATGGGTCAGGCGGATCTGCCACCGATGCCGACTTCACGGTAAAGAAGTAAAGGTAAATAAATAAGTAGAATAAATAAGCGGAGAAGAGTGTAGTGCTGTGGCTGACGAAGATTATTACAGCCTGCTGGGTGTCAGCAAGAACGCGAGCCTTGATGAGATAAAGAGGGCATACAGGCAGCTCGCAATGAAATGGCACCCAGACAGGAATAAGGATCCAGGTGCGGAGGAGCATTTCAAGAGGATAAACGAGGCATACGCAGTCTTAAGCAATCCAGAAAAGAGGCAGGCTTATGACATGTATGGCCCAGAAGGCTTCAGCCAGAGGTATTCTCCAGAAGACATATTCCGCGGCTCAGATATAGAAAGGATATTCAGGGAGATGGGATTCGGCGCCGATATATTCGACATTTTCGGGTTCGGCAGCGGAATGGGAGGCATGGGGCGTGCACGCCAGGCGTACAGGGATGCAGGCAGCGACATACTGGCAAGCACGAGCATAACCCTGAAAGAAGCGTTCACAGGGACGACGGCGACGGTATCGCTCAGGCACACCAAGAGATGCAGCGTGTGCGGAGGTACTGGAGCGGCGCAGGGTAGCAGCAAGAAGAGGTGCCAGAAGTGCAACGGCTCAGGAAGCATTACCGTGACCCAGAGGAGCATGTTCGGAATGATACGCACTGTCACCACCTGCGACATGTGCAAGGGCACAGGGGAAGTTATAGACAATCCATGCAGGAAGTGCAACGGGACTGGAAAGGAGGCTGTATCGGAGAAGGTGGAGATAAAGATACCCGCAGGCATAGAGGATGGCACGAGGCTGAGAGTGCCAGGAATGGGCGACTATGGCGCAGACAGGACAGGAGATCTGTACCTTGATGTGCACGTCCAGAAGGACAGACGGTTTGAGAGGCAGGGTAACGACCTATATACGGAAGCTCACGTCCCATTTTACACAGCCATACTCGGTGGGAGCATTGAGATAGATACTATGTCTGGCAAGAAAGATGCGAACATCGAAAAGGGTAGCCAGACCGGCACAACGCTTATACTTGAGGGTGAGGGCATGCCTACATTCAAAGGGCGGGGCCGTGGCGACCTCGTAGTCAACGTAGTAGTGGACATGCCGAAGCACCTTTCGAAGGAGCAGCAGGAGCTCATAGAGAAGTTCAGGGCACTTGAAGGCAAGGGCAAAAAGAAGTTTGGGGTGTTCTGAACTGCCGTACCTTCCCAGCAGCGCAAATCATACTGCTGATTATCTTTTTATACACTGAATCTTAAAGTTCCCGTCAGCCTTTGTTTGCTAGAGCAAGAATTTTCAACACTTGTTATCAATATATTTATATATTACTATGAAGTTCTATTTTTTAATGATACATGTTTTACATATGAAAATATGGGTATATGCATGCAGATTTTACAAAAATTAGGGTATTTTATAGGCAAATAAGTCAAACAAGACAGAGAGTGTTTGTGCGTTTCTGCAAACTCTATTTATAAGAGGTATGACGTATGTTAAGTATGGTAGGGATAGAAAAAGTTAAAGCGGTCTGGCTGAAACTCGTCGTTTTTGCCAACTCCACTCCAACAAAATCCACGAGCCAGACTCTAATATTTCGTCTTCTTTTCCCTACCTTATTTTCTACTAGCGCCGTTACGGTATAATGCTTTGGTGGTCCGCATGAATAACTATAATATAAGCAGTAATGCGTGCATGTTGGTGGTCAGGAACAGCGGCAGAAAGTTCTACAGGATGGAGCTCTCTACTAAGGGCAGCAGCGTAGTGAACCTGGATGAGCTTGCCGATCGAATAATAAAGCTTGAGAGCGTTGAAGAAGTCGATGTCAGGGCAAAAAACCCTGGCGGCAAGGTTTTCCTTGAAACCAGATTCAGGGATGGCATGGAACCGCGAAATGCTTCAGCATTCATATCTAGGCACATAGGCGCGAAGTTCTGAAGAATAGTGTAAAGGGGCGATCTTATGTATGAAGAGCATGGAGAGGGATATACAATATATTACGCTAATGACAAGCCGAAGGCGCCAAGGCTGAAGTACAACGAAGCTGGCATTGGCATAAAAGAAAGCACCGCTGACAATACCAGAAGCAGTGCACAGGCGCTTAGATCTGACCCGAATATAGAGATCGTCACGAAGGTGCCGGGGCTTGTTTGGGACATAAGGTACAAAGTCCCGCCGCGTGAAGCAGTAAAAAGGCACAGTTTCTTTACACTACTTTTCGGAAGGGCCAAGAAGCAAGAATCCTAATCCTGAATCATTCAAGCGATGGCCCATTTGCGTGATTACTCTAGATGAAAGCTATCTTTAAAAAGCTTTCCAGACAATACACTCTGGGTGTATAGCGTATGAAGACAGATCCATCAGGAGGATCATCGGGAAGCGGAACCGGAGCATAAGTAACTGTTACGTTTCTTAATATTATTTCTACTCTATTTCCTTATTCTTGAATTTCTCATATTTACTCTGTATCTTCTCTATTCTGTAGAATGTCTCTTCGTCATAGATCCTTACTTCTGGGAACTTTACTTTGTATTTTGATACAAGTGCATTGTATTGGGTAGTAGTTAGTGGATCCTGTCTCCTGTGCAAGATCCGCCCGAACATCACTGAATCTATTATCATGGTGCTTATCTCTATTCCCTTTATCCTAGACTGCATTTCCGATACAGTCTGCTCGAGCTCGTTTCCTTTCACTACAGGCATGAAGAAGATTCCGCCTTCAGGGTTGCGCAGTAATATAGTATGCCAGCAAGGCAGCAATCTTTAAAAAGCTTTCCAGACAATACACTCTGGGTGTATAGCGTATGAAGACAGATCCATCAGGAGGAGCAACGGGAAGCGGAAGTGGGTCATAAGCTAATATGATTGTTTACTTTCACAATCTATTTGTGCTCTGATTCATAATTCTCGACTTTCTCATACTTACTTTGTATCTTCTCTATTCTGTAGAAGGTCTCTTCATCGTAGATTCTTACTTCAGGGAATTTCATTTTGTAATCCGATACAAGCGCATTGTACTGGGCGGTAGTTAGCGGGTCCTGTCTTCTGCGAAGGATCCTTCCGAACATCACGGAATCTATGACCAATGTGCTTATCTCTATTCCCTTTATCCTAGACTGCATTTCCGATACAGTCTGCTCGAGCTCGTTTCCTTTCACTACAGGCATGAAGAATATTACACCTTCAGGATTGCTTATGTCTCCCACAAGAGAGAACCTGTTTATCGCATTGCCTTTCTCTTCTTCCATTATGAACTCGAGAAGGCTCTTCCTTGATTCCAAGAAGGCATCCTCTTCCTTTATGTGCATTACTATTGCTGCTTCATACTTTAGGCCGATCCTACCTATATCTATCGTTACTCTGGGCAAAATACCCTTCTTCATCAGCCTGTCATATATGTGCCTGGCACTTCCTTTAGCCAGGCCGTTCTGCCTCTCTATCTCTGCGAATTTCGCGGCTCCATCATTGACTAGGCTTTTTAGCACCATTTTTTCCCCTTTTAGCAGTAGGTTGGGCAGAGGTCGGGGCGTTTCCTTACTTCTGCTCCAGACGTGCTTCTCCAAAATCTCAAAGAAATTCAGCCTTAAAGGGACGAAGCTCTTCGTCTTGTAGAAGTAAGAAGTCACCCACGTGCTCTTTAGGCCTATAAGCGATGGCACCCTCTTTATGACCCTCAAGAGCTCTGCAAGGTTCTCGTTGCCTTCAGCGAGTACAAACAATGCCATATCAAATAGGCCAGTGGTGTGTGCTGCAAACTGTATGTTGCTTATCTTTTCCAGATCGGCCTTAACAGCATCAGGATTCGGCCTGTCTGCTAAGAACTTCACAAATATGAAGAACTCTACGAATCCAAGCTTGTCCAGTCTGATGTCAGGCACATATGTTATATCTAATTTTCTTGCCAGCTTGGTTATGATATTGGGAAGGGCGACCCCACTTATTCCGGTGTTCTTGGATAGCATATCAATAGGCATTCTGGCATTCATAGTTAGATTAGTAAGCACGTCCTCCTCTTTGGCTGTCAATTGCACTGCGTTCTCTGCATACACCCTACCTTGCTCTTCCTGCGGCATGCTTATTTTGCCGCCATGGGCACGGACTACGGCTTCCGCGACCTCCAGCTCAGTTTTTGGGTTTCCGGCCTTGGCTATAAACATTCCTTCCTCAGTGATTTTGCCAAGGTACTCCTGCATTGCAGTTCTCTTTCCATTTTCCTTGTCAGTTACGTATTCCTGCCGAACAATGTAGTAGTTGCCACGTATTTTCCTGATCGTTATGTGATAGGGCAGCTCCTCTCTCAGTCTTGCATACCTTTCCCTTATCTTCTCAGGGTACTTGCCCTTCAGTATTATACTGCTTTTCCTCGAGCGCATGCAATTTCCTATATAAAATTTACTTATTAACTTATTTATAGTTTTTTAAATGATTTATATATTCCTATAAAAGTTTATATTATTAATAATATTATAATTTAACGTCGTCGCCATTTAATTGAGCAAAACAGTTCCGCTGCTTGAAACACTTTCTTATTTATATGGGATTCTGCCATAAGCACTATTATGACTGGAGTGTGGTTGGAAGTGCTGCGTAGTACAGGTTCGAGCTCTTATTCGAATCTCCACCCAATCGATGTATTCCCCGCTTGAGCTTGCTCTGCACATCGCATCCCGCAATACTCCAGTCTTCATGATAAAGAGGAGGAGTGGAAATGGAGAAGGTTGGCAGGAACGAAACTAAGAAGCAGTACCAGTTGGTCATAACCAACCAGGGCAAAAGGTTCTACAAGATGTACCTTGCTGGTGCAAGGAACGAGGTGAACCTGGATGAGCTCGCAGGCAGGATAATGAGGCTGAGCAGCGTGGCTGAGGTCTTCATCACTACTGCAACAACTGATGACGCGATACTTCTCAAGACAAGGTTCAAGGAAGGAATGGAACCGCAGAACGTCGTGACATATATTGGCAACAGGATCGGCACAAAGTTTGGCCGGATAGCCGATATGTCCATGACGACTAATTATAGGGCAAGGAGGTAATTGCATGCAAGACGAATATCTGAATGTGAATAGCAATGGCGCTTATAAGAGTTCTATACAGAGGCTGCGCGAGGACCCGAACATAAGGAT
>JAMCYG010000021.1 GCA_023473425.1 Candidatus Martarchaeota archaeon
GCAGGGCCCATTTTCTCTATTTCATCAATGCCCTTTCCTTCTACATGTTCTGTGAGCATGCTGGCTGCTGCCATGCTTATTGCGCAACCATCCCCCTCAAAGCTCATTTTTTTTATTTTGTCTTCATCTACTTTTATATAGACAGTTATCTTGTCTCCGCAGACTGGATTGAAGTCGCTATAGCTCCAGCTCGCATCATTCATCTTGTACTTGTTCTCCGGATGTTCGTAATATGCGATTATCTCTTCTGCATACATATCTACTGGCATGCGTCCACCATTCAATTAAGCTTGAAAATCCTCTTAACTTCACCTATCGCCTTTACAGCCGCGTCAACATCCTTCTCATCATTGTAGATGTAGAAGCTCATCCTAGATACTGCACCAACACCAAGCACATCCTCTACGAGCGGCATAGCACAGTGGTGCCCTGCCCTTATCGCAATGCCATTCTCATCGAATATCTGTGCCACATCATGCGGATGGGCGCCCTTAATCGAGAACGATATTACACCTCCCCGGTTTTTGATGTGCTTCGCATCCGGGCCATAGACCTTCAACCCGGCTATGCTACCAAGCTTCTCCATGGCATATCTGGTAAGTTCCATCTCATGCTTCCTTATACTTTCCATCCCTATGCCATTAAGGTAATCTATTGCCGCGCTCATGCCTATGCCTCCTTCTATATTCGATGTCCCTGCCTCAAATTTCCATGGCAGTTCATTCCATGTGTGGTCTTGGAATCCTACACTCCTTATCATGTCACCTCCGCCGAATATGGGCTCCATAGAATCGAGCAGCTCCCTCTTGCCATATAGTGCGCCAATCCCTGTTGGCCCTAACATTTTGTGCCCGGACAATGCGAAGAAGTCGCACCCTATTTCACTGACATTCACTGGCATGTGCGGTGCCGATTGTGCGCCGTCAACAAGGACTATGCCGCCATGCTCATGAGTCATCCTTGTTATTTTCTTCACATCATTTATCGTGCCAAGGACATTCGATGCATGGGAAACTGCAAATATTTTCGGATTTTTGCTTAGCTGTTCCTCAAGGCTGCTCTCATCGATGGCGCTCTTGTCTTCGTTTAGCATGACATAATCAAGCACGGCACCTGTCCTCTGTGCGAGCATCTGCCAAGGCACTATATTGCTATGGTGTTCCATTTGGGTTATTAGTATGTGGTCACCATTCTTGATATTAGCACCGCCCCAACTGAGTGCTGCTAAGTTTATCGCTTCTGTGGTATTCCTCACATACACAATTTCCTGATACGATTTCGCACCGATGAACTTCGCTAGTTTTACCTTCGATGCGGTGTATTCCTCGGTCGCCTGTTCTGATATCTTGTATATGCCCCTATGTATGTTGGCATTAAATGTTTTGTAATAATTAGATATTGCATCTATCACTTGAATAGGCTTCTGCGATGTTGCTGCGCTGTCAAGGTATACGAGCCTCTTCCCATTCATGCTCGTTCCGAGTATAGGGAAGTCCTTCTTTATCGATTCTACATCAATTCCGCGTTTTGTAATGCTTGCCTTGGACGCCATTTTGTTCACTTCTAATTTTTGCCTTCACTACCTATATAGCTGTTATACCCTTCCTTCTCAAGCTTTTCAGAAAGTTCGCTGCCCCCATTCGCTACGATCTTGCCATCAACCATAACATGCACAAAATCTGGCTTCACATACTCAAGTATCCTGGTGTGGTGCGTTATTATCAGCATTCCTGGCTTGGCGCTTTCGGCTATCTCGTTTATTTTTTCAGCGACTACCTTTATCGCATCTATGTCGAGCCCAGAGTCAGGCTCATCAAGTATTGCTATTCCTGGCTTCAGCAAGGATAGCTGAAGCATCTCGGCCTTCTTCTTCTCCCCCCCTGAAAATCCCTGGTTGAGCGACCTTCCTATAAATTCATTGCCTAGTTTAAGCTGCGATATCTCGTTCCTTACATCCTTCATGAAATCTTTCATTACTACTGCTTTGCCATCGACTGACTCCTTTGCAGTGCGCAGAAAACTGATGAATCCGACTCCTTCTATCTCTAAGGGGTCCTGGAACTGCAGGAAAATGCCCAGCCTGGCCCGCTTGTCAGTTGAAAGCCCTATTATGCTCTTTCCGTCTACTAATATATCTCCCCCTGTCACCACGAGCTTCGGGTGCCCCATTATGGCCTTTGCTAATGTGCTCTTGCCAGAACCATTCGGGCCCATTATTACGTGCTTCTCCCCGCTTCCGACGACTAGGTCTATGCCTTTTAATATGCTTTTATCCGCTGCACTTACATGAAGATCTTTTATTTCCAGCTTCATACCATCACTTGACTATCAGCCTGCATTTAAAATTAACATTGTCCTGACATATGCTACACATGTGCCTCTGAGCCTTATTGTCATTTCTGCTTACAACTCCCTCTACCATCTTTTTGAGTTTGCTTCTTCTTATTACTATACCTGTGCTCTCCCTCTCAACCTTGTTAGGGTTAAGATACTTGCTAACTGCCGCCTGCGTAACTCCGAGTAGCGAAGCTATCTCCTCCTGCGTTTTTCCATAATTTGTGGCAAGAATCTTAGCAGAGCTTTCCCTCAGCTTTGGTAATATAATCTTGTACACCTTTTCGTAATTAGAAAGCATGCGTATCCCTCTCAATCATTCTTAATCACTATGCTGTTGCCAGAGGCGTCCCAGACGCCTACTGATTGCATCTCTGGCAGATTCCCGTAGCTGCCGTCATTTATCTTTTTTGATACCATCGACATTGCGAGCTCTTTTGCTATAGGGTTGCGTATTTTCGATATGACCCGCGTAAGAAAAGCCGCTGTTATCAGTTCCTTTGCGCTCTTCGCTTTGATGCCTCTTGACATCATGTAAAACAATTTATCTTCTTCTAAAGGACCTGCAGAAGCGGCATGCGTGGCCTTTACATCGCTCTCGTCTATCGACATGTCAGGCAATGCTGTTATCTTAGAATCCTTGCTGAGCAACAGTCCTTCCTGGTGTATGTTTGAAAAGGCAGACTTAGCCCCGTGATATATTTTTGCATAACCTTTGAGAAAGCATGTTGCAGAATCATCCATAACGGCAGTCGAATTAAGCACCGCCCTGGTATTTTTCCCTATGTTGCTTATCCTAGACATCAGGTCGAACTTCTGCTCACCTGCACCTAAAGCTATCTCATTTGCCTCGATTGAGCTTCCATCAGTATCTGCATCAAATACGTTTCGCACTCTTACATGGGATCCGCCTATATAGGTCCCATTAGAAAACAACTTAGCCTTCTCACCCACACTGCCATTGAAATATGATGCAGATATGGTTGATTTCCCCTCATTATGGAGTGCATTTATCTCCACGTTCGAGCCGTCACCTGCTTCTACGCTATGAATTACTCCAGCAAATGATATGTTATCTCCTGCGCTGCTATACCATTCTAATAAAGATAAATCCGCGCGCTTTCCAACAATAATCTTAACTTTTGCGGCAAGTCCCTTTGATGAATTCACAAACAGTATGTTAAGAGATTTTTTGGCATTGTCAGGGACTCTGATTTCTACTACATGCCTGTGCTTCTCTTCCACTATTGACTCAAACATATCATCCGCTGCGTTATGGGTGTCATCGCCGGTCCTTTTAGCTATAGTTATTGCTGTATTGTGTGTGATGACTTCAGTACTTCCTATAATAGCATCGAAGCTTATCGCTACACCCGCGAGGCCATCTCTCACGAACCTGTCTAGGTCCATGTCCTCCTCCCTTTCTAGGCTACCTTCTATGGCTTCTTCAGGAAGTGCGACATAGTGCTTCTTGAATAGCTCGTTTGTCTCCTGCGGGATGAGGCTGCGTTTCCCAAGCATTAAATCATCAATTATCCGACAGAGTTCGATGTATCCAGCTTTATCAGTCTTTTCAACTCAATGGAATATTCCATCGGCAAAACTCTAGCAAGGGGCTCTATGAAACCAAGTACTATAGTAGCAAGTGCATCGTCTTCACTCATGCCTCTCGACATCATGTAAAACAACTGGTCTTCGCCTATCTTTCCAGTAGTGGCTTCGTGTGTTATAGTCGCTGTGCTGTTGTATATCTCATTGTAAGGGAACGTGTTCGTCTTTGCTGTGTCGTCAAGCAGGAGTGCATCGCATCTTACAGTTGACTTGACGTTGTCTGCGTTCTTGGCTATGTGCAATAATCCCCTATACGTTGTCACCCCGCTCCCTTTCGATACGCTCTTTGATACGATTTTCGACGTGGTATCTGGAGCAAGATGATATATCTTGCCACCAGAATCCTGCACTTGATTGTTTCCAGCGACTGCTATAGAAACGATCTCGCCGCGTGCTCCCTTCCCCTTAAGGAATACGCTGGGATATTTCATGTTTATTCCGCTACCAACGTTTCCATCGATCCATTCTACACTGGCATTTTCGTAGGCAAAAGCACGCTGAGTAACAAGATTGTAAACGTTTTTCGACCAATTCTGAATCGTTACATACCTCACATGGGAGTTTTTGTGTGCGACTATCTCTACAACAGCAGCGTGAAGCGATGAGCTCATATATATTGGGGCCGTGCAGCCCTCTATATATGTTATGTCCGTGTTCGCCATATCGCTACCTTCGTCTGCTATTATGAGCGTTCTCTCAAACTGGCCTGCCTTTTCCGCATTTATCCTGAAGTAGGCCTGAAGAGGCGCTGCAACTTTAACGCCTTTAGGTACGTAAATGAATGAGCCGCCGCTCCAAACCGCAGTATTGAGTGCAGCAAACTTGTTATCGCTGGCTGGGATTACGGTACCGAAATACTTCTTAACCAGTTCAGGATAGTCTTTAACTGCCTGGTCCATGCTAGTAAATATAACTCCTTGTGCCTCAAGCTCCTTTTTTATATTGGAATACACAACCTCCGAATCGTACTGCGCTTCGGCTCCAGCAAAGAACTTCTTTTCTGCCTCTGGTATGCCTAATTTATCAAACGTCCTCTTTATGTCTTCAGGCACTGCATCCCAGCTATTTCCTTTGCTCTTGTCGCTGGGCCTCAAGTAGTAATATATATCATTGAAGTCTATCTTGCTGAGGTCAGCACCCCACGTTGGTATGGGCTTACTGTAGAATATCTTAAGCGCGTCAAGCCTCTTCTGCAGCATCCAGTCCGGTTCGCCTTTTATTTTAGATATCTCACGCACTATTTCTTCGGACAGGCCCTTTTTCGTTTTAAATTTGTACTCGAATTTGTCATTAAAACCATACTTCTCGAGATATTCATCCTTCTGCAGGACCTCTTCGCCGCTTACAGTTTCCTCTACCCTTTCAACCATCCTTACCACATGCTTTATTGCAGCATTATAACTCACTTATAATAACTACTTATACTCTCGCATCTGCGTTTTTAAACCTTCTGCTGCAAATGGGCGCAGAACCTACATCATGTGCTTGTCGCAACAGTAAACATAATTAAGCTTTAATCAACATTGTGTTAGGGTGATTAAATGGCTAAAGCAGCTTTTACTAACGAATTTACATACAGAAATATGCTTGAGGCTGGCGAAGAAGACAGATTTGACGAGCTCTTTGACGCCGCTGCAGAGAAAATTAAGGCGTCTTTCGGCAAAAAGTACCCTATGTACATAGGCGGCAAGGAGACATATGCTGATAAGGAACTGATAGAAAAATCCCCAATAAGCAGCGATATGGTTATAGGATATTTTCAGAAGGGTACTAGGGAACACTCCAAAGAAGCCGTGGAAAGCGCCAGAGAAGCGTTCAAAGAATGGAAAGAGGTTGACTACAAGAAAAGAGCAGACATCTTCTTGAAGGCGGCCGACATAATAGCCAAGGACAAGTTCAATCTTGGCGCTATACTTAGTTTTGAGAATGGCAAGTCAAGATACGAGTCTATAGGAGAAGTGGATGAGGCGATCGACTTTCTGAGATATTACTCCAATGAGCTTATCGCCAACAAGGGTTATGTGAGGAAGACGAAGCTGCAGGGCAGCAAAAGCTCAGTTAAGGCTGGGTTTCAGGGCGCACCATCTGCAGAGGAAAAAGTAACGATATCTATGAAGCCATATGGGGTGTTCGGTGTTATAGCCCCTTTCAATTTCCCAGTGTCTATATCAGTGGGGATGAGCGCAGGTGCACTCATAACCGGCAATACGGTGGTTTTCAAGCCGTCTTCAACTGACAACATGTCGATGCTTACTGGCCTAAGAATCTACGAAATATTCAGGGAAGCCGGAGTCCCGGATGGTGTGTTCAACTACGTGACAGGGCCAGGATCGGAAGTTGGCGATGAGCTAGTATCTAACAAGCATGTTGCTGGAATAGTATTTACCGGTTCGAAGAGCACTGGCTTGAACATGGTGGCAAAGGTGTTCGGTTCCGGAATGCAGAAGGTGTTTATCGTAGAGATGGGTGGGAAGAACCCTGCAATAATATCAAAATATGCCGATATATCTTCGGCGGTGAATGGTGTTGCGAGTGCGGCATTCGGATTTGCAGGGCAGAAATGCAGTGCGCTTTCAAGGGTCTACGTGCACGAGTCTATCAAAGAGGTATTTGTCTCGTCTTTGATAGACAAGCTCAGATCCCTCAAGATTGGAAATCCGATGAACAAGGACAATTACATAGGCCCTCTCATAAGCGAATCAGCATATAAGAGGTACAACGAGTCTGTAGAAAAAGCGAAGGGTTCAGGGGTCATACTCTATGGTGGAAAGACGGTTAATACGGGACTGAACGGCTATTATGTCGAACCCACACTAGTTGAGCTTAGGCACGAACATGACCTTGTACATACAGAACTGTTTCTCCCGTTCCTGACGATCACTACCTACAAGGACTTCACAGAGGCACTGAAGTATGCAAATGACGTTGAATACGGGCTCACAGCAGGCCTGTACAGCAAAAACAGGAAAGAGATAAAGGAGTTCTCTAAAGCAATAGAGGCTGGTGTGGTGTACATAAACAGAGAAGTGAGTGCCACAACTGGGGCTATAGTCGGGTTACATACATTCGTTGGGTGGAAGGGCAGCGGGTTAACCGGCAAGGGCACAGGCAGCAAGTCCTATCTTCAGCAGTTCATGAGAGAGCAGAGCATGTCGATCACGTCAGGAAAGTAGCAATGCTTAATGGTGAGGCGTTGTTCTCCTATCTCATGTACCGGTTTCAAAAGTACCATAAGGGTAAGATCAGCATAGATGGAAGGCAGTTTAGCGCCATATACGCCGACTCGCTTCCAAAGCAGATCGTCGGCCTTATGTACAGGGATGGCATAGGAAATGACGAGTGCATGCTGTTCGTTTTTAGCCGCGAGGGTTCTCATCCGATATGGATGCACAACATGCGGTTCCCAATAGACGTTATATGGCTAGATTCTACTGGTAGTGTGATTCATATAGAAGAAGGGCTCCAACCCTGCAGATCACTGTTAGGATGCAAGCAGTATGGAGGCGAGTCGCACTCCAAATACGTTATTGAATTCATGAAAGGAACAGTTGCAAAGAATGGGATAAACATGAAGTCCAGAATGAATCTGGACAATGGAAAATAATGGAGAAGGTAAATTTATCTCCTTCCCCTCCTGTTCATCTTGGCTCTCGCCACATATCCCTTCTTGTCTATGAAGTACAGGTAGCCTTCCTCTCTCCTTATCTTCTCGCTGCCGACTTTGGCCTTCCTTCCCCTCCTATTCGTCTTCATAGGCGATCTCCAAACAAAGCCGTCCTTTCCGAGATAGTAAAGATATCCATCTTCCTTATCAACGGCTTCTCTTCCAATTCTCTCAGCCATTTTTTTCACCAATAACTATCCTCTAGATAAGTTTAAATATTTATCGTCGTAATGCCGTCAGAGACGCTGACGTGAATTTGATATATAAATGTGACCATGAATCAAAAGATTTATGAACCACGCAATCCGCAGTCTATGACAAGAGTAAAAGAGGAAAGGGAACTATTTAATTATTGCAAGGTATCTATTGGATACTGTAAAAGTGATTTGATGACTGACATAAAGATGATAAAAAATGTCGACATAAGCGGATATACGCTCATAGAGGGGTTCCCTGGGCTGGGCCTTGTCGGTCCGATGGCCATAAGCTACATGATAGACAAACTCGGAATGGAGTATATTGGCTACATAACAAGCGAGAAGTTTCCCCCAATAATATCTATACACAAGAGCGAAGCGATGCCTCCTGTGAGGTTGTATGCTAGTAAGGAGCACAAGATAGTTTCGATCTTCGCGGAATTCGCAATTGCTGCACAGATGGTAAAGGAAGTGGGTGATGTTGTATACCAATTTCTGCAGAAAAGCGGCATCAAGAGAGTGATATGCATAGGGGGACTGCCCGCTGCAGGCGCAGAAAGCGATATGACATACGCAATTGCATCTAACCAATCCGAGCTCAAGCTCGCAAAGGCGGCTGGAATAACGCCGATAGTCGACGGGGTTTCAGCAGGGGTCAGTGCTATACTAATAACCGATGCTATAGCGGACAAGAAGCCTATTCCGATAACAAACATACTGGTGCCGGTAGACCAGAGCATAGTCGACCCGAGGTACGCCGAGCTCGCGATAAAGTCCATAGACCGTCTTTTGGGGCTTAAAATAGACGTTTCAGAACTGGAGACCGAGGCGAAGGAGGTTGAGGAGAAGGTCCAGGAGCTCCTAAAGAAGAGCAAGGAGAGTCACGAAGAATACAAGAAAATATCCGGCACGGGCGGGGATGACAAGATGTATGGCTGATCTGCTCTGCAGGCTTTTGGCGTTCGAATGATGGTAGTAGACATAGAGACGTCAGGCATCAATCCAGACACCAATTCTATACTAAGCATAGGTGCCGTAGACTTCGGGAAACCTAAGAATACATTCTACGGCGAATGCAGAATCAGGCGCGGAGCGCACTGCGATAAAGAGGCCCTGAAAATCAACGGCTTCTCTGAAAGCGAGATCAAGGACAAGCGTAAGGTAACTGAAAAGGAACTTGTTGAGCGATTTGCCAAATGGAAGGAAAGTGTGGAAGACGCCACAATCGCGGGCCACAACGTCCATTTTGATCTTGCGTTCCTAAAATCTGCAGCACGCAGGTATGGCACTGACCTCAACATTGGCAACAGGATTGTAGATATGCATACCTTGGCATACTCAGACATGCTTTCGAATGGAATCGCCATACCTCTGAAAGATAACAGGACCGCGATAACCTCTGACATTGTATACGCTTATGTGGGCCTTAAAAGCGAGCCAAAGCCGCACAATGCACTAACAGGCGCTAAAATGGAAGCGGAAGCGATATGCAGGCTGATGTTCCAGAAGGGCATGCTAGACGAGTTCGCAGGCTATGGGCTTCCAAAGCGCCATTCAAAGACGCGCTGACTTGCAAAAGGTAATAAGCCTTCCAGCTATATTATTTTCAGATATGCAGGGGTAGCAAAGTCTGGTTTGGCTCTGGCCACGGAAAACTGCGCGGGACTTAAGATCCCGTGGTCTAGCACCTTCGTGAGTTCAAATCTCACCCCCTGCACATAAAAACTGGCCAATGTCATGTTCCGAGCAAAGGGTTTATATAGCTTAATCCAATAAGTAAATTGCGACTGCATGAAGGCAATCTAGACTTATTGCTGTTTGTGGTAAGCCGCATTCTAAAACGGTATTATCCTCAATTCTGAAACCCTGAAAAGTGTTTGAGCATGGAGAAGAAATACGATTACGACATAATTGTTGCCGGAGCCGGCATGTCTGGCTCTCTAGCAGCAGCTATGGCGGCCAGGCGCGGGTACAAGGTTGTACTCCTTGATAGGAACAAGGAAGAAGAGGCAGGTAAGAAGACCAACTGGGGATGGGTCTGTGGCGACGCGGTCGCAGAGGACCACCTCAAATATATAAAATCCATGGTCGACCTGAGTTTTGATCATCCAGAGCTAGATAATAAAGTTGATGGAGTAGTTGCATACTCTCCTGACCTGCAGAGCAGTTTCAAGTTTGAGGGGTCTGGCTATGTGCTCAACAGGCCGCTCTTCGAGCAAAAGACGCTGAAGTACGCGATAAAGTCTGGTGCAGAGTACCTGCCGCAGTTTGAGGTCGAAGGCCCAATAATAGAGAAAGACTATGTCACGGGTGTATTCGGCAAAGACAAGGGGATGAAGCACGTTGAGCTGAGGGCGAAGATAGTAATAGACTCGCTCGGCATAGCCACCACTATCAGGAGGAAGCTTCCAGAGAGCCCATACATCACTAGGAACATAGACATAAATGATCTTGAGTCAACTGGCAGGTATCTTTATGATTTTGAGATGGACCATGAAGACAAGAGATACTACGATCCGAGGATAGCACTTATACACCTCAACCAAGAGGTATCGCCCGGTGGATATGGCTGGGTTTTTCCGAAGAAGGGAAAGAAAGTTAATGTGGGAATTGGCGTGCAGAAGGCGAGCCTTGATGAGCGCAACAGGAAGCTCGGAAAGAAGGATACGCTGCACACACTAATGGAGCAGTATGCTAAGTCAATACCAACATTCAAGAGCCTGAAGCAGTACGACGAAGGCAATGGTAGCAATCAGGGCAAGGGATACTGGTCCGTTGCAGTACGCAGGCAATTAGAAAATCTCGTTTACAACGGCTACATGGGTGCGGGCGACAGCATGGTGATGCCGAACCCGATAAGCGCAGGTGGAATAGGCCCTGCAATGGTTTCGGGCCTGCTTGCCGGAAAGAATGCGGCGGATGCCCTGGACAATGGGGACTTCAGTATGGAAGGCCTCTGGCAGTACAACTTGGATTACAACAAGAATTACGGCTACAAAACCGCAGGCATGGAAGTATTCAGGATATATTTGCAGTCGCTCAACAATGACATTCTAAACTACGGCTTCAAGAACTTCCTGAGCAAGACCGAGGCCGAGGACCTTAGCTATGGCCGTGTTACAGAGCTCTCCCTTGCCACGAAGCTGCTTATGGTGCTGAATGGTGCAGCCAATATAAGCGCGTTCCGCAACCTGCTGTATGTGGTAAAGAAAATGAAAGAGCTTAACAACATATACCTTAAGTATCCGGAGAGTCCGAATACATTCCTAAAGTGGAAGGAGCGCGTCGTTGCAGATATAGATGAAGCAAAAGAGCGCTTTAAGCCGAATCCTATTTGAGGGATAAGCAAAGAGTGATTAAATGGCAGAACAAGAATTCACGAAGTTTGAGAAGGCCGCAATCATAGGTGCGAGGGCCCTCCAGTTGGCATATGGCGCGCCACCTCTCGTCAAGGTTGAGAAAGGCATAGTAAACCCCCTCGACCTTGCTGAGAAGGAGTTCGAGAGCAATGCGATACCGATAACAATACTCAGATAACGCGCCTTTTTCGGTATCCTTCCCTTTTTCCGGTCCTTGGTGCGTCGGGGAAATCCTCCACCGTGCCGAGCATCTCGCCCCTTATGCTGTACACCTTCGAGCTTTTCATATCAAATACCCCATTCCTTATCAACGGGCTTATGCTTACGAGCTTTTTGTCGTTGACCGGCGTTCCTGTTATCATCTCGTTGAATGCAGGCATCACTATCAGCTTTGCCCTGGGGTTGAATGATTTATAATGCTTTCCTGCTTCTTCGGGGTTTATACTTGATAAGAGCCAGGCTTTTTCTCTATATAACATTTTGTTGCTGTCGACCAGGCTTATGGCAACATGGTTGTGTGCCGTTATTATGTAATCCGACATCATGCCATCCTCGGTGGGCCATCTGTTCCCATGAAGCAGCGTCACGTTGCCCAGCTTCAATTCCCTATGCATCTGATCTTTGCGCACAGGAAATAGGTCGGTAAAGTGCGCATCATGGTTGCCTAAGACTATATCTAATTTGTAGCCGTCAAGAAGTGAAAAGAACCTACTGAGCATGTTCAGCTCGGCTCTCTCAGGATACAGTATGGTGTCCTTTATATCACCTAAGAGTATTATGCGTTCTGCACCGAACCCATCTGCAATTCCTCTTATCCTGGCTGCCATCTGCGACGTTGATAGATCTGCATTGATCCCCTTCTCCCTGAGATGCAGTTCATTTCCGACGTGTAAATCGCCAACAACAACAGCGCTCCTGCTACCACATGAGATGACTATTGCCGACTCGTCATATACAAACTTCAGCTTGCATCGTTCCATGTTATACATGAACTCAATTACTGATTGGCTGTAGAAGAAATAATAATATGCAAACATGTAACATATTGCAATGTAAACGCAATGTAAATGGAATGTAAATGGGCAAATGTTGGGGCAGTGAGTAGATGGCAGACATGTCGCCGTATATCGGCAAGATAGATGGAATAAACATACAGGTGCACTGGATATCCATACTTTTCCTGCTATTCACGCTCTTGGTCGGCGTCTACTTCTTTCTCTTGTGGTTTATCATATTGCTGTGCATACTGCTCCACGAACTGGCACACTCAATAACCGCAAAAAGGAATGGGGTTGGAATAAAAAAGATACTTTTAGTGCTTCCACTTGGTGGAGGCTCGGTGATAAAGGATCCTTCGATAAAACCGGACGTGGAATTCAGGATAACACTTGCTGGTCCGCTAGTCAGTATAATACTCGGCATTGCATTTGGCATACTTTCGATATTCATACCGGGCGGCATGGTAAAGAGCATGGTGCAGCTCCTCTTCTTGATAAACGTGGCGCTCGGAGTCCTCAACCTGATACCCTGGTTCCCGCTTGATGGCGGCAGGCTGCTGAGGAGCTATCTTCAAAAGACCCACAGTTTCTTTGACTCTACCAAGATCAGCGTAGATGTCAGCAAAGTCCTCACTGCATTGTTTGTGGCCGCCACTGTAGTGTTTGCCGTATTCTTCATGGGGCACTACTCATTTGCGTATAGGGAGTTCGTGATAATAATTGATATCATAATGGCAATGTTCATATATTCAGGAGCGCAAGGAGAGATGCAAGCTACATATGCAAAGGAATATTCAAAGGGCATGCGCACGGTCGACTTAATGAACACCTCTTTCATACTAGCCAAGCCGACATGGAACATAAGGCAGATACATGAGGCAATGGTCAAGCAGCACACCCACATCATACTATTTATGGCAGGCAAGGAGGTCAGATACATACCTTCTATCTCCTATCAGTCAATGCGCAAGCCTCCAGAAGGTGCAGTGACCGCCATGAGCATAAGCAAGGAGATACCCTCAGTCAGTCTGAGCACCTCTGTGCCTGATGTCATAGATGTTATGAGGAATGCTGAAAGCCCAATCGTAGCTGTCATTAAAGGGTCGCGCATAAGTGGATACATACTCGCCCAGCACCTGGAATCAATGCTGGCACTGAAGATGCAAGAGGCTGCCATAAACAAGGCTGCATCAAGGAAGCAATAAAAATTATAAAGGTGTAATAGCTATAGGCGACAAGGCGACGAGAACCTGATTCCATGCTACGCTTAGAGTCACTCGTGCTGAACAATTTCAAATCCTTTAGGCATGCCAGGATAAACTTTAGCAGTGGATTCAACTGTGTAGTGGGACCGAACGGCTCCGGCAAATCAAACATATGTGATTCAATACTGTTCGCGCTTGGGGAGCTATCCCAGAAGAGAATGCGTGTCAACTCTTATCTCCAGCTTATAAACAACAACGCCAAGCCGGGAGAAGATGGCCTGAAGAAGGCGAATGTCAAGCTTCTCTTCACTGGCGACGCCGAGATAGAAGTATCAAAGACTATAGCATCTAACAACAAAGTTAAGTACAGGCTCAATGGCGTTAGAAGCACAAGACAAGAGATACTCGACATGCTCCATATGCACAAAAGCGAGATAAGCGAAGTAAATACTATAGCGCAGGGCGAAATAGTCAAGTTCCTTGAGCTTGATTCGAAAGAAAGGAGGGAGCTGATAGAGATAGCTGCTGGAATAAAAGAGTTCAACGACAAAAAGGCATCATCTATCAAGGAGCTTGAGAAAGTCGAGTCGAAGATAAACGAGGCCAACATAATGCTCCATGAGAGGCTTGGTTTCCTTAAAGACCTCGAGAAAGAAAAGAATGATGCTGAGGAATACATCAAGCTTTCCACTGCAGTAAAGTCAATGAACTATACAGTACTCAAACAGAGGGAGAGCCAGGCGGAGGAAGAGTACAAAAAATCTTCAGAATCCCGCAAGGAGAAAGCGGCGCTAAAGGAATCTCTGAATGCGAAGATCCTTGAGCTAGACTCAAAGATGTCAACTCTGAGTAAGAACAAGGAGGCAGAGGCAAAGAAGCTCAACGAGCATTCGATAGAGCTTGGAAATACAAACCGCAAGCTGGATGAGATAGGGAAGCAGATAGCAGTCACGGAATCAAATATTGCTGCCATAAGGTCAGACAAAGGCAAATCAGAGGGCAACATAGAGTCGCTGAGAGCCGAGCTGAGCGCGATAGAGGAGAAATCGAAGGCCAATACCCTGCTAATTAATAACTTGGAGAAGGAGCTTTCATCAGCCGAATCCAAGATAATTGAAGTGCAGGATGGTCAGGACTATACAAATTACCAGAAGGATTTTGATGCTGCAAGGCTTGCAATGGGCGAAGCGGAAGCCAAATTGAAGGATGCGACTTCAAGGCTAGCGGCGCTCCGCGCAGAAAGTGCCGGCTATGTCGAGCAAGTGTCTGCAGTGCAGGCTAGAATATCGGATTTCAGAGCCAGACTGGATAAGCTAGGTGCTGAAGAGAAATCTATCAGCGAAAGGCTCGCGTCGTCAAAGGCGGCCGCCGAGGGCGCGCGCGCCAAGTTTGCTGAAAGCCAAAAAGGCAAGGCCGATGCAAGGAAGGAGCTCGATAGACTCAATGCAGAGGTCCTTACCCTAAAGGAGCAACTTGCATATGCGGGCGGCTCTTCGGACCGGATAGGCTCGGCAATAGGCGCTGCCATTACTGAAGGTTTCTTTGGCAGGGCCCTAGACCTGTGCGATATAGAGAAAGGTTACGAGAATGCCGTATTCGCATCTTCCTCAGCAAGGCTAAACTACTTCGTAGTAGACACTATTGATACTGCAGACAGGGCCATAGCCATAATAAAGCAGAAGCACCTCGGCAGGGCGACATTTATACCGATAAAGGAGATAGCCGTGCCTGAGCGGGATAATTCTAGCATGGACCCGCTCATAACCCACGTCAGGTTCGACAAGAAGTATGAGAAAGCGTTCAGGTTCATATTTTCCAACACATATGTGATTGGCAGCGTTGCCGAATCGAAGAAAGCAGGTCTTGGCAAGCACAGGTACGTTACCATAGACGGCGAGCTGATTGAACCGTCCGGCACAATTTCCGGAGGTGAGGTCAAGAAGCTGCAGAACCCGTCCATGATAGAAAAGAGGATAGCCTCGATAGAATTGGAAAGGAAGGCCGCCTCACAGAGAGCTTTTGATATCGAGGAAAGCACAGCAACTATAACTGCAGAGATAGGGAAGAGGGAAGCAGAGGCGGTCGGCCTAGAGCTCGATCTCAAGCAGGTGAAAGCAGAGATCGAGCGGATTTCAAGCACATTGGGCTCTGACGAGGAGAAACTCAGGTCAATAGGGAAGATGGCGGCCGAGTGCGACGATAATGCAAAGAAAGCCGCAGCAGAGGCTGGTGCGTTTGAAGAGCGGACTATTGCACTAAAAGCAGAGTATCAAAAAGCCTACGACAGGATGAACAGGGCAATCAGTGGCATGAGCAAAAAGGTCGATTCCGAAACCGCGCGCACGCAGAAGGAGCTGAAGAAGAACGCGGATAAGCTGAAGATAGATATTGCCACGCTCACAAAGGAAAACGAGATGCACACAGCGCGCGCCCGCGAGTTGGAGTCGCAGATAAAGAAAGAGAGGGACTATGTCGATAATCTCACAGCGAAACTGTCCGGAATGGAAAAAAGCAGGAAGGAGCTGAAGAGGGAGTATGATGAAATATCCAATACTGTGAAGACGAGCGACAAGCTTTCCGAGTCCCTATACAATAGCATAACCGAGATAGACAAGCAGCTGTCTGAAATAAGCTTCGAGCGTGGGGCTTCCATGCAAAAAATTGAGAGGCTCTCATCTGACATAATGGAGCTTGAGGGTAGGATGATGCAGAGTCAGACTAGGCTTTCCGACATAAAAGCCGAACTTGTCAACTATGCGAACGTGACCGTGATAGAGGGCAAGACCATGGAACAACTCGGCGAGGAGCTCGCCAGGGCAAAGGCAAGAATTGACGGGCTGGGCGCAGTAAACCTGAAGGCGCCGGAAGTCTATGAATCGAAGAGGAAGGATGTTGACGAGGCGCAGTCGAAGCTTTCTACCCTTGATGCTGAGAAAGCGTCGATACTTGCGATGATAGACGAGATAGAGGCCAAGAAGCTCGCAGTATTTATGGAAACATTCAATGCGGTAAATGAGAACTTCAAGAACCTACACGAACATGTATTCGGCGAGACAGCATCAATACGCCTGTCATCGATGAAAAATCCGTTCGAAGCAGGCCTGATATTCGACATAAAGTCAGGGAAGTCATCTAAGAACCCTGAATCGCTTTCTGGTGGGGAGAAATCGCTCGTCATGCTCACTCTGCTGTTTGCAATTCAGATGAGAAATCCAATGGCGTTCTACATATTTGACGAAATAGACACAGCTCTTGACAAGGAGAACTCGAAGAAACTCTCAAAGCTGATAAAGGAGCTGTCCAGCATGTCGCAGTTCATCGTAGTCAGTCACAATGATCCCCTTATAACCTCTGCAGATACTGCGATAGGGGTCATGAATGACGGAAAGGAGTCCAAGGCAGTTGGCATACAGATGGTCAGCAAGAAGGGGGGCGATTCGGGAGAAGAGAGGCAGAATCAAACGGTATAAATAAATTGGCGGAGATTTTACTTATAAAACTATACTTATGCTGCATGCAAGAAAACGGTGTTTCGGATAGTTGGCAATAATATGAAGCGCAGAAGTGGGCGCGGCAGCAAGCCCGCGCAGTCGTCGTTGCACAAGAGGCAATCGACAATAAAAGTGTGGCCTCTGTACATTGTTCTTGCTGCGCTTGTGGTTTTGTACATACTATTTCAGGCGACTGCACTGTCGCTGGCCTTCGGGATAGCCGCGTTCGTGGTCATAGCCGCCATACTGTTACTTGAGATATCATTAGGCGTTAAGGAAAGCGGCTACAGGAAAAGCATGCTGGAGTTCGCGGCTGTAATAATTGCAGTTGTAATATTCTGGCTCGCGCTAAGAATCGTGATGGGCACCAGTTCGCCGCTTGATGTAGTGCCGAGTTGCAGCATGCTTCCAACTCTTTCAAGGGGGGACATGATACTGGTAAAAGGCGTGAACGCACAAGAGCTCAAGGCTCCGGTAGTCGATGTGAGCAGCGCCCAGATGCAATCAATGCTGTCTAACATGGGCGCAGAGGACCTATCCTGCGTAGCATATAAGATAAACGGCGGCAGCGCGGTCGTATCACAGACCGTATATCCTGGATATTCAGTTGGACTTTACGACCCACAGTTCAATAAGATCGTCTCTGGACAGTCTGGCAACCTGATAAAGTATATATGCGGTGAGAGGAACGTGACGTTCTCCAACGGCACAACTGAGCAGATCGCATACCTTACTGGAATAAGCATAGCTGGCACCAATATAACTGGCGACGCCGGCAACCCGATAATCGTGTACAAGACGCTGCTGCAGGACTCCTTCTACAAGGATGGCGACACATATGTCGTCCATAGGGTATATGCAGTGATAGACGCTAGCGGAAACTACTATGTGCTTACGAAAGGAGACAACAACCCTGGTCTAGACATACAGTATGGCAATTATCCGATAGGTGAGGGCTACATAGAAGGCAGGGTGGTGGCTTCCATACCTTATTTAGGCTACCTGAAACTCATATTGAGCGGTGCCATAGCCCAGCCTGCCGGCTGCAACTACGTTATACAGCACTGAATGCACTGAGCACTGCAGCGGGTACCATGACAGTAAATGTAGGAAAGAATGCAGTGCTTCTTATCTGATGGCAATGCGCTAGGCGATGTGCGGCTGCAGGGTTCGGCCTGCAGCATGCGGACTTCCCTAATTCACTCCTTATTCCATTTCTTCATCGTAAATGCAATAGATATTTATAGCTTTCCCGCTATAATTACTATGCCGGCCCGCTCCCTGTAAAGCAGGTCAGCATGAAGGCTTTTCGGGCTTTCTTTTATTCGGTAAATTAAGTGTTATTTAGTGAGCATTATGGCTAATCTTGCCAGCGATATACGTCTAGCTGTGGATAGCGGCGAAGTCGCGATTGGAATAAACAGCGTCATGGAGTCGATGGCCTCCGGCAAGGCGAAGCTAGTCATAGCATCATCGAAGAATAAGCCCGGGGCGCTCAGCGACATAGAACACGTCGCCAAGCTCGCTGAAGTCAAAGTCATAGTTTTCGATGGCGATCCCATACAGCTTGGAACAGTATGCGGGAAGCCATACTCTGTGTCCGCGATATCTATAATAGACCAGGGCAACTCCAATATACTTGATGAGAATTACTGAATTGCATTACTGAATCATAAATCATGGTGATTTATTGCCAAACGGCGAATTTGCTGCAAGAAAACTAGTAAGACAGAGGAAGCATCAGCGCATGCTAAAGAAGACCTTAAAGAGGAGGAAGCTAAAGCTGAAGCAGAAGTATGACGCAATCGGCACAGTGCCAAGGGCGAAGGGCCTTGTCCTACAGAAGATAATAGTCGAACAGAAGCAACCGAACTCTGGGCAGATAAAAGGTGTCAGGGTTCAACTGATAAAGAATGGCAAGATTGTGAGCGCCTTCTCGCCTGGAGACGGTACAATAAATCATATAGATGAGCACGATGAAGTCACTCTTGAGGGCCTTGGCGGCTCCCAGAGGGGTCAGATGGGCGCTATTCCGGGCTGGAAGTACAAGGTAATTGAAGTTAATGGTGCAAACCTGTGGCTCGTAAGGTGCGGCAAGAAAGAGAAGCCGAAGAGATGACGTGATCAGATGGATCAGGAGAATGTTCCAAAGAGTATTGAAAGCGCAAATGTTCAGGCGCCCGAGCCAAAGGCGGATGCAAAGCCGAAGAGAAAGAGCGTACCAAGAAAGAAGGCAAGCGTCCAGGCAGCTGAGAATGCAGGCGATGCAGAGTCCCAGAGCGAAGATTCTCGAGTTCATTCCAGGAACACAGTCCTTCTATTCGGCAAATACAGCTATGACGTTAAGATAAGCGACCCGAGCCTGAGAAACTACGTAAACCTTACGCCTCAAGAGTATCCAATGTCGTTTAGAAGGGGTAGTCAGAAGCAGTTTTCAAAGGCAGACATAAACATCATAGAAAGGCTCGAAAATTCCCTAATGCGCGGCGGAACAGGCAGTAAGATAGGCGGGCACGTGATAAGGACTGAGGGGCGGCTTCAGGGCAAGAAGCAGAAGGTGCTTAAGATAATAGAGTCCGCATTCGACAGGGTGAGCCAGAAGACAAACCAGAACCCGATAGAGATTCTCGTCAGGGCGCTAGAGAACAGCGCGCCGATAGAGGATACCACTAGGGTGAGGTATGGTGGCATAATATCAAACGTCGCGGTCGACGTGAGTGCCAGTCGCAGGCTCGACATTGCGCTCAGAAACATAGCAATTGCAGCCATAGTTGGCGCGTTCAAGAAAAAGAGGAAGATAGACGAAGCCCTGGCGGACGAGCTGATTCTTGCTGCGAACAATGATGTGAACAGCTACGCGACCAAGCGCAAGAACGAGATAGAGCGCATGGCTAGGAGTGCGAAGTAGCGCCAGAAATCACGAAGTGAGTAGTATGGTAAGGAAAGAGTACATAGTAGAAGAAATAGCAAAGCTGATGAACGACGTTGACAACATAAGAAACGTCGCAATCATCGCCCACGTACACCATGGGAAGACTACGCTTACCGATACCCTTCTGGTCAAGGTAGGCCTGATATCAAAAGCGGTATCTGGAGATGTACTCTACACGAACTTCGACGCAATCGAGAAGGAAAGGAAGATGACAATAAAGTCCGCCAACATCTCGCTCGGTTTTGATTACAAAGGCAAGGATTACATAATTAATCTGATAGACACGCCAGGCCACGTCGACTTCGGTGGGCACGTTACCAGGTCAATGAGGGCTGTCGACGGAGTGGTAATAGTCATAGATCCTGTGGAAATGATAATGCCTCAGACCGAGACTGTGCTGAGGCAGGCCCTTCAGGAGCGCGCCAAGCCGGTCCTATTCATCAACAAGGTGGACAGGCTGCTCACAGAGCTCAGGTTGACACCGGAGCAAACGCAGGAAAGGATTGCGACGCTCATAAATGACGTAAACGATCTGGTAGACAAGTATGCTCCAGAAGAGTATGTCGATGCTTGGAAAGTGAGCGTAGAGAAGGGAACGGTTGCCATGGGGTCCGCATATGAGCGGTGGGCAATGTCGAAGTACATCCTTCAAAGCAATAACGTTACATTCAAAGAGATATTCAAGTACACAGCTGAAGAGAACATACCAAAGCTGCAGGAGCTGGCGCCAATAGAAGACTCTATCCTTCCTATGATGATAGAGCACCTGCCTTCCCCGAAGGTGGCTCAGCAGTATAGGATACCTAGGATATGGCACGGGGACCTGAACAGCCCGGCTGGCAAGTCCATGCTCGGCACCGACGCAAGCGCCAAGACCAACATGGTGGTTTTCGGCATAGTAGAGGACAGGCAGAGCGGAGAGGTAGCGGTAGGCCGCGTATTCTCTGGAGTGGCGAAGAAGGGTCTGGAAGTTCATATTTCTGGAAGCGAAAGCACTCAGAAGGTGCAGCAGGTCGGCATCTACATGGCCAAGGACAGGATAACTATTGATGCAGTCCCGGCAGGCAACATAGCCGCGCTGGTCGGTCTGAAGAACGTTTCCGTTGGCGATACCCTGAGCGAAGAGCAGATCGAGCCCTTCGAGAGCATAACCCACTACTCCAAGCCCGTGGTGACAAAGTCCATAGAGGCTAAGGATTCGAGGGACACTAGCAAGCTGATAGAGGCGCTGCACGATCTTTCGAAGGAGGACCCTACTATAAAGGTTGAAATAAACCAAGAGACAGGCGAGCACCTCGTCGCTGGAATGGGAGAACTGCACCTAGAGATAATAGAAACCAAGGTCAGGGACGAGTACAAGATACCAATAGTGTCCAGCGAGCCAATAGTTGTCTATCAAGAAACAATAGAGAAGAAGGTTGGTCCAATAGAAGGCAAGTCGCCGAACAGGCACTCAAGGTTCTACATTACTGTAGAGCCGCTTAAGGAGTCGATACTCAAAGCCATAGACGAAGGCAAAGTCAGGGAAGGCAAGACCAAGGGCAAGTCCAACATAGAGGCGCTCATAGAGGCAGGCATGGAGAGGGACGTCGCAAAGGGTGTAGTCGACATCCGCAACGACTGCATACTGACTGATGTCACAAAAGGAGTCCAATACATGAATGAGGTAATGGAGCTGCTCATCGACGGCTTTGAGAGCGCTGTGAAAGATGGGCCGCTAGCAAGGGAGAAATGCACAGGCGTGCTTGTTAGCATAGTAGATGCCACTATACACGAAGATCCCGTGCATAGGGGTCCTGCGCAGATAATACCTGCCATAAGGAGGGCGATATATGCGGCAATGCTCACGTCAGGCGTTGCATTGCTCGAGCCCAAGCAGAACTTCACGATAAGCATACCGCAGGACATGCTCTCCAGCGTGATAACAATGCTGCAGAGCAAGCGCGGCCAGGTAACAAACATAAGTCAGGAAAGGGAGGCCGCTACTATACAGGCCAAGATGCCTGTAGCAGAGGTCATAAAGGGATTTTCAAACGATCTCAGAGGCCTTACACAGGGAAGGGCGCTCTGGTCGCAGGAGTTCGCAGGCTATGAAAAGCTGCCAGCCCAGCTTCAGGACAAGATAGTCAGGGATATAAGGACGAGGAAAGGGCAGAATCCCGAACCGCCGAAGCCCGCTGACTTCACGGACTGACAGTCGCATCTGGCGGTTTGCAAGCATTTATATATGTTGAGCAGCATTAGATATTCTGCTGATTGTCTTGGGTGCATCCTGCGCCCCTAGTATATCGGATGAAGTTCTAGGACAGACGGTGAAAATATGGCAACTTTCGCAAAGTTCGAAGTATCAGATGAAGTCGTTCAGAAGACATACGAGGCCCTGCAGCAGGCAAGGCAGAAGGGCACCATAAGGAAGGGAGCCAATGAAGCCACAAAGAGCGTAGAACGTGGAATGGCTAAGTTCGTAGTGGTCGCCACTGACGTTATACCACAAGAAGTTGTGATGCACATACCTATACTGTGCGAGCAGAAGGGCATACCGTTTACATATGTGCCGAGCAAGACTGATCTAGGCAAGTCGATAGGCATGAGCGTCTCCTGTGCTGCCGTAGCTGTGGAGAACGAGGGAGAGGCAAAAGCGAGCATAGCCGAGGTTGTTTCTAAAATAACCGGCATAGCTGCCCCCAAAAAGGAGGAGAAGAAATCCGAAGGCGCAGAGCAGAAGGCTGAGAAGAAAGAGAAGAAGCCGAAGAAGGCCAAAGCTGAGAAGGCTGAAGCTCCTGCTGCTCCTACTGTACCAGCAGAGGGTGCGAAGGCTGAAGCTCCGGCAGAAGCACATGCGGAAGCAGAGCCCAAGTCGGAATAAACAATAAATAATCTAGCGTTCATCGAGTGTTATTATGGCTGATGCGAAACAACCGTCAAAACCGCAGGCGGCACCGCAGCCTGCGTCGCAGCCCGCACCTCAGCCTGCAGGATCGTTCAACGGCTTCCTCGCAGAAGTTATTGAGGTCAAGCAGAAGGTCAAGACTGGCATATATGGTGAAATATACACGGTCTCATGCAGGATACTTGAAGGCAGGGACAGTGGAAGGATAATAAGGAGAAACCTCCTCGGCCCGATAAAGGCCGGCGACGTGATAAGGCTTCCAGACACAAGTAGGGAAGCCAAGGACATAAAAGTCAAGTGACTCTGGGTGCTATGCTATGAAATGCTCATATTGCTCAAAGGAAATACCAAAAGGCACGGGCACGATGTATGTCACTAGAGCCGGTGCGATAAAGTACTACTGCTCAAGCAGGTGCTTTAAGAGTAACACTAAGATACACAGGAAGATAAATAAGAAGGAAGTTGCATCTCATAGCAAGTGAGCCATAAGTGGTGCCGCTTCAAATCTATATCTGGTGCCTGGCCTAATCCTTATCATGATGTCTAGCGCATGCCGGCCAAGTCCGCTTACTCAGTCTTTCTTGCTTTCCCCTTCAGAGCCGCCCTTCTTTTCTATGAGCTTCTTTCCAAGTTCTACCCTATTCTCTATCTGCTTCTCTATATTCTGCAGGTCTTCGGGCTTGAGCACACGCTCCAGCATGAACTTTGAATAGCCCAGGGAAAGCTGCGACAGGTCCATGAGCATGGACTGCAGGTCATTCACGTTGAACTTCATGTCCTTCATAGGCTTGATTATCTCTATGCCTGCCGGCGCATAGTTGAAAGATATGCTGACTAGCGAAAAGAAACTCTTGACTAGCAAGGTCACCTCTGCACTTGACACGAATATGCCTTTATTCTCGAGGGGCTCCTCAACCGCCCCATAGCAGTAGACGACCCCCTTTTCCTTAAGAAGGTGCTTGTTTATAAGGTCGACAAGCAGTGGCTGCAACTTGTCCTTCTCATTGCTCTGCATATCAAAATACATCTTAACTAGAACGCCGCCCTTTGCTATCGTTTCCTCCGTTACCTCGTCTACCTGGGATTTAACCATACAATCACATACCTAACATTAACATCAGCGTCAAATTTGATTCTTTCCATCCTTAAGTCTTGCAGCCGCTTCCTCAGTCGTAAGCAGCTCCTCAGTTCCAGAAGATAAGTTCCTAAGTTTCACCTTCCCCAACTTCTCCTCCTCATCGCCTATTATTATCACGTAGCCGAAACGGAGCGCGTTCGCGTAGCCAAGCTGGTTGGCCAGGTTCTTTCCTGCCGTATTTATGTCCACGTTCAGCCCCATGGCCCTGAGCGCGTTCGCGGCTCCCAATGCATACTTAAAGTTGCTTTCCTTAACATGGGCCACGAAAACATCCGCATATGTATATACAGGCGCCATTTCGAAGCCCAGAGAATCCATGACTCTGTCAACACCTATCGATATGCCGACGGCTGGCAGCTCCTTGCCCGCATACTTTCCTATGAGGTTGTCGTATCTCCCACCGCTGCCCATGGAATATCTCATTTCACCTTTCTTCTCCATCGTCTCGAAAACAACCCCGGTGTAGTAGTCGATGCCCCTTACAGTAGAGAAGTCTACTTCGATCTCGCCTCCAACCTTATACATGCTCAGAAGGCTTAGCAGCTCACGCAGCTCTTTCACGGGCTCCTTGTCCTTCAGTATCCCTTCGACGTAGTCGAGGCGCTCTTCGTTAGTGCTGCCCTTAGCTATAAATTCCATTATGCCTTCGGCGCCTTCTCTTTCTAATCCCAGCTTAATGAGCTCAGCCGATACGCCGTCCTTGCCGAGCTTGTCGAGTTTGTCTATGGTGCGCATTACCTTTACCTGAAGCTTTTCAGGAATGCCGAACGCCGCAAGCGCGCCATTAAGTATCCTTCTGTCGCTTATCCTTATCATATAATTTACTCCGAGCCTGTCATACGCGGTCATGGCTGCAGCTACGACTTCGGCATCGGTTACAATCCTCTTGCCGCCGACGATGTCCACGTCTGCCTGTGTTATTTCCCTGTACCTGTTCTTCTGCGGCTCGTCAAGCCTCCATACCTTACCTATCTGATACCTCTTGAACGGCAGCGGAAGCTCCTGGTGCATGGCCATAAACCTCGCAAGCGACATTGTCTGGTCATATCTGAAGCCGAGGTTCTCTACTGTAATCTCGAAAAGCTCTTTCTGGTTCTCTTCGCCCAGCGTCTTGTCACCTTTGAGGAGCGCGAGCGTTTCCACTGCGGGCGTGTCTATCTCATAGAACCCGAACGATTGGTATACCTTTTCTATAGTCCTGATAATACTACTCCTAAATAGTGCCTCATTGGGCAGAAGGTCCCTTACGCCCCTTGGAAAAGGTACATCAGCCATTGGATCAGCTATGGTAAGAGTGGTACGAGTATGGTACGAGAATAGATGTACTCTAATCATAATAAGCTTTCTCTGCGGCCTAGCCAAAATTGCCTAGTACTGGCCTGTGCACGCGTCAGATATTGCTCTTTATCCATTCAACGAGCATCTTCTTCGGTATAGCACCGACATTCTCGGCTTTGACGTTGCCTCCCTGAATTATCAGCGTGGTAGGTATGCTCATGATGTTGTACTTAGTGGCTATGTTCTGGTTGTCATCCACGTTTATTTTCACGAACTTGGCTTTGCCTTCAAATTCCTTTGCCGCTTCTTCTATCTCAGGGGAATACATACGGCACGGACCGCACCATTCAGCCCACAGGTCTATTATCACAGGCAGTTTCGATTTCAGCACTTCCTTATCAAAATTCTCTTCATTTACATCAATCATGCTCATTCGTCAGCACCTTGTTTATGCATATTGCGCATCTGGCGCAATGCGTTATTATGTTATCGCTCACAAATATAAATATGACGCCCGCTCATGCGCTCTGCTGGTAAATCATATGCAGCAAGAAGCACTATGAAAGGAATATAATTCTTTAAGGTAAAATCACTTACAGTGATGACTAAAAGGTCCTGAGCAAGCGCTGTGATGAAGATCTTGAGTACTGATACTAATGCCGAGGCATTCCAATGTCGAAGATACCTAAAAATGCAGTAAAAAAGCTTGTAAGGAAGAAAGGAATAGTAGTCAGCGATGAGGCGGCCGGTGCCATTGCAAAGATACTGGAGGCAAAGGCAGCCGAAATAGCCAAGTATGCTGTAGCCAGGGCTAAAAAGAAGGGAAGGAGTGCCATACTAGGCGAAGACATCGATACCTACAGGATAAAGCACGGCGATTGATACGAAGGTATATGAGTCACGGGGCCCTGCTGGCGAAATAAGGCTGGACTACTCTGTACGCGGCAAGGAATACACTGTCCTCCTTGAGCATATCGGCGAGGGCGTGCTCTATTCAAGGTTCGATCGTGACGGTATAATCCTTTCGCGTTCCCTGGAAAAGGCAGCCGGCACTTATCCAAGCATGATGAGTGCCAATGGTTTCATGCTACCTGATGCAGAAGGGGTCGTCGAGGCTGTCAATGTGGACTACGTTCCTGTAAAAATAAACAGGAAATGTCCATCGTGCGGTGCGCCATCCCTTGAGAGGCGCGTATCTATAGCTGAAGGGAGCAAGGAGATTGTGCCTGCTGTGCCTAGATACAAATGCGCATCCTGCGGGCAGGAGTGCTATCATATCAGCGACGAGTATCTGGCTGATCTGGTTAGTGATGGAAAAGAACTGTTCTCGGATGCCGAAAAGGAGCAGCTAAAGAAAAATCCCGAGGAGTTCATGAATGAGCTGAAGGAATATATTTCACGGATATTCGCCATGAAAAACATAAAAAGGATTATATAACTATCAAATACTTGGTATAATCATAACCTAATTAAACAATTTGGTGTGGAAGATGGCAATAATGCTCTCGGATCTGTACGGCAAGGACATAATAAGCAATACTGGCAAAAGGATGGGCAAAGTGGAGGACATAATACTCGATTTTGAGGAGGGAAAAATATCATCGCTCCTGTTAATGAAAGTCGACAACATAATAAGGAGCGAGAAGACCTCGTTGCAGTTAAAGAAGAACAGCGTCAGCTACTCCAGGGTAAAGAACGTCTCTGAGACCGTCATAGTCAGCGAAAGCGAAAAGTGATTCCTGACTGATCCTTACTGACTATCAAGCTGCATGTTAAAAAGTGCAAACTGATTACTGATAGCAACAGAAGAGAGGCGGCTATGCGCCGCCAAAAATAAAAAGCTCAATTTGTTGAGACTTCCCTGGCTATGCTGGAGCGCTCTTTGATAAGGATCTTGCCCCCGCAGTACTCGCACCTTACGAAGTTCTTCACTTCCTTTGTCTTCTTGCCGCATTTCTTGCATACGTAAGCCATGATATCGCCTTATTTCTTCCCATTCTTCTGGGCCGGACCTGATGCTGTTCCCATTGCAACGGTCCCGTTCTTGACATTGCCCTTAAGCCATCTTATGAAGCTTTTATGTACTGCATTGGTATCTGTGTTGACCACGCTGGTCTTTAGGTACTGCTCGTCGTTCGCTTCGACCTCTTTCTTGTAATCTTTCATTTCCGTGTACTGCACCTCCATCCAGTGTATGCACCCGTTCAGGTAATCCTTGATCACGTCCTTCGTGGGTGGCAGTGATGTGAATCCGAACAGTACTCCATCGCACCAGTACAGAGGCATGTTGCCCTGCGGCGTTGTTCTGCTCCTTATGAGCTCTTTCAAGTCGGTCTTTATTACGTCGTGTACCACGAGCTCCTTTATAGGGGAGTATGTGACGCTGACATTAATGCCATTATCGTTGTTTGGTGCCATCAAATCATCTGCCCTGCTTTGCAAGGTCGCTTATAAGCCTTGCCGCGAGTTCGCCTGCCGGTGTCTTCATCATGTATGCTCCTCCAGCATATGTGGCATTGCAATGCCTGCACTTCCATATGCTAGTGCCCACCCTTCTAACGGTCAGCCTGCCGCAAACATCACATCTGTACTTTGCCCTCTTTTCGGCTATAACCGATGCGTTCCTCTTCCTGATGCTCCTGCCGTACCTTATGCTAGCGTTAGCCATTGCCTCACCTTTGCTCGCTGCCTATGATCTTCTTGAGCTCTGCATGTTTCTCAAGAGAGATCCTAGATAGTTCCTCTACTTCATCAATATTAAAGCTTCCGCTCTTGCCTTTCTGCATAGCGCGTATGAGCTTGCCATCATTTGCAACAGTCAGCCTTGCAGACATCGCGTTTTCCTCGTCCCCTGTCGGATCCAAGACTATCCTGTCTCCTATTTTTGCAAATGTCGTTGTTGCGACTACTCCATTGACCTTGAGCTTGTTAGTCCTGTCCTCCCTGTTCACGACTCCATTCTCGTACTTCGGCATCCTGGTGTCCATGAGTGCGGCCATGACTGCCATGCTGCTTGCATCGATAAGGTTGCCGTCATGGTTCAGCACATATACATCAACATAGACGTCCCAGCACTTGCCCTCCTCGAGGTAAAGACTTTCCAAGTTTATGCAGTTCGCAGCCCTTATCCCTCTGTCTACGACCCTAGCCAGCTCTATTGCTTCTGGGCTCGGAGGCCCAGGCTCGAATTCCCTAGCTGCGCCAGGCCAGTACTCTGCTGACACTATCTGATTGCCCTGTTCTGGGGTGTCTTCCATAGGGCTCCCAAGCATGACCTTCACGCCTGCAAGTATCTTTGTGTCGCCGAGTTCCACCTGCGCCGAACCCTCAGCATTCTGTATTATCCCTCTCTTTATGCTTATGTCCCTGAATGAGAGAAGGTCTCTCGAGTCTTGCCTCTGCCCCTTGTTTATGAGCTCCCTGATGTAATTGCTCTTAACTATATCTATCGCTTCCATGGTATCACCCTGTAGTCTCTGCCTCGCTGCGGCCCTCTCCACTCCCTGCCTGCTGTTTCTCTGTATAAAACCTCTTCAGCGCATCTTGCTGTGCGGCACTTATGGTCTTGCCCGCATTTATCACTTGCTGTATCCCTGTTTTGAGCTCCTCCATAGTAAGGTTGCCATCCATCTGAAGCAGGAGTATGTCTCCGCTCTTAGGCGATATGGCCATAGGCATGTCGCAATCAGAGTAGTTGTCCTCCAGCATGTTCAGGTCAAGTATAAGCTTGTCGCCAATCTTACCGAAGCTAACTGCGTAAATCATATCCTTCATTGGTATTCCTGCATTCGCCAGGGCTACGGATGCCGCTGTTATTCCAGCAGCCCTAGTCCCGCCGTCACTCTGGAGTATCTCTATATAAACGTTTATTTCGGTACCTGGAAACTCATTCAGCAGCACTACATTCTCGAATGCTTCCCTTGTCACCTTTGATATCTCTGTTGCGCGCCTGTTCGGGCCGGTTCGCCCATGGTCTGCCAGTCCTGAGAATGGCGCCATCTGGTACCTGCATTTTATGACCGCCCTTGCCGGGTCGGCGCTGTGCTTCGGTTGTGCTTCCATGGGGCCGTACACTGCGGCTATTACGCGGTTATTGCCCCATTCGAGATACGCAGACCCATCTGCGTTTTTTATCACTCCCGCCTCTATTCTTATCGGCCTCAGCTCCATGAGGTCCCTTCCGTCAAGCCTCTTTCCGTTCTTCAGCAGTTCTGGTTTATTCTTAGCTGATGCCAAATTACTCACCGTTTAACATTTTTTTAATCTTCTCCGTGAGCCCTGATGTATGGGCTTCCCTCTCTATCCTCCTTAGCGCGCTAACTGCGAGCCGCAGGTCGCCGTCATTGAGCCACACTAGGCCGTTCATCCCGACAGATATCCTGCACTTCGTCAGGTTCGCTATCTGGTCGATCATCGTGTTTCCCTTACCAATTACCCTTGGCACTTTGGTTGGCTTTATCTCAATTATCATGCCGTCTCCTAGCGGTTTCGGCCTTTCCAATACCACGCTGCTCTCACTCTCTACACGTGCTATCGATGCTTCTATCACGTCGCCTACCTTGAACCTGAATCTCTCGTACCTGCCTGATATTATTATTCCTTCGGTGTTGGTTGAGAGCACGACCTTATAAGTGTCCTTTCTGCCTATTTCAGATACGACTCCGACTACCTTTTCCCCCATCCTTGGCCTCCACGCACCCTCAAGGGATATGATGTTTCCGTTGCTGTCATCGTAAAGGCCGATTATCTTGGAGTATACTTTGCCGCCCTCCATATACGTGCCTTCCCTGCTGGCGGTTCTTTCAACACTTTGTCCTGGAAAAATTATTTCTCTCATAATATCACGTCATATCGATTTTGTACCATCTGCATTCTATCTCTAGCTCGTTATCTTTACTTGTGCCTTGCCCTGCGTTAAGGCGTTTATCTTGTCGAAGAACTCGTCTCTGAGTCCAGCTGGGAACTCCAGACTGACCTGGAGCGAGCCATCAGACAGCCACTTCTCGGATTTTATGTTGTAATGCTTCAGCGTGCCGAAGCACCTGTTCGCAAACTCAGGAGGCACTGTAACATCCATGCTGACGTTTGTAAATTTTATCGGCAGTATGGTGCTTAGCTTCTTCACTATCTCCTCTATCTGGTCGCTGGCGCTCCTCATCGGATCTATGTATATTTTCGCCTGCTCTATCGCATTCGCGACCCTCAGCGGCGGATTGGGCGTATTTGTCCTTGGATCTATCGAGTTCCTGGAAATTATGTCTATGACCTGCTTCTTCTTCTCCTCAGCCAGCTTCTTCTGTTGGTCGGAAGTTATCGGCACGTGCCCTTTCTTGAGTATTGCGTCTACGACCTTGGCCAAGTCGCTCGTCCCGAATGCTGCTGCAATCTTGCTGTCGCTCTGCTTCTCGCCCTTTTTTGCATCCTTGAACACCTCTTCGGTCTCAAGTACGCTCAGCGGATCGCTGCGCACGCCGGTTATATACTCGTACGCCAAGTCGGCGTCTACAAGTATCTCAAAATCGTCGTTTCCGCGGCTGTATTTCGCAATAACAACCTTTGACATTGCATCACATACTGTAAAAGGAGGCAAAATTAGAGATATGTAGCTATCTTCTCAGGTCCGAACGCTTCGAACCCGTTGCTCCTAGTTATTATAGAAACATCAAGGTTATTCTCCTTTATCTTACTATCTGCACTCTTTTTTATGGCCTCTATCCCTAGTGCTATGGCATTGTCTATGCTCATGCCATCCTTATAGCCACCAGCTAGTATATCGCCTGCCTGCTTCTTTCCCATGCCTATCGCATCGGCTTTGTACCCCATTGGCGTTGCAGACGGGTCGACCTCAAACAGCATTGGAGAGGCGTTTATACCCCCTATGAGTAGCGAGACAGCATACGGCCTTACTCCGCCATACTGCGTGGCTACCTGCATGTCATCGGATATCTCCCTTGCAAGCGTCTCTACAGATTCTGTCTCGTTGTAGACCATCCTGTGGGTCTGCGTCTTGTTCCTCATGCTGCTTATCAGGTGCAGGCCGTCGGATACTATGCCGCTGTAAGTGGAGCCAATGTGCGAGTCCACTCTGAATATCTTCTGGAACGTTTGCGGTACTACCAGCGGTTCTGTTATATTTTTGTGGGCCGCAAGTACTATTGAGTCCTTCGCAACTATTCCGACAGCAGTTGCTCCCTTCCTGACAGCTGCCTTGGCATATTCCACCTGGAACAGCTGCCCGTCTGGGCTGAACATCATGCCTCTGTCATAAGCCTGTACGTTTGGATACATCATTTCACCATGTGATAAATGCCAGTTTTATGCTGCAAGAATCGAATTATAGTTTACTTTCTTATGAATATTTATAATGTTTTGCATGCTTTGAGGGAGGAGGGGAGATAGGAATAAAATGGCAGCAAAGACTATCTCCACGCTCGTTCTCACTTTTTGACCTTGAGGGTCTCCTCCCCCGGCTTCCAGTTTACTGGACATAGCCCTCCTGATTGGAGCGCAAGCAATACCCTGAGCGTCTCATCAGTGCTCCTCCCGACGTTGTCGTCGGTGACTACCATATATTTTATTACGCCTTCAGGGTCTATTATGAACAGGCCTCTCAATGCGTTGCCTGTAGAAGCGTTCAGCACGCCATACTTCGCTGCAATCTCGCCTTTCCTATCAGCAACCATCGGGTACTTTATGCCCTTAAGCCTCGGGTCGGCCTCGATCCATGCCTTATGCACGTATTCGGTGTCGCAGCTAACCGATATTACCTCTGCGTTCTTGCTCTTGAATTCAGCATAATCCTTTGCGAACCCTTCCAATTCGGTCGGGCAGACGAAAGTGAAGTCGGCAGGATAGAAGAAAAGGACTACCCACTTGCCCTTGTAATCGGCAAGCCTCACTTTGGCAAAGTTATTGTCTTTGTAAGCCATAGCCTCGAAATCCGGTGCACGTATCCCTATCATCATATCCACCTATTTTAGTTGTTATTTGTATCATTCTTCTAGCATTCTTCTAGTATTGTAATTGCCGCTGTTGCGCGCGCCTGCACGTCGAGCGGTTAGTCAGCTAAAATGAGCCAATAGTATTTACAGCAGTCTTAATTTTTAAGCTTTGCGTAGCGCCCGTTTAGCCAGATACAAATTCTGACCGGATAGCATTTTTAAGTATGCAAGAGAATTAGCTATGGTGGTAGGAATGGGGAAACGAAATACAGGGCAAGGATGTCTGAGCTAATAGCCAGGTTCCTGCGCAGCCACAGCGATGACCAGTCGTATGCTGCATGGGCTGCAGACCCAGAGAAGGCGCTCCTCGATCTCGTGGAATCTGACCATGAAGTAGCGGAAGCGGCCGCCTCAAATCCATCCATAGCGTGCATAAGGGTGCGCAAGAACGGCACATCGGTTGCCCATATAATAGCGAGGCACGGGGATCCGGAGGCTAAGATGCAGCTCTCTGCGCTGCCTAGGCGCATATTGGATATGAAGGACGAGAACGGGAACACGGTCTGGGATCTGCTCAGCATGAGCATAAGCTCGTCGTACGTGTGAGCATGGTACAAAATTACCAATACAAAATGCTTACTGCAACGTAGGTAGCAGGTGCAGTAGCTTCCGCAGTACATTCAAGCAAACTATTTCTTCGTCCTTATCTACAGCTGCAAAGAAATAATAATACTCACAACGCAGTTTATGAAGAATTTAAGCTGCATATTCGGTGCGTACAATAATAGAGATAAAAGACCTAAAGAAGCGCTATGGAGACGGGACTGTCGCGCTGAAGGGCGTGAACCTTAACCTTACCAAGCGCTTGACGACTGTCATAGGCAGGAACGGCGCAGGCAAAACTACCATGATGCGCATACTCTCAACCCAGCTGATGCCATCATCAGGCAAGGCAGTAGTTGACGGCCTAGACGTAGTCAGAGATGCCTGGATGCTCAGGAAGAAGCTGGTAAGCATACCGCAAGAAGCAAGCCCTATGGGATTCCTCACGCCGATGGAGCACCTAAAAACATATTTGATAGCAAGGGGCTCGACAATGGGCCAGGCGGCCAAGGACGCCGAGAACGCCCTGCGCACGCTTGAGCTTTGGGATGCCAGGAATACTCCTGCCGATGAGCTGTCTGGCGGCATGAAAAGAAAGATATTTGTGGCAATGGCGTTGGCGGCTAACGCTGAAGTGGTCTTCCTAGACGAGCCAACAACCGGCCTTGACCCCCTGTCAAGGCTAGAGGTATGGAGCGCAGTCAAGATGCTCAAAGGAACGGTCGTGCTTACTACGCACTACATGGAGGAGGCCCAGGAGCTCTCAGAAGAGATAGCCATGGTAGACCACGGCGAGTGCATAGGATTCGGTACCGTGCAGAGCCTGCTGAAGAAGTTCAGAGGCATGGTAAGGGCGGAGACCGGAGCGGATGGGGCAAAAGGCAGATATACAATTGGCAATACAAAGATAAGGTATGTGAAGTTGCGCGACGCCGAGCACTATGTGGACGAGGGCTACACAATAAAGCCGATAACATTAGAAGACCTTTTCGTAATAAGGGGTGTGGAGCTTGAATCTTAGGTTCATCGGCGCGTTCACGTGGTACTATGGCATAAACTCCATTTCCAGGGGCCCATCGTACGTCCTGTCGGCAATGCTCTACCCGCTTGTATTCCTGTTTCTTATAACAATCTTTTCAGCAGGTAAGTTGATAGATTTTGCAGTTCTTGGGGGCTTCCTGTCGATTATAGCCACCAATGCCATATACGGAAGTGCAGACGCTGCGTTCCAGCGCATACAGCTGAAGATACAGGATCTGTTTGTGGCCACGAGCCTGACTCCTTTCGACTATACTTTTGGCCTGACGTTCAGCTACCTTGCAACTGCGCTGCCAGGGCTATTGATATATGGAATCATAGGGGCATTGTTGGGTATATTTTCCGCCCTGCCTCTCCTTGCATTCGTCGGAATAATGCTATTGCTTCTGGTAGCGGCCATGTCGATAGCTGTTATAATAACTGGGCTCATAAAGCACGTGCGCAACCTATGGGGAGTCATATCGATAGTGAGCGTCGTGCTGACAATGGTGCCACCGAGCTTCTATCCTTATGTAATACTGCCCAAATGGGCGCTCTACCTTCTGATGATATCCCCTGTGACTCCTGCCGCTATGCTGAGCCAGGGCCTCTTCGGTCTGGAAAAGATGCCGCTGTACGCGCTGCCGGTCCTTCTATTCGAGACAGCCGCATATTTTGCTATAGCAATGCGCATGTCGGGCTGGCGCGAGAAGTGATAGGCATGCTGTGCAGCTGTTGGTGCAGCCGCGAGATGCATTCGTCACTGCATTCTCAATTCCAAATATCTGGCTCCTCCGATAAGGAATAAATATATGAACTAATACAGAAGGATGAAGGTGATACATTGCTGAAGGTGAGAACTGTAGAATGCGATATAACCGACATACTTAGGAACAGGGATGGCAAAGTGACTATCCGCTTTAATCCGGAGGACATTGCTATCTTGCCTTCACAGTTAAACTATTCTGGCGAAGGAGAGCTGCGTCCTGTATATTCTGCCAAATTACTCAGAAGGGTTGAGGCTCTTGATGGCGATTCATGGAAGTCTTATCCTAGCGCCTCCTGGATAGGAGACAAGAATACCATGGAGGCGTATACTGTGGCGCTGATTAAGCTTAGCGATGATAGTGTAGGAGTGATGGAATCACCTATCGGAATGCCGGATGCAAGGCTCATACTAGAGGCTGAGAAGGCAGGCATCCCTGCTGCAAGGATAGCGCAAAGGTAATCCAATGCCAACAGATCAAACCGTAAATGTAGCGTCGAAAGTTAGCGTTTCAGCCGGAATCATTATGGTAATTAAGTCTCCTTCCGGTCCGAAAGTTGTGCTCATGAAGCAGAACAATGCGCACTATGAAAGGCCATGGGATTACGGGGAAGTGATAGATATAGGGCCAAAAGGCGGCATCGAGGACGGCGAAACACCTACCGATACTGCGCTCAGGGAAGCGAAGGAAGAGACCGGCCTTGCGGACTTGAAGCTCGATAAGGAATTCAGGGCCGAAGTAGAATACGAATTCGACCAGCCGACTAGTAATGGCAGTAAATTTCACATTAAGAAGAAGGCGATTTACTACCTTGCATACATAACCGAAGAAGACGTCAAGCGCATAAGGCTGTCTGATGAGCACGAGTCGCTCGAGATACTTCCAATAAATCAGGCGATGGGTCGCATAGAGCAGACCGCAGTCACGAAAATCAACGTTCTGAAGAAGCTAAAAGAGTATATCCATTAGCCAGATGAAGTTCCACCAATCATACCATCACTTTTTAAGTGAAATAACTCCAATCTATGGATGCTCAGTGTTTCCGCCCATCATACCATCGCCATTTCCCATTTTCAGTGTACCTTTTTAATGCTTGCCTATCGAAACTAGGGGGCTAGCTTTCAGGAGCGCCGCTCATTAGCCCTGTAACCGTGCCGGACCTCTTCAACGTGAACATCGCCATTCCTATGCCGTTGACTTTTTTGATCATTGCAAGCGCCACAATGAGCTTGCTCATGCCCTCTACTGTGCCGCTTATTATGAATCTGCTGCTCCCTTCACTCCTCTCATATTTGGGATTTACTACATGATAATCTATCTCGCCTATGCACCTGAGCAGTTCGTCCTGCAGCGCGCTTCCAAAGTCGCGCCCAGCATTCGCATTTATGCTCTTGGTGCACTCCACAAGCAGGTAATGCCTCTTCTCCTTAATCATCATTGCCCACCAAATATCCGTTTATCTCGCTTATGCTGTAGCGCGCATACTGCTCGTCAGCACCTATAAGCTTGGCGATCTCGATAATCTGTATCTTTGAGAGCATTTCATCGACTGAAGCGGCCATAGTCGCAAATGACACCCTTATCTTCCTCTTCTTCGCGAGCTTGAACAGCCGCGAAGCCCTGTAGAGCGCCTTGGTCCGCCTGGTGCCGTAGGAATTAGTTATGCTTTTCGTATCAATGCAGAGTATGCAGTCGTTCGCAGCAATCTCCTCCATGAGCTTCCTGTCTATCTTGTAGCCGTCTATGTGCACGGCTGCCACGCCTTTCCTGACTAAGGCCGACAGCTTTCCTTCATCGGATCCAAAGGCGATTGCTTTGCCAATACTCTCCTTTATCACATGCTGCGCATTAGCGTCGATTATGCCTATATCCGAGCCGGCACGACCTACGCTTGTGAAGCCTAGCTTGGCTGTGAGATCTTTGCTCACATCGCACGAGTTAAGGACTATGTCATAGAAGTGCAATTATACACCTTGTGCAGCGCTACCTCTGAATGCGGCCTGTGCTACGCCTCTTCCCCCTCCACTTGCCCGTCGGCGTCGGATGAATGCTCTGCATTGCCGGTGCTAACGCCGAACAGCTCCCTATCCAAGGCATTCTTAGTCTTCTCGGGAGGGTATCTAAGCTTTATGAGCTTTGTATGGCCGCGTATGCCTGTGCTCGAATCGAACGAGTCTATTATACCCTGCATGACAAGTTCTGAGAGATACTTTCTGTACCATCTCTCGCTCTTCGGGCTCTTGTGCAGGCCAGCGGATATGCCTTTGTATCTGTTGTATATCTCACCGCTGAATATGTACGTGTCCACTCCATCGACCAGCTTTTTGTAGGTGCCACCGCTCTGCGTCAGTTGTGCTATAGCGTATAGCACAAGCTTCTGGTGCTCCGGCAGCGTAGCTATTACATCGTATACTATGTCGCTCTCGGACAGCTTTATTGCATCCTCCGCTTCCTTCTGGGTTATCTTGGTGAGCCCTCTCTCCTCCGCCATCTCCCCCGATCTTGTAAGTATCTTGAGCGAGAAGCGCGCGTCACCTCCCTCCTTGTAAGCCTTTGATGCTATTATGTGCAGCAGGTCATCAGATATGACATTCTCCTTGAAGCCCTTCATGACCCTATCTTTTAGTATCATGTATATCTCGTCAGCATTGTACGGTGGGAAGACGAGCTCGGTTTCGTAGAGTGCTGAAAGGCTTCGTGGGTCAAGTTCCTCCTTGAATGACACTCTGTTTGATATCCCAATTATCGTCACGCCACCTGCTCTTATATCCGCATTCATCCTGGTTAGCGTGTATACGAGGTCATCCAGGTCCCTGACTACGTCTATCTCATCGAGCACAATAACCAGTATCTTATTGTCTTCTTCGACCCAGCTGGCTATCCTTTCATATAAGTCAACAGCCCCATAACCTCTCCTCGAATAAGTGGGGAGGTGGTCAGATATCACCTTGCTTAATACTCTGAACCTGGAATTGTATATCCTACAGTTCACGTATGATATCTTTGCCTTGCCGTTCGGTATCTCACTTACCTCTTTGAGCACATACTGTGCGCAAGAGGTCTTACCCGTGCCGGTCTTGCCGTATATAAATAGATTCCTGCCCCTCTCACCCTTGAGCGCCGGGGCTATTGCACGCTCGATGTTGTTTATCTCTTTCTCCCTGTACCTGAGCTTCTTAGGTATGTAGTGTGGCGAAAGGACTTCGCGATCGGCGAATATTGCAGACTCCCCAAGCATGTCTGTAAGTTGCATACCCCCAACTCTTGGAAACTTTAAACATTACCGGCTAACGAAGAGTAATATGCATCACAGCTATAAATTATTTACTAATCTGCGCATGCCGCTTATATGCGCATCATATCATCTTCGCTGCCTTGAGCTTTCCGATGTCCATCTGGCTGTATCTCCACATTATGTCGCCGCGCTCATCGCCTTCTACCACCCACGGCTTCACTATAACGACATCACCTTCCTTTATCCAGAACCTCCTCCTCAGCCTGCCTGGTATCGAGCATAACCTGTCCTTTCCGTCGGTGCAGCGCACAAGGAACCTGGCAGCGCCAGCTATCTTCGAAACAGTGCCAAGTACCTCTCCTTCTTTCGGCCTTTTGAGCCTCTGCGACTCATCGTTTTCCGGTGCGCCTCTCCTCTTATCAAAATTGCTCTTCCTTATCGAAACACCTGGTCAACATCACATCAGTAGCTCTTTACTCCATATCGCGCACCGCACGCTTCGCATACCAGCTGCAACATGCCTCTGCCTCCAGATTCCAAATGCGTGTCTGGTTTGTGGCATTCCCTGCATATCACGTACGTTTCAAAATATGTGTGCATGCGCTTGTTTAGCTCATCGTTCTGGAACTTCCCGTTTATTATCAGCCTCTGGTCCTCGAAGCTGGTGGGCACAGCAAGCTCCTTGCTAAGGAATTTACCTATCTCCTGTGGCGTCCTTCTCGCCCTATCCGCTATGACCCCTATATTCCTTATTATCGTCTTCGTGCCCTGTATAATAGATTCCACATCAGGTATTTTGAAGTCTATAGACTCGGCACTCAGATGAGGCATGCGTTCGAATGCCCTGTCAAGAAGTTTTAAATAATCATCATTCTCTTCGCTCAACGCTACACCTTGCTTTTTATGATAGTAATACTATTCATTGTAGCATATAATATTAATGCTTGCGCACACGCTCCTAATGAAACCTATTTAAACCAGAGACTGCTTTTATTATATGTGGCAGATAGGCGGGAAGCTAAGGGTTTTCCGTACCGCAAATCCCTTCGGGCGGGCCAATGCTGGCTGAGTGCCATGCCGTGCCTGCGGGCTTGCATGGAAATGCTGACGCCCTGCCTCTGATGATAGTGTGACATGTGAATCGGGCCAGGCCGGAAGGAGCAACCTTAAGCGTGTCGTCGCTATGCTTCCGAGATACAGGGCCGAGTGGAAATGCAAACAACCCTCTTCCAGGGCATGGTGCAAGGCGGCTTCTGCCACACCTCGTGTTCTGGCATAAGTGCACGGAACGTTAATATATATTACATCGGTAAATGAAATGCTGTTATGTGCTGGGATCGCCTAGTGGAACCATAAGGCACTAAAGGGCGGCAGCCTGCTAAGCTGTTTGGCCGTTTGGCCTACGCGGGTTCGATTCCCGCTCCCAGCGTATCCTTATCGCGTGGAGCCGGCGCTATCGGATTCCGGTCAGATGCCCGCAGCTGCCCCCATGCGCTGGCTCTCGATAAACGACGACATGGCGTTCAGCATCTCGCCGTACGACCACGCGAGCCACTCTATCGAGCCGTCGGCCTTGACCTCTTCTGGAGTCTCGACATTGACCATGTCCTGCTCCGGCAACTCTTTTGCGAACTTGCTAGCCACGTAATCGATAATCCTCGTGCCTTTCTCCGTCTGGCCTTTCGATATCGCATAGTCAGCATACCTGAGGCCGAGGAGCAGCCACCTGCCACCACCGCGGTACGAATCGTGCTTGTATCTCACGGGCAGCACGTTGCCCGCGAACAGGTCTTCCTCTATTTTCCTTATTGTTTCTTCTTCTATTTTTGGGTCGCTGAGCGCCTTGCCTATGCCGAACTGCGAGAACAAGTAAATCTCAGAGCCGTCTACCCCAAAGTTAGTATCCGGCGAATCGGAAAACGGCTGCCTCTGGCTGTAAATTACACTGTCATGCACGAACATCTGTTTCAGGAAGGCAAGCCCGCCTCCGTCAAGCATGCTTTCGTCGATCCGCCAGCCTTTGCCCCTGAGCATCGTCTCCGGTCGCGTGTTCAGCGAATCGGAAATTTTCTTTATTGCTGCATATATCGCGCCGACGTCATATGCATGCAGCATCGTGCTCCTCTCTTCCCATGCGTCGGAGCATTCTGTCTTGATTATCTTTACCAGATACGCGAGCAGCACTTCCTTGTTTTCGTCAAGGAACGCAGACGTGTCTTGATATCCCTTAACGTTCATTTCATCGTAGAGGGAGCACACCAGCAACGGCACGGAGTCGTGCTGCAGCAGCCAGCTATGTGTTGCAGTTTCCTGCGCGCTGTCGTACTCGTGCAGGTTGCCATCCGCGGCAATCCTTGCAGGAACGTGATTGCTCAGCCTGAAGAACTCCCCATGGTTGGATAGATCGGTATTCAGCGCGTTGCGTATGCTCTTCATCCTCTTCTCGACAACGCCCATGTTGAATGAATTTATCCTGTGAGCCGCGTCTATCATCCGCTCCGCGAGTTCCTCATTGTCCTCGGCTATTATCCTGGATGATCTGAGGAGCGACATAGCAACGAAAGAGGAGTCCCTGAACCAGTGCATGCTGTACCAGTCGAAGGTCTTTGAGGCCTTCATGAAGCCGCTTTCGGAAACCTGGGAGATAAGGTATTCAGCATAATGCTGCATTTCCTTCCTGTAAGAAAGAGCGAGCGTGGTGCTATCCGCAAGTGCGGCAGTGTCCGAAGACAGCGTCCGGCTCGCGAGCATCCTTCCACCGACCGAGGTCAGATAGGTTAGTGATGAGAAAAGGAATAAATACCTTCAGCAAAGGGATTTACGATTGCAGTAAAAGCAGGATACGAAAAAAGGAAAGAAAAAGAGAAAAAGAAAAAGGAAACTGGAACCAAGTCAATACCAGCCTCTCGTTTTCATGGCGCTAGCAACCCTCCCAACAGCTATTATATATGCCGCGGTCCTGGGAGTTACCTTCTTGCCTTTTCCATCATACTCCTTCTTGGTTGCCATCATGTCAGCATACGACTTAGTTATTATCTTGTCGAGTTTGCTGTATACCTCATCTGCGGTCCAGTAGTAGTGCTGTGTGTTCTGCACCCACTCGAAGTACGAGCCTATAACTCCGCCAGAGTTGACTAGGAAGTCCGGCGCATCGAAGATACCGCGTTCATGCAGTATCCTGTCTGCTTCAGGGGTCACAGGGCCATTGGCAAGCTCGAGGACGAGTTTAGCCTTTATCTTGTCTGCGTTCGCTCCTGTGATCTGGTTCTCTATTGCAGCTGGTATCAATATATCTACATCTGATTCGAGGAGCTGCTCGTTGGTCAACTTCTGGCCGCCTTCATAGCCAGATACGCTGCCTGTTTCTTCTTTCGCCTTTTCGAGCTTTGCGAGATCAAGCCCTGCAGGGTCATATACTGCGCCAGTTGAGTCGCTTATTGCGACAACGTTGGAGCCGAACAGCTGCTTTGAAAGTGTGTATGCAAACTTACCTGCATTACCAAATCCCTGCACTGCTATCTTGGCTTTCTTGAGATCTATGCCAAGGTTCTTTGCTGCTTCGCGCATTACGTACATACCTCCCATTGCAGTGGAATCGTTCCTGCCTTCGGATCCCCAGACATCGAGCGGCTTGCCAGTTATGACATCGAACGCGCCATGTCTGACTATGTTGCTGTACTCATCCATCATCCATGCCATTATCTGTGGGGTGGTGTATACATCAGGCGCAGGCACATCAATTTCTGGCCCGATGTATTTTCCTATTGCCCTTATGTAACCGCGCGACAGCGCCTCTAACTCTGTGTCATTCATCTGTTTCGTGTCGCAGATTATTCCGCCCTTGGCTCCTCCGAACGGGATGTTGGCCAATGCTGTCTTCCAGGTCATCCATGCGGCAAGCGCCTTAACCGTATCAAGGTTCTCTGCTGGATGGAACCTTATTCCACCCTTCGAAGGACCCCTAGCATCGTTGTATTGCACCCTAAAGCCTTGGAAAACCTTTGCCTTTCCATCGCGCATCTTAACAGGAATGTTGACTACGAGTGTTCTCATAGGTTCCCTAAGCATCTGGTGTGCTTCCTCTTCTAGCTCCATGACTTTCGCAGCTTCATCTAGCTGCTGCTGTGCAATCTTGAATGGGTTTAGCTCTTCAGCCATTTTATCACTCTAATATAGCTCTCAACATCTTTTAATAAAATATCAAGATAAAAAATTACTTCACTACAAAACCTCATTACAAAATATATACCATATTCGCGCAGCCTATTGCGTTGCTGATACCTATATTCATCACACCATACTATCGCATGAAATGCATCGCCGATAGCCGGAAAATGGCGAGAGTGCAGCATAAGATTTAAATAATATACTTTGATATAGTTTCATAAGGTGGAGTTATGATGAACTCTAAAATGACCGGTAAAAGAGCGCAAAGCGCTATGGAATACCTCATGACATATGGTTGGGCCATATTGATCATCGCGGTTGTCCTCGGAGCACTGTATGTGCTTGGAGTGTTCAGCGGCACAACGTTCCTCGGAACATCATGCGTAGCTGGTGCTGGATATCAGTGCACGAATCTGCTGCTTCACAACAATGCCCTGACATTCACGTTTGGCCAGGCCACTGGCAATACATGGGGCAATGTCATACTATATGCAGTGCCGAGCGGTTCAACTTTCAGCACGTCTGATGCCAACACTGTAACAACTGCTACACTAGTCTCTGGGGGTACGATGTCTGCTAACATACCTGAAACCGTTACTACTGGTAGCAGTTGGTCTGGCTACATATATGCAGTATACTCTCAGGGATCCGTTTCGGGCCTAGAAGCTCAGGTAGCAACAGTGACGGCGAAGGCAACATAACCGTTGCCTTCCTTTCTTTTCCTTTCTTTTTGAATTCTTTTTAATTCTCATACTTAGCGCACAAGCCAGGCATTCTAATATGTAAAACTAGTTTGAGCTGTGCCTTTCAGCCAGAATCAGTATCCGGGAACTTCCTTCAGCTCTCCCTTCATCCTTATCACTTCCATCAATTCGTTCGCGCTGAGCAGTGGCGCCGCAGTCCTGTCTATATCATCTATCGCTATTCTGGGGCATGCGGTGTTTACGAATGCGTCGAACTCCCTCATGTTGTTTAGGGACTCGAAATCAAAAGTATTACTGACAAGTATCTGCGCGTCGAGGCCTGCATCCTCAATCTTCCTTTTCAGCACCTTTCCTAGAGCCATATTGTGCTGGCCGTTCTTGGTGCTCACAAGTATGCCGAAGCGCCTAGATTTGAGGGCCGCAAGCACTTTGCCTCTGCTCCTCTTTGCATGCTTTTCCCTGTAAGAGTCCATGCTCTCTATTTTACTGTTGAACGGGTCAATTGCAAAAAACGGCTTGGTCGTTGCGAGCGCGGCTCCAAGCGGATGGAATATGCCCCCGCCAAAATACACGAACGCATCTACGTCTCTATCTATCGATGCGGCGCTGCCTATGTCGCAGCCCAATATCTGCCCTGGTTTCTTCGCGAATCCGTACGGCTTTCCTATCACTACCTTCTTGCCATTCTTCTCGAAGAATTCCTTGATCTCTGACAGCTGGTGCACCTGCTGTATGGTCACGACTATACCTATGGTGCCGAAGTCCTTGAGCTGTGGCAGCGCCTTTTCAAGCATATTCATCGGCGCATCTATGCTGTACTCCACGTATTCTACGTTGAATTCAACCTTGTTGAACTCTGCATGCCCGAAATGTATTATCTTGTCAGCGCATATGTTCTTTGCCTCGTCGATTGCCAAGTCGCAAGCACCGTAGGTCGGCGAGGCGGATATGAATACCTCATTTCCTTCACTCTCCAGCTCCTTGGCATGCCTGAGTGCTTCCTGTTTCAGCCCTTCAGGGAACTGAAGTAATATACGCATGCATAGCACCTACTGCCGGGACCACCGGCGTATTTAGAAAGCAGAATATAAATCAGAAGACAAAGCAGAAAACAATGGTAGTCAGATTACCCTTATCTTGCACTTGCCTGACAGCTTCGTCGAAGCTTTCCTTAGCGCTTCATGGGCTGCTGCCCTATTGGCGGATGTCGTCTTTACCAGCATTATCGGCTGGTCTTTCTTTATCCTCGCGGCTACAGCTATCGGCTTGCCGAAGGCCATACTCATGCCCCTCGAAGTTCTGTCCGCACCTGCGAACCCTCCGAGTTTGTGCTCCCTTATGACATTATGCGGATATATGAGTACCCTGAGAAGATAGTTCTCCGGCAGCAGCGATGCAAGATACTTGTTAGCGGCCTCTCTTGCCGACTCTATGGAATTTGATCTAAGCTGCATGTATCTATCGGCATTGAGCGTCATTGACAGATCGAACGAACTTTTGTCTGTGCCTGTCTTGAACACCTGTATGTGGTTTCTTGGCATTGCTTTTATGTAATTCTTCCTCGGTTTCCTGAGAGAATATCTTGCCCATGCCTGTGAATTGGAATCCCTGAAGGTCCTTGCTGGTCTTAGTCTTGCCATTGTAAACACTCGAGCATTGTTTAAGCTTAGAACAGAAAAGTTCGGTTCAGCGCTTATACTTTTGGACAAAAAACTATAAAAAGGCAGTTGTTCCGGCTGCGTTTTCATGTGCAATGTTTTAAATAAATGAATTGAGATAAATCTACAACAATAGGGTGGTATAATGGATATAATAGACGCTGCTGCGGCAAAGCAGGATGAGGATTACACGCTCTTCCACGCAAAGATAGGCGTCTGCGGCGTGGGCGGAGGCGGCAGCAACACAGTGCAGAGGCTCACCAGAATGAATATTCAGGGCGCAGCTCTTATCGCGGTTAATACAGAGCAGAGGCACCTCAGCGGCATAGACTCCTCAGTCAGGAAGATTCTGATAGGCGGGCCGCTCACTCGAGGCATGGGCGCAGGCGGATTTCCTGAGATGGGCGCCAAGGCTGCTGAGTATTCCAAGGATGAGCTGGAGGATGCCCTGAAAGACTTCAATCTTGTATTCATAACTGCTGGAATGGGCGGCGGAACAGGCACTGGCGCAGCTCCGGTTATAGCAAACATATGCAAGAAGAACGGTGCCATAGTGATAGGTATAGTTACAGTACCATTCTCACTTGAAAGGGTAAGGTTGAACGTGGCGAAGCGCGGCATAGAGGAGCTAAAGAAGAACGTCGATACTTTAGTTGTGATAGATAATCAGAAGCTGGTCGAAGTGTATAAGAACCTGGCACTGGATCAGGCGTTCAGGATCGCAGACGAGATAACCTCAAGGGCGGTGCGCGGCATAACAGAAACAATTACTACGAGTAGTCTGATAAACCTGGACTTTGCCGATGTCAGGAACCTGATGCATGGCGGCGGCTTGGCTATGATAAGTGTCGGCGAGGCGCATGGTGCGAACAGGGTAGAAGAGGTAGTGAAGAATGCGCTTGACAACAGGCTCCTGGATGTTGACTATGAGACTGCAACCAGCGTGCTAATGCACATAACAGGAGGGGATAACCTCACTCTCGGCGAGGCGAACAGCATAGGCAATCTTCTTACTGAAAGATTGCCGAAGAATGCAAATGTCACATGGGGCGCAAGGTTGGATCCCACATATGGCGACAAGATAGAGCTAATCGCGATATTCATGGGAGTGACCGGCAGCTCGGTGCTCGGAAGCGCCAGCGATAACGAAAGCAAGGGAGACCTGCTGGGCATCGGCGAGCTGTGACCTATTTTTTCCTATTGTTGCATTGTTGCAGAGATAAGCTAAAATGGCGCATCCGCGCCATGCTCGCTATATTTCTGACACTATAGTAGACCCATTAGCCTTCTTGTCCCTGTCGAACAGGTAAACCTTGGCAAGCCCTATCTGCTTCAGCGCTTCGTCATGTGTTATGACGAATATCTGCTCTACTATGTTGGGCAGGGTCTCAGTCAGCACGGATATCATCTTGTCCATTCCCGCAGAGTCTATGTTGTGCGTCGGCTCATCTAGCATCAGTATCCTCAGGTTCGGTACTATCACCATTGACATCGCTATCCTTAAGGCTAAGCTGGCGATGCTCCTTTCGCCGCCGCTCGCTATCGTGTCTATAGGTATCCATTCGCTGTTGGAGTTTCCGCTCCGTCTCGCCTCCAGCACATAGTCATCCTTCATGGCGTCTAGCCTTACTCCATCATAGTCGCCATACGGATACAGCTCAGGCCACAGTCCATACATCATCTCGTTTATCGAACCAACAAGCATGCTTCTGAGCTCAGCCTCTGTCTCAACTAGCGCGTTCTTGAACTTGTTCAGCTCGCCTAAGAGCTCTCTCCTTTTCTCAATCCTCTCCCTGGCCCTGCTTATCTCATTGAGTTGGGCCGTCTTGTCTGCTATCTGGCTTTCGATACTTGAAAGATACTTCTCGTTCCCGTCTGCTTTCGCGCCTAGTTCGGCGCTGTGGGTGCTGAGCTTCCTTAGCTTCTCCTGCGCCTCCGCCAGAAGTTCATCGCTCGCTACTAGAGTGGCGATGCTTTTTCTCGCATTGGCTATCTTTTGCTGTGCATCCGACACTTCCGCCTCGTATTCGCTGCGCCTCGTTGCGCTCTCCTTCTTTGCTTTCAGTTCCATGGCCCTTTCAGCTACGTCCCTGAGCCTCTTGTTCGCCTCATCAAGTTTTGCCGAGAGGGTTTCCCTATCCTTTGCAAGCCTATCTGCCTCTGATCTTGCCTTCTTCGCTTTCTCATCGATACCATCGTACTCTTTCAGCTTGGTTTCCAGTGCCAAGGCATCGTTTTCCTCCTTCCTCAGCCTTTCGCGCTCTGCCTCCATGGCCTTTATGTCTGCAGATACTTTGCTTATTTCATTCTTTGACTCTGCTACTGCGCTTTCCTTCTCGGATATCAGCTTTTCCTTCATCTCCTTGTTAAGGGTATTGCCGCAGAGAGGGCACGTGCTGAAATGCTTCTTCAGTTCAGCGGCCCATTTCTCAGCTTCAGCCTTGGCGTTCCTCAGTGATGCCAGCTTCGCGTTCATATCGTTTATGCTGTTTGTCGAGGATTCGATGCCCTTTCTCAGTGCCTCAATGGTTCTTCCGCTGAGCAGCACTTTGAGCTTGTCGGCTGCTTCGTCACGCAACTTGATGCTCCTCTCCGCGCTATTGCTCTCTTCCCTTGCAGCCGCGAGTTCCCTCTCGAGATTCCTGGACTCAGAATTCAGCCGCTTTGCTTCCTCTTCGGCAATCCGCTGCTCCTCATACGCCTTTCCGAGGCCGATCTCTACCGCCTTTGCATCTATGCCCAGCTTCCTTATCTTTTCTATCTCTGCTTCTAGAGTCTTGGTCCTGCTTGAGAGGCCTGCTATCTCCTCCTCAAGCCTCTTCTTCTTCGAATAATCCTCCCTTACCCTGCTGAGCCTGTCCTCCGCAGATGCGACCTCTTTTCTTGCCATATCTGCCTCTGCCTTTAGCTTCCTCTGCACCTCCAGTAGCTCCGTCTTTTCCTTTACCAGTGAAGCTAGCTGTCCCTTTATCGCTGCTGAATCAGACTGTGCAAGCCCTTGCTCTTCACCACTTATCAATGCCCGTATGTTGTTCAGCACGCTGGTCGTGTGCTCTTCCGCAGTCGCGAAATGGTCCAAGCCAAGCATTCCATCTATTTGCTTTTTCCTGTCTCCCTTCATCAGGTCAAGGAAGTAGCTCATGTTGTTCTGCTCCGAGTATATGGCTCTAGAGAAAGTGTCATAATCAATTTTCAATATGCCCTCTATCTCTTCTGTGACCTTTGTAGGCTGTGTCTGGAACGGTTTGCCATTCTTCTCTAGCCTCGCGCTGGCAGTGCCGCTTTTCGGTATTCTCCTGCTTACTACATACCTGTCGCCTTCAGAGTCAAAACCCAGGGTCACTGCAGCATAATCATGCTCATCCGGCACATTCCTTATGATGTCGCTCGTCTTGACCCTTTTGTGCTTCAGCGCTGGGAACGTCCCGAAGAGGGCGAAGGATATCGCGTCCATGACTGAGCTTTTGCCGGCGCCCATTAGGCCTATAAGCACGTTAACTCCCTTCTGGAATTTCAGCGTGCTGCTGCCATGGGTCTTCCAGTTGGTGAGCTCTATGTACTCAAGCATGCTACCACGAAGAAGCAAAAGCAACAGATAGAATACTCAAAAAAAGTATTTAATGCTGCGTTGTGAAGCGCGGCAATCCCAAACCTATGAGCCGAAGTCAGAGGAGCGTCTCCTCAGCGACCTCCACTTCGCTTATACTCTCAAGCTTCTTGAGCCTGTCTTCTATGTCTGAAGATCCGCCTGCCGAATCCTCATAGATGAACGAGACTTTTATTACCTTGATGCCAAAGCCTATATCCTCGCTCTTTATGTCGTTGGGGCCCATACCCTTTATTTCCTCTACCGCCTTGTCGAACGCATCGTCTTTCGGGTACACTTTGAAAACAACAACTACCTTTGACATTTTATGGCCCCTCGAATCCGCACTCCTTGCAGATATATACGTTTCCTATCTCCCTGCAGTGCAGGCACCTTATTATGGTGGCTTTGCCGCACTTCGGGCACTTGAACTCTGTGTAGTCGCTCGTCAGCTTGCCGCATGAAACGCATGTTTTGCCTGGTAATACATCAGCTATCTAATCACCCTACAGAAAAATTCAACGTCTCTATAAATTCCCGTAAAGCTATTTAGCACTATCTGTTCTTTCGACCGGCTTTTGGAGGCCTGCCCCTTCTCGGCTTCGCCATGCTGTGGGCGTGCATCGCTGCATACAATGCTATCAGAGATATTATGAGCGCAATTATTGCAATGGCCGCCACTGCGCCTATCAGAGCGCTATTGCCTGTGTAGGATGGTTGTGGCGCTGCAGGTGCAGGTATCATACTGGAGCTTATCGCTGCCGTTGCTGCACTGACCTCATGTGCCAACATTGCTGTGGTATATGCTGAGTATGCATAGCCCAGCGCAGAACTCTGGTTGTTAGACATTTGGACCTCGCTGATGTAGAACTTTGCCTCATTGGAATACTGCGTTGCCCATACGCCGTAGTTGGATGAGTCCAGCAGCGCTGAAGCTTCGCTAGCTATGCTTGATGCACTTGCATTGCTCTGCGGAACGCTGTCCAGCCCTATAGCGTATGCCGCATCCATTGTCGCAAGCGCGTAATTGCCTTCACTATAAGCATTGTTGGCTGTGATGTAATACATGCTGCTACTGTAGTTCTTAGCTGCGCTCAGGTACTTGTACGCTATCGGCTTCAGCTCTGTGCTGTTGAATGCCATTGCTGGTCCTGTGCTATTAGATGCCGCATCATACATGTACTGTGCAGCAGTGCACCATCCGCTTGCTTCGCCTGCCAGACCGACGTCTGAGAGCACCTGGTCGCTGTCAAGCGTGGAATTATAGAACGACAGTGTGCTGTTAGCCGTGTATTCACCCCACGTCTGCCTCAGTTCGCCTCCGAGAATATACTCATAGTTGCCCGAAGTAAGTTGTGGCTGTATTATGCTCGTGCAGTAGTTCGAGACGTTCTGTATCACTGCTTTGCCCGAGCTCCTGCTCACTGAATTGTGGTTGAAGTAATATGCATTTATGTACGTCAGGAACGCAATGTCATCCCCAAGGTACTTGTATCCCTTGCCGGCAATCTGCTTGCTCTGATTCAGCATAGCCATCATATTGTTCGCAAGGCTGCTGAACCTGCTGTCCTGCGAGAGCGTGCCTATCTCAGCCTTGCTCAGAGCTATTGTCTGGTTTGTAAGGTAATTGAAGCCCTGCGTGTTGCAGTCGTTGCTGCACGATATACTAGCATTCTGTATGCTGCCTACATGGTAATCTGTGTACACGCTGTAATTCGTCATTCTGGTGTATGGATTAAATGACTGATTGAGCGCGTATGCCTCTAGCTGTGACATGTTCTGCACCTGCACCAATGGCAGTGCGAACCTCTGCTGGACTAGGTAATAAAGCTCATTCTCGCTCGTGCCATTCGGAACGTAGGGCACGAAAGCATACTTAATGCCGAGTGCCGCAGCAGCGCCCATCTTATCATACACTCCGCCTATCGGGCCCACAGTGCCATTCGGCGATATTGTGCCGGTGAGTGTTATATTGCTGTTTATCTGTCTGTGCGTAAGAGCAGATACGGCTAGCAGCGTCATGGCCGCGCCTGCGCTTGGTCCAGACACACTGGTGTTGAAATCTGCTATCTCATATGTGAAGTTGTAGTTGCTCTGGTTTACGCCTAGCGATCCTGTTGCATACTGCACTGCTGTCTTTGCCGAGTCCAGCGTCGACGATGCTACACTCGATGGCCCTATGACGCTTACATTTCCAGTTCCGCGCGTTACGGTTAGGGTTATAGTGGTCAGTGTGCCGCTGTTGTTCAGCACTATCACTGCAGGCGCATGCACGCTTGCAGTGCCTATCACTGCGCCTGCTGCTCCTACAACCGGGACCATATAAGCGGCTGCGAGAACCGCCGACATTACTAGTAATATAATATTTGCCTTCATCACACCACAGTATCTTACCTTTAGGCAACCTCAGGTATTTATGTATTGTTTGGCATTCCATATTTTGCTATTCCTGCTTTGTTCGCGCCTTGTTTCCGCTGTTGCCCTTTCCGAAGTTCTCGAGTTTCGTTGCCCTATTCCACAGCTTGTCGAAGTGCTCGGCTGCCTGCCTGTAGTTCACCGAGACAATATGCTCGCTCTTTCTGTTTATTATGTTAATTGGCGGTATCTTGTACGCTTTGCTGTCGTCGAGTATGAGCCTTTCGTGCTGGGCAGCTATATCTTCATCATTCATTATCCTTATCTCAAATCCTATGCCCGAGTTTGCAAGTTCTGCCTTGAATTCTGTGTAGTCGCGCCTCAGCGAGTCGCCTACTCTGTCGGTCGAGGCGAGAATCAGTATGCTCTTGAATTTCGGGCTGCTCCTGCTCACCAGCATCGATAGGTTCTGTACCGCTTTCGAATCGAAATGCATATCCAGTATCTTAACGTCCCCAGAGAAGCTGCTAAACAGCCTTTTAGCTATGAGCTCCATGTTGCTGTACGGTTTTGTCGGGTCTATCTCGAGGGACCTAATCGCCCTGCTGTGCGGAGCGGCTGATTTAGCATAGCCATCGTATAGCAGATACCCTCCAGAAAATATGCAGATGAGCGCGCCGACGTATGCAGCTAGCAGCATGTCGAGCGGCCCTGAGAAGTGGAAGTTCTCTGTTATGAGCGTCACCATAAGGAGAAATACTATCCCTATCGTTACCATTATTATCTGCAGTGTGCGCCCCTTGCTGGACCCGAACATCCAGAATGCGCCTATGCCAAGCATTATTATGGGCAGGAACAGCATTGCATATACTATGTGGAGGCCCAGCCTGAACGTGCTGATTGTTGCAGCTAGTGCCGGCACCACCGTGTTTGCGGCGCTGGATATGTTATACACACCCACTGCATCTATCACGCCGCTGTCATAGCCTAAAGAGTACGAGAAGCTCTCTACGAAATAGAATACGCTAAGCAGTGCTATGAGCCCGCCAATCACGGCGAGTATAGGCAAGTAGAAACCCGACTCCCTCTTCATGAGCATATTTCTCTATCAAGTTATTTAAATTGAACCAAACATTTCGCACAGCACTGCAGCCTTTGCGGCACTGTATATCCTATACATGCTATTTATTCTTTGCAAGATATATCATATTATGAAATACCCTTTCAGGTTCGAGAATGTCCGGCCGTTCCAGAAGGAGATGATGGACGATATATTTTCTGCCATGAAGTCCAGGAACGACATACTGCTCAATGCACCTACAGGGGTCGGCAAGACTGATGCATCGATCAGCGCCGCGCTTGCATTCGCAATAGAAAACGGGCTCGACGTGCTTTTCCTGACCCCGAAGATATCCCAACACAGGATAGCCCTCGAGGCTCTTTCCGGGATAAAGAGCCAGTTCTACAAGGATCTTAAATTCGTCGACATAGTGGGCAAGCAGAAGTTGTGCACAAACCCTGCAGTAAACCTGCTGGAGGGAGAGATGTTTTACAAGAGGTGCGAGAGCCTAGTAAAGCAGGGCAAGTGCAGCTACTACAAGCGGTTCAAGGAATACACGAAGGGCGACAGCGTACCAGAAGAAATATCATCCAGCGCCTTCCAGGGGCACAACAGCATGCTCGCCGCGGCATACGATATTGGAGCATGCGCCTACGAGATGTCCATGCACCTTGCAAAGAGCGCTAATGTGATTGTGGCGGATTATTCGCATATTCTTAATCCGGGCGTGAAGGTCCCATTCCTTAAGAAAGTATCACACTCGCTGCATGATTGCATCATAATATGGGATGAGGCCCACAATATAATAGAAGCCGCGAGTTCGTACTTTAACAACTCTATAACAACAAGGACAATAGATTTAGCCGCTAGAGAATTAGCGGCGACGGGTAGCAGCATAGACCTGGACTATCTCGGATTTTCGCTTAATTCTATGGCGCAGAAGCTACTATCTGCTAAGGGCTCGGCGTTCGTTGAGGTCGGTATGCTTCCCGAAAGCATAACATCTAATCCGGAAATACCTAAGAGCCTGGAGAAGGCAGGCTTAGAGTATCTCGAAAAGACTGGCATGAAGCGCTCTGCCGTGCTGCGCATTGCCCGGTTCATAGAATCGTGGGGCGACGCTGACGAATCCCTTGTTAGGATAATCTCCAAGAAGGGCGGTGTGCTGAGGCTTTCGATAAACTGCCTGTATCCATCTAAGGCCCTTAATGTGTTCGATGATGCATACGCCAACGTGTTCATGAGCGCCACGCTCGCGCCGCTGCGCATGTACTCTGACATGTTTGGCATACCGGAAGCGTCTGCGAAGCACTATGCGTCTCCGTTCTCGCCATCCAACAGGCTTGCCATAATAGATGACAGCGTTACGACAAAGTACACGAGCAGGTCTGTTGATGAGTACAAGCGCATAGCTGAAAGGGTCGAGAAGGCTGCAAGTAGGATACCTGGCAATGTTGCTGTATTCTTCCCTAGCTTTGCGATACTTGAAAACGTGAGAAGATACATGACGATCAAGTCGAGCGTGCAAAGAAGAGAGATGCGCAGTATTGAGACCGAGCGCATGAATAGATGACAGCGTTACGACAAAGTACACGAGCAGGTCTGTTGATGAGTACAAGCGCATAGCTGAAAGGGTCGAGAAGGCTGCAAGTAGGATACCCGGCAATGTTGCTGTATTCTTCCCTAGCTTTGCGATACTTGAAAACGTGAGAAGATACATGACGATCAAGTCGAGCGTGCAAAGAAGAGAGATGCGCAGTATTGAGGCCGAGCGCATGATAGAGTCCCTGCGGAAGGAGCACAACGGCATCATGCTTGGCGTTATGGGCGGCAGCCTTAGCGAAGGGGTCGACTATTCTGGCAACATGATAAAGGGAATAATAATAGTTGGCATACCTCTTGCGCCTCCGGACCTGGAGCTCTCCGCAAGAATATCATACCTGGACAAGAGATTCGGGGGCAAGGGGAGCGAGTACGGCTACACAATACCTGCCATGAGAAGAGTCATACAGGCTGCTGGCAGGGCCATAAGGAGCGAGAGCGACCGCGCCACTATAGTATTCATGGACAGAAGGTACAAATGGCACACATATTCTTCAATGATAAAATCATCGTTCGGTCTATCAAGCCCAGCAGACTATCTTGCCGTGATAGAGGATTTCTGGAAGGCTGAAAAAGCTAAGGTTAGAAGAAGGGCATAAGCAGCATGTATACTCCTATTGATATGAGTATGCCGAATAGCAAAGGCGGTATGGCAGGCAATGCCCTCCTATAGTTGCGCAGTATCATCATGGTTATGAACAAGCCAAGCACTGCGCCGAGTATTATGAATATACTGAATGTGAAGCTCAGGTAGACTTTGTATGCAGATACGGCAAGCATCAATGGCATTGCAAGATCTCCGGTTCCGAGCCCTACGCTCGCGCTCACAGGTGCGTACTTGCTTATGTTGAATCGCTTCGCGATTCTGCCCCACGCCTTATCTCCCTTCGCTGCTTTGATGTACGTGCTGTACTCTTCCTTGCTGAGCATGCCGAACGGTACTGCTTCTATGTCGTTCGCCGTAACCATGAATGAGAGGTTCATGCTTATCGCTGCATTTGCTATTGTTATCATGTGCTTAGTTATGAACACCGCTATGAAGTCGTACACCGCAAGTATTATCATGAATATCAGTGCGGCAGTAAAGCTGAAAGTTATGCCAAGTATCGTGCCGACGCCTATGCTGGCTATCATTGCAGTTGTGTTTCTGAGCCTGGGGATCTTGTTCTTTGCGAAGACCAGTAAAACCCCAATGGCTGCTCCTGCAGCATACTCCCACACACTGCCACTGCCGTACAAGAACCGCATGACTCCGCCGCCAGGTATGCTGAGCAGCATGCCGAACATGTAGAGCGACGCTATGAATATTATGTAAGCCTCGAGGAAAAGAAACAGCTTGTTGCCCTTATATATCCTGCTTATTATCACGAACATGGCGCTGAATGCGACTATGTAAATTATCAGCAGCGCAGCGCTGGAACCACTGCTTACTGCTTGCACCTGCGTTATCTCAGAATAAGTCACTCCTGAGTATGCGCTGACAGCGAGGAAAAGCCCGCCGAACTGGACGATTGCAAATATCGCCATTATCTGGACAAGTTGCCTGTGCTCTATCCTCTTGAGTTCCAATCTACCGACCTGACTTCCGCAGCACTTCGCAGCCCATCATTCAGCTTCGTGCTTCACGGTCTTATACATGCCTGCCTTTGGCATGTAGATATCTCCACTCCTTTCCAGTTCCTTAACATATTTATTAACTAGGTCTGAAGTCATGCCTGCTTTCTCCGCCTCTTCATACAGCTGCTTGTTGCTGGCATACCCCTCCTTCTCTTCAAGGTCTTTTATTATATTGAGCAGTATATTGAGCTTGTCTACCTTCTCCTTCGGCATTCCTGTTAGTATTACGTCTATGTCTCTCCTACCAGAGCTGTCCATCGACAGAGTCTTGAACATGAATTCGGTCAGGGCTATGGCCCTCTCGGCATCAGAGAGCTCCACTGTGTCTGCGAGCCTGCTCTTCGCGCTGGCCTCCGCGAGCCTTATCAAGCCTTCTATTTGCCTGGGGGTTATCGGTGTGGCACCCTGTCTCTTGCCCATCTTCCTAAGTTCGACGTAGTACTCTTGTATCCTATTCGCGGCTTCCTTACCTAGCCTCGGATGTATGTTCGTCTTCGCGTACGCGATGTATTTCCTGAGCAGCTCCTTATCTATAGGCGGTTTCTCGACCTGCTCATATTCGCTTAGCTGCGCAAGTTTGGCGCCGGCTGCCTCATGCTGTATCAATATGTGCCTTGCGATGTTCGTATCTAGGTCCTCATCCATTATATCCTTCACTGGGAATATAAGGTCGAACCTGGAAAGCAGGGTCGGCGGTATGTCGAACTGGTCGGCAGGGTACATATTCGGATCGAACCTGCCAAACTTCGGATTTGCCGCGGCGAGCACTGCTGTCCTGGCGTTGAACGTTGCTATTATGCCTGCCTTCGCGACACTTATAGTCTGCGACTCTAATGCCTCGTGGAGAGCCGCCCTGTCTTCATCACCGAGCTTGTCAAACTCGTCGATGCAAACGACGCCGCCATTTCCCAGAACCATCGCTCCGGCTTTCAGGGTCCAACCTCCCTCTGAAAAGTCATCCCTCTCAGCAACCGCGGTCATTCCGCCGCCTGTCACTGATTTGCCGCTGACATATATCCCCTTTGGCACCATTGTTGCTACAGACTGGAGCACCCTTGTTTTCGCGCTTCCGGGGTCACCTATGAGCAGCATATGGATATCGCTCCTTATTAGGCCACCATCCACTAACAGCTTGCCAGGCGTGCCGCCAAATAGTTGCAGCACTACCGCCTGCTTTATCTCATCATAGCCATATATCGAAGGCACGATAGACGCTGATATCTTCTCGAACGCTCTAGGATCCTTCGAAAGCTCCATTATCTGCCTTTCCTCCTCTTCGTTTATCTCTATCTCGGCAAATTCCTTCTGCCTTGGAACTATCGACACAGTATCCAAGTACATCGTGTACATCGATATCTCTTCCTTGCCGCGCTTGTTCCTTCTAGGCCTTATTCGCAGCACTCCTGTTATCTGTATCCTGTCTCCTGGTATGATGGTGTTGACCAGGTCGTCTTCGAGCCACACCTCCAGCTGCCATGTCGGCGTGCTGCCCCTAAGCTTCTCGAGAGGATCTTGCACTGCTATCTTCTGCAGGTTTATGAACTCCGATTCTGCCGGATCCTGCTTCATAGACCTTCTCTTGCACTGGCTGCATATCTCGCTCACAGGGTCAGTGCCTATCCTTACCTTCAGCACGTTACCACAGTAGGTGCACTTGTAAGTGCCTATCTTGACCTTTGGTATTATCTCTGACCTCTTCACACTGAGGGTGTCCAGCGACACCATCTTTCCTATGTACTCTGCCCCGACATCTTGAACTAGCGGGTTGTTTATGCTGAGGTTATGGAACCTGACGTGGACCTCGTTGCCTGCCGTAACTATGTCGCCGAGTTTGTCCTTTAGTGACATGTTCGCTGCTTCCAGCACCTGGTCTGGCCTCTCCACCAGCTCGCTTGCGAGCTCCGGGTCGAACTTCTGCAAGTCAGTTATATCGACCTTGAGGCTCCTCGTCTCAGGAAATGCTATGACTATGTCGCCTATCTGCTCTTTGTAGTAGCTCTCGAGGAAATCATCGAATTTCTGCTTCAGCGCATCGATGACTGCATCTGCCATGAGCACCCCTCATATAATATTAGTACAACTAATTAAAGTATTCGCAGTAAAGAAGTTGTAAAAGAGGTTTGCGGGGAAATAATAATAAGGTATATACAATAACTTTGTAGCGGAAGGTGTCGGTACAGGATGGTTAAATGGCTAAGAAAATTATTACGTCTGCATTGCCCTATTCATATGCTATCCCCCACCTGGGCAATTTTGTGGGATCTGTGCTCCCTGCGGATGTGTATTTTAAGTACCTGAAGATGAAAGATGAGGATGCTATATTTATATGCGGGTCGGACCAGCACGGCACGGCTATAGAACTGCAAGCGCTAAAAGATAAAGTTGATCCAGAAGTACTATCAAATAGTTTTCATGAAAAAATCAAGTCCCTTTTCGAAAGCATGGGGTGCACTTTCACATATTATGGCAAGACCCACACAGCAGAAAACAAAACAGTCGTGTATGAAATATTTAAGGCGCTGGAAGCCAATGGCTTTATAGGTGAAATAGAAAGCATACAAGCGTACTGTAATATAGACAAACATTTTCTTGCAGACAGGTTCATCGAAGGGGAATGCCCTTTCTGTCACGGGCTAAAAGCAAGAGGCGATCAGTGCGATACGTGCGGCAGACTGCTGGAGCCTGACCAAATAATAAACCCGCATTGCACAATATGCGGTAATTCAGATATAACTTTCAAGAAAACAAAGAATCTCGCGCTCTTACTAGACAAACTTCAAAACAGAATAAAAGAGTTCATTGAGACTACAGGTGAAAAGAGTGAGAACAACTGGAGCAAAAATGCAATTAACGAGTCACTCGGCCTCATAAAAGTCGGCTTAAAACCTAGAGATATAACTAGAAACATGAAGTGGGGGTTTCCGGTAAATGATGAAAGGTTCGGGGATCTAGTTTTCTATGTTTGGTTTGATGCGGTAATAGGATACATAGGGATTACAAAGGAGTGGGACCCAAGTAGGTGGGAAGAGTATTGGAAAAGTAGCGACACGGAACTTATACAGTTCATGGGCAAAGATAACATAGAGTTCCATACAGTCGTATTTCCAGCCATACTTATAGGCTCAAACTTAGGGTATATAATGCCAAGCAGCATAAAAGCGTATGAATACCTCACTTCAAAAACCGTGAAATTTTCTAAGAGCAGCAAGATAGGATTGAATATTGAAAATGCACTCGCAATACTACCTTCTGACTATTGGAGGTTCTCATTAATGTACATGTGCCCTGAGAATTCTGATAGTGAATTTTCTATCGATTTGCTCAGCGAGATAATTAACAAGATAATGAATGATAAAATAGGAAATCTCGTTAATAGAGTTCTGGTTTTATACAAAAATAACTTAAGCCTCCTCAGAAGTAGGATCGGTAACAGCATGCTAAATCCAGAAATAAAAAAGTATAAGGAGCAGTATGACAGCCACTTCTCTAAACTGAACATAAGAAATGCGCTTTTGACCATAGTGGAGCTTGCAACGTTCGGTAATGCACTACTGAATACAAGTGAACCGTGGGCCCTTGCGAAAATGTCAGGTTCTGACCAAAGCAAAAAGGACGCATTTGTAAATGTCATGAGCGATTTGTTAAAAGTAGTATACAGCATTGGTATACTGCTCTGGCCTTTCGCACCAAGGGCATCTTCAAGCATACTTTCATACTTCGGCATAGAGAACGAACCGAATTTCAGCATGTTAGAAGACGATATAAATCTGATAGCAGGCAAGGAAGTAGCTCCTATATTCCAGAAAATAAGCGATGATCAATTAGCCGAGCTAGGCAAATTTTCTACACTATAATTTAGTTTTGCTATCTGTTTTATCCAATATATGAGCAAAGTTAGCAAGAATGGGTTTCTGTTCCAGACGGCAGCATGAAGCGCTATCCCACTACTGCAAAATCGCCGCCAGCCTCTGTTTTATGATTCGAATGCTCCGGCCTTTCGTTGGTGAACTCTATCTTGAACACGCTGGGGCCGCCGCTATGGTCCACCGTTATCTCGCTGAAGAACCTATCTAGGCGCTTCTCATCCCCAACAGCTATTATACTTACGCTGCCGTCGATCTCGTTCTTTACGCTCCCAGATATGCCTAGCCTCGTTGCGGCTTCCTTTACAAGATGTCTATAACCAACACCTTGAACAATGCCATGAACCCTCGCGTACATGGTCTTCATGCTATCTCCAATATATTCAATTTCCCAGTATCTATGTCGTATAGCCCTATTGCTACCTCGACCATACCCTCTTCAGCAGCTTTCTTTATTATGCTGCTCTGCATGAGGGCGGTCTTCTGCGCTCTTGCATTATCTAGTATGGCGTTTGTGAGGTCTGTAGCGTTCTCCTGGTTGCTGGAAATGTTGTCGTATATGCTGCGCACTAGCCTGCCTAGTGCATTATCCTCGTCTGCGGATTCAGCGGACCCCGCCGCAAGCATCTTCTGCGCCTCCGTTACCGCGCCGCACTTGGTGTGCGCCATTATCAATATCTTTTTAGCCTCGAGGTGCGCCACCGCATACTCTATCGATGCAAGCGCTGCATCGTCTATAACTCCGCCTGCAAGCCTTATTTCAAATATATCTCCGAGTTTCGAGTCCGCCACTATGGTCGGGGCAGTCCTCGAATCCGAGCACCCTACAACCACATATTCCGGATGCTGCCCTCTGCTTAGCACCTTGAAGTCCTCATTAGTCCTGAGGAATCTCCCATTCCTCTCGATTAGGTTTGCAAAATCTTTCTCTATCTTAACCATAAAAGCACCCATTAGCAACAGAATTCATGCAGCACGTGTGATTAGTGTATCTTTGATCCTGGAGCTATATCCTTATCTGTTGTTAGCAGTGCTAGGTCGCTTTCAGTTTCAGCCGCAAGAAGCATGCCGTTGGAGGGAAAGTTGGCCACACGCTTTGGCTCTAGGTTTGCAACCACTATTATGCGCCTGCCGATTAATTCTTCCTTCGCATATCTATCGGCTATGCCTGCCACTATCTCCCTCGGATTCTCCTCGCCTATGTCTACCTTTAGGACGTACATGGGCTTCCTTGCGCCCTCAAGGTCCCTGGCTTCGAGTATCTTGCCTACCTTGAGTTCGACCTTCTGGAAATCCAATATATTTATCATTTCAGCACCTGAATCAACAGCAAGAGATATAACGCATAGTAAGGAATAAATAATGGACGGGATAAACTAATAATGCTGTTTTTATCAGTATTTCATCAGCGTGATTAAGATGAGCGGAAGAATGCATGGAAGGTCAAGAACCAAGAGCTCTGGCAATGGCAAGAGAGTGTCCAAGTTCAGGGATAAGAGGAGGAGCGAGATAGGAAATTTTCCCGCAGAGACGAAGATGGGAGCAAGCAAGGGGATTTCCAGCATAAGGAGGCGCGGAGGTAGCATTACCGCAAAGCTCAAGAGGGCTGCAGAGGTCAACCTTCTGACGAAGGATGGCTACAAGAAGATGGCAATAAAGGGAGTGCTCGAGTCCAAGGACAACAAGAACTTCGCTAGGCTTAACATAATAACTAAGGGCACAATCATAAATACAGATCTTGGCAAAGCAGTTGTGCTGAACAGGGTAGGAAGGGACGGCACGATAAATGCCCGGCTGCTGGAACAGCAGTAAGACTGATTCGCAAAGCGTGATCCAATGGCGGAAAGGGTCTATGTCTGTGATAATTCTGAGCTCAATTCGCTTAAGTCCAGACTAGAGTTTGATCCAGCATTGAGTCCGGACATCGTATCTAGTGGGCCCGACAAGCCAGACAGCAAGATGAGCGAAGAGGAGAAGAGGGCAAATGCCGAAGGCGCGGCAAGGAGGGAAGAATTCCTCAAGAAGCTCTCAGAAGACAAATATGCCGATCTCATCTTCGTAAGGCAGGAATACTCCATAAGGGATGGTGCAATTTCGGGTCTCGACAAGGATAAGTCCTATATCTACATAAGCGCTTCAGAAGAATTCTTGGACAAGGCGGAGAAGATGTTTGCCGAAAGGTTCAAGAGCGTCAGAAGGGCTCCGAAGGAGCAGGAGGATAAGCTGCTCGCAACTATAAAAGATGAAAAAGACAAGGGCAATGCAGGCTTCGGCGCCATATTCGGATAATCCTTACATCTATCGCCAATCGCCAAGTCACTCAATTTCATTCTCTGATAGATATAAGAGTATTGCTTCTTCGATAAGCATCTTGTTCTTGGCCTGATCCCATACCACACTTCTCGGCCCGTCGAGCACCTCTGAAGTTATCTCCTCGCCGCGGTGCGCAGGCAGGCAATGCATGACTATCGCGTCATCATTCGCATACTTCAGCATGCCTGCATTGACTTGGTACGGCGCGAATAGCGCTTCCCTCTGCTTTGCTTCGGACTCCTGCCCCATGCTTACGAAGGTATCGGTATATATCACATCCACGTCGCTAAGTCCCTCTTTTGGGTCGCTGTATACATCTACGCTCCCGTACTCTTTCGCCTTCGTATAATATACAGGGTTTGGCGGGTATTCCTTCGGGCCTATCAGCGATATGTCAACGCCCATCTTAGTGCCTGCCAGCATGAGAGAGTTTGCTGTGTTTGCTGCTATGTCTCCTACGAATGCTAGCCTGACGCCCTTGAGCGCCTTTTTCGCATCCCTTACAGTGTAAAGGTCGCTAAGCGACTGGCACGGATGCTCGAGGTCAGTGAGCGCATTTATAACCGGTATGGTTGCATTTGTTGCCAGCTCTACTATGTCCGAATGCTTCTTCAGCCTCGCGACAAGGTAGTTAGCATACCCGCTTATAACCTTTGCCGTGTCGGAAAGGCTCTCGCCACGAGAGAGCTGAGTAGTTAGGCTATCCAGATATATCGATTTCCCGCCGAGGTGCGCCATAGCCGCCTCAAACGAGATTCTTGTCCTTGTAGAAGGCTTCTCGAAAAGCAGCACCATAACCGAGTTCGATTCGACGGATACCTCCATCTTACCTGCTTTTATCCTGTCAGCTATGTCGAAAATCTTCTGTATCTGCTCCGCAGAAACATCATCTATGCTTATGAAATTCATCAGGTACCACCAACCATAGCGCTCGTGCGCTCTGCCTTATTATGTGCCAATAAAGAGTTAAAATGTTTGCTGTCAATATACCATGACGTGAAAAAATGGATTTGTTTGCTAAAGTAGTAATCGCAGCAGTCATAATGGGCGTTATACTCGGCGCTTTCTTCCTGCTCAAGTACACATACAGTGCGCCGCTAACTCAGGCACAGGCAGAGCAGGTGGTGCTCAACGACCTCAAAGCGCACTCACCTGGAGCAATAATCAACGTCATAAATGTAAGCAGCTCTAATCTGAGGAACGACAGCTGGAATATAGTAGTGAACATGGTATACAATTCGACGCGCCCATGCCCGACAATATTGACTGAGAGCTTTGATTATCCTGCACTCGGGCTCTCACCAACGGTGTACAGTGTGTACTCTGACAATTGCAACGTGTACGGCGGAGGCAGCCTTCCCGGAAGCTACAATTATGTGATAGGATCGCCATACATCGCCATAGCGCAGTCTTACGCGCAGAACTACACTCAGGTAAAAGATTATGTGTCAACTTATGGCTACAATGCGACCAGCGTCCATGCGAAATTCTATGACACTATACCTGCGAACTTCACCCCACTCAACAAGAACTTCTCCAATTCATGGCTAATAAACTACACGGCGAGCGGCGCGACACAGAGCCTTTTCGTTATAATGTCCGCGAATGGCATAATAACCAACAGCTATACAGAAAACAGCTGAATAAATCGCTAAGCCCCTGTGCAATTTTACACTATACCTAGTTTTCCTCGCAGTTCGCGGCATACATCAATCATTTCGACGTCAATACGGTAAAAATCACGGCGCTCGGGGTGTAGAGCGCTGTGAATTCAGGTATCTGCTCATTTATCTTGGTATAATAAATTTATTTTGGTAAATAGAATTATACCTTTTGAAATAGTGTGAAATCCCATACAAGCCTTGAGTATCTCTATTGGAGAGAGCCAACAAAGATTTTTAAATATTCCTTAATCATTTATAACAGGCGATTGGTATGAGCGATCTCATGAGCGACGTATTGGGGCAGAGTAAGGACGACATCGGGCAGTATGGTTCCGACCATGTGAAGATTGTCACAGTTGGAGCTGGCGGCGCCGGATGCAATATGGTAAACAGGCTTGTCAAAGCCGGGGTTAAGGGCACCGAATTTATCGGCGTTAACACTGATGCACAGCAGTTTAAGATTATAGATGATCGCGTCAAGAAGGTTCTGATTGGAAAAAGCATAACGAAAGGGCTCGGCGCCGGAGGCGAACCTGCAGTGGGTCAGAGGGCAGCAGAAGCCGACAGGCAGCTCATAGAGCAGGAGCTCGCAACAGCGCAGCTCGTGTTCCTGTGCGTTGGGGAAGGAGGCGGAACTGGTACGGGTTCGGCGCCGGTCATCGCTCAGATCGCAAAGGAGCAGGGCGCAATAGTGGTCGCAATGGCGACTTACCCGTTCAACCTCGAAAGGGTTAGGAAGGTAAAGGCAGAAGAAGGCATACAGAAACTCAGGAAGCACTGCGACAGCGTCATACTTCTTGATAACAACAGGCTAGTGCAGCTTGCACCAAACCTGCCGATGGACCAGGCATTCGGCCTCGCAGATGAGATACTTGCAAAGGCAATAGGCGGACTCGTCTGGACCATAACACAGCCAAGCCTGATAACAATAGACTTCGCAGACGTGAGATCTATCATGGGCAACGGCGATGTCGGCTTCATATCAGTTGGAACCGGCAAGGGCAATGACAAGGTTGCAGCTGCAGCTGATGGTGTCCTGAAGAACAGGCTGCTCGATGTCTCATTCGAAGGCGCTTCCGGAGCGCTGATACACATAACTGGCGGATCATCGCTTTCGATAGGCGACGCGATATCTGCCGGAGACATGATAACTGACCAGATGGACCCCAAGGCGAACGTGAAGTGGGGAGCTAGGATCATACAGGGCTACGAGGACAAGATAGAAATCGTGGCGATAGTGACTGGAGTCAAGGGAGCCAGTATAGTTGGCAGGCTTGAGGAAAAGTCATCCAATGCCCCGTATAACGACCTTGAGCTGATAGGCTGAAAAGCCTTTCAGCATTTTATCCCTTTCATTATTTTCTGTTAAAAGGGTGGCAAGATGGAGAACTACGCAGATTATGAAGACTTTTCAGTCAGAGCGGCAGTGGTAGGGGTAGGCGGAGCGGGCAGCAACCTGGTCAACAGAATGCACTCTCAGGGTATCAAGAGTGCTTCTACGATTGCGATAAATACCGATGCCAAGCACCTAAGTATGATAGGTGCGGACAAAAAGCTGCTGATCGGCAAGGACGTGACTCGAGGCATGGGCGCCGGAGGATTCCCGGAAGTCGCAGCCAAGGCTGCGGACGTGAGCCGGGTCGACATCGCAGATGCGATCAAGGACTACAACTTGATATTCATGGCTGTAGGATTGGGAGGCGGCACAGGCGGGGGTGCAGGTCCGATTGTGGCGGAGATGGCCAAGGAGAATGGTGCGCTGGTTATAGCTTTTGCCACGTACCCATTCTCTTTGGAAAGAAGCAGGAAGGCCAAGGCGGATTGGAGCCTTGAGAGGCTATCCAGGAGCGCGGACAGCGTCATACTAATAGAAAATGACCGCTTACTCACATATGCGCCGAACCTGTCGATAGACAAATCGTTCGAGCTGGTTGACAACATTGCGTCGAATGCGGTGAAGGGCATAGCAGATGCGATTAAGTTTCCGAGCCTGATAAACATAGATTTCTCAGACCTAGGGTCAGTTGTCAGGGATTCAGGCATAGCTATGATAAACATAGGCTTCGGCACTGGCAGCGACAAGATAAACGGTGTCATAAATTCGACACTGAAGCACCCGCTGCTCAATGTAGACATGTCTGGCGCGAAGAGCGCGCTGGTCCACATAGCAGGCGGCACATCGCTCACCATAGACGAGGTGACTCGCGTAGGCGCCGGAGTGACCCAAAACCTTGATGACAACGCCAATGTAATATTCGGCGCCAGGCTGAACTCTGAAATGCAAGACCAGATAAGAGTGATGTCTGTTGTCACCGGTGTCAAGCCCCAGTTCGACTATCCTGTCAAGATGTCGAGGAGTACCGAAACAGACTACAGCTTCCTTGAAGGGCTCGAGAGCATTTGAGCCTGTCTTTTCCTATTTCTTTTTTAGCTAAATATACATCATTGGGCTCTCGACCGTCAAGCTATATATACTTTCCTAGCAAATGATTCATGTTCTATTCTAAAGTCTGAACGGTTGTATTATGGAAGGCGAGATAAGACACATTTCGATGAAGGAGCTGAAGCGCGGCAGCTACGTGCTTATAGACGAGGAGCCCTGCAGAGTGGTAGAAATAGAGACCAGCGCGCCCGGCAAGCACGGTGCGGCGAAGATGAGGGTCACTGCGATAAATATATTCACTACCAGCAAGAAAACGCTGATAAAGCCGAGCGACGCATCTATTGATGCGCCTGTGATAAACAAGAAAAAGGTTCAAGTGGTCTCCATAACTGGCAGCAATGCGCAGCTCATGGACATGGAGTCATATGAGGTGTTCGAACTTCCAATGGATGACGACATGAAGGACAAGCTCCAGCCGGGCTCTGAAGTAGAAATAATAGAGACGATGGGGAAAAGGGCGTTCTACAAATCGTAAATGTGACAGATTAGTGATGAGCATGGACATAAAAATAATAAGCCAGGGCGAGAACAAACTGCTTCATAGGAAGGAGATAGAGTTCACGATAACAGGATTTGAGTCGACTCCTTCAAAGGCGGAGGTCCACAAGGAGCTCTGCAAGAAGCTCAACCTTCTTCCAGACAGCACAATCATAACGAACCTCAAGCAGGCGTTCGGGATGAAAGAGTGCTCCGGGACCGCGCATTCGTACGAAAACAAGGAGCAGATGGCAGCAGAGCCTAACTACTCCAAGAAGAGGATGGAGAAGTCACTCGGAGCCAAGAAGGAGGGTGCGGCAGAAGCCGAGCAGAAGGCAGAAGACAAGGCAGAGTGATAATAAAAAAGTGCATTCACATGGCCGACAAGAAGGAAAAGGAGAAGAAGCCAAAGGAGTACAAGCCCGGGAAGATGTGCCCGAAGTGCGGGAGCAAGATGGCGGACCACAAGAACAGGCTGAGCTGCGGCAAGTGCGGTTATACTGAGTTCAAGCATGATTAAGGTGTATTGTGCTGGCGGCATCACGCAGTACCAAAATGCGTAAATCAGGTCGTGTGCATAAGCGTGCCCCGCGCGGCCGCATGGCTGCTGCAGCTGTATCCTCGCCTGAGAAGCCCATAGTAAAGTACATGTTCTATGCGGCGCTTTCTGTTTCAGTAATAGCATTGCTCATGACATATTACATGTATGCCATAGGCACTGTCAGTTTGACTGATGCAAACACATACTCGACAATATATCTTGAGATATCATTCTTCCTCGTAGTATTCTCGTACATGCTGGCAAGAGGGAACACCCTTCGCAGCATAGTATCGCAGCTCGGTCTTTCGAAGGGCAAGGCCCGCGGCAGGTTTCTGCTGATCGGACTTCTGCTCTTCGCGGCTATGTTTGGGCTGGAAGTAGGGATTGGGCTGTTTTCCACATACACCCACATAACGCTCCCGACTAACGTAATGAAAGTACTTGGCGGCATGCCGATGTACTTCTATGTGTTTTCATTCCTAGTAGTGCCTTTTACAGAGGAAACGCTATTTAGGGGATTCCTAGTGCCGCGAATAGGCATAATACCTGCGGCTCTGCTGTTTGCGATTCTCCATTCAGGTTACGCCTCAATATCAGAATTCGCTGCTGCGTTAGTGTTTGGGCTGCTCGCCGGATACATATTCAAGAAGACCAAATCTCTCTATCCCTCAGTGCTCGCGCATGCCCTTGTAAACCTGCTTACCGTAGCCGTGCTTTTCTTCTGAACTATGTTATACGTGGTGATCATGTGCTGAAGACCATAGTGGTCGTCGTTGAGCCGGAATACCAGATAAACCTCGGCCACATCGCAAGGACCGCAAAGAACTTCTGGGTAAGCGAGCTGAGGCTAGTCAATCCGAAGTGCAAGTATAATGGAAAGCGCGCGCTACAGTATTCCAAGCATGCGCGTGATCTGATAGAGAAGGCCAAGTTATACAGCAGCATGGAAAGCGCGACAAAGAATACGCTATGCATAGGCACCACCGGCATATGGCACAAGTCTAACGCATCCTTCTACAATGTGTATGGCATGGAAGAGTTCACAAATAGCTTCTCGAAGCAGCTGCGCACTGCCAGAAGCCTGGCAGTGGTGCTAGGGAGGGAGGGGACGGGCCTGAGTAGGGAAGAACTGAAGTTATGCGATGCTACGATAAGCATAGAGGCAAATCCGAAGTATCCGATACTGAACATATCACACGCGCTCTCGATAGTACTTTATGAAATATCCAAGATAAGGATGCAGGATAAGGCTGCCGAGATCGACAGATCGCTAGCAACTAGCCGCGAAATAGATGCCGCTGTTGAGATATTCCGCAAGCTTGTCGGCACGAAGAGCCACATAAGGGATAAGGATGCCGTCGTAGCCGGCTTTAGGCACATGCTAGAGAGATCCGTGCCAACAAGGAAAGAGCTGAAGGCGCTCTCGGTAGGTCTTGCAGAGCGCGGGGCAGCGCCGAATTCCGGGAAATCAGCAAACAAAAATAGCAGCAGAATCAATGATAAAAAGAATAACAAAAGGAATAGGAAATAAGAAGGGTAGACAACCCTAATACCTTAAAATACCTTAATATAGTGTATCAGCAGAACAAGGTCAGATCGGCCTTGCCTGGGTCGATGCCGGCTTCCTGCTCTTTATTATCTTGACTCTGGCAGGAGTGACGAGCAGCTTTTCCGGGTCTATCTTGGCAATGTCGCCGTTTATCTTTCCAAGATGCTCCCTCAGCTTGTCTATTATCCCCTTGAGCGTCTGCGGCCTCTTCGCTATGTCGGATATGTTGAGCAGTATTATGTTCTTCTTGCCGAGCTCCTCCTCAATTACCTGAAGGTCGGATTCCTGCTGGAGATTTATCGGTTTCACGTAGAAGTCCGCAGGCTCATTCATGACGTCGACGTCCTCCATTTCGGCTGAACCCATGTACTCCTCTATGTCAAGGTCTTTGCCCGTACCGAGAGACTTGCCTAATCTATCGAAAATGCCCATAATTTCACCTATGTCGCCCTTAGCTGTTTATCAGATGCGCATTATTAGTTTTTAATACTTTCCTTGAAATGCGAATTGGGGACGCGTAGCCGTTTATCGGCGTAAATATCCGGCATGCAAATGAAAGGTTAAAAATGGTTTCTACCATTATATAAATGCAATGGAGGTAAAAATCAAGCGCGTCTACGAGAAATACGACGTAATAGACGGCATGAGAATACTCATTGACCGGCTCTGGCCAAGAGGGGTTAGGCATGACGGTTCTAAGGTCGATCTCTGGCTTAAGGACGTTGCCCCTAGTACTGAACTCAGAAAATGGTTTTCCCACGATCCGAAGAAGTGGGTCGAATTTCAGAAAAGATACATAAAAGAGCTGGATGGCAATCCTGCTCTCGACAAGCTAATTGGTATAGCTAGGCAGAACGACACAATAACGCTATTGTACGCCACTACAGATACGGCGCATAACAGCGCCATAATACTGAAGCAGGTGCTCGAGAGCAGGCTGAGCCGTTCGGATAATGACTGATATCCATAAAACAAAACGGTGCGGGCTTGCATTACATAATCCTGGACACGAGCTCAATACTATTCGCTGCTGCCAACAAGAAAGATGCGTTCAAGGCCATAGAGGCCAAGTTTCCGAACTGCAAGATAATGATATCCACCGGCGTGCTGCGTGAGCTGCGCGGCATATCTTCCAACGCTGGCAGGAGAGGCGCGGCCGCTAAGTTATCGCTGGAGATGTTAGGATATAAAAAGGTTAATGTAGATAATGTATCTGGCAATGTTGACAGCTGGATTTCAAGGAAGGCATCTTCTCCAGGCGTTCGCGCCATCGTCACAAACGACGATCAACTTGCCAGGAAGCTTAGGGGAGGCGGGGCTGCCGTCTTCAAGATTTCGAGGGAAGGATTCCTGAGATGAGCTGAAAATAGAGGGATAACATGTATATGGTGCACACGATAAAGGACACGTTCAAGATGAGTCCGGAGTATTTCGACCAGAACATAGAGGAAGTAGCCGTCAAGATACTGAGGGGGAAGTATGAGGGCACCATAGACAAGGATCTAGGCGTTATAGTGGTCATATTTAATGTGAGAAATATAAGCGACGGTGCAATATTGCCCGGGGATCCTGCCACCCACCATGATGTGGAGTTCGATGCTCTGACCTACATGCCGCAGGTCGATGAAGTCGTAGAGGGCAAGGTAACCGACCTGGTGGACTTCGGTGCATTCGTGCGCATAGGGCCGATGGAAGGCCTCGTCCATGTTTCGCAGATAGCCGGCGAGTACATATCGCTCAACAGGAAGATACCTGCGTTCGTTTCAAAGCAGGGCAGCAGATCGCTCAAGAAAGGAGACTTGGTATATGCGAAAGTGTCCACAGTCAGCATGAAGAACTCAATAAAAGACTCCAAGATCGCCCTCACCATGAAGCCGGAAGGGCTCGGCAAGGTCGATTGGATAGGCATGCCTGCGCCGAAGCAGCGCATGGTCAGGAAGGGCTCTGGCTCTAAGAGGAACCAGAGAAGGATGTAAGGATAGGTGATATGAATGCCAGAGGAAAAAGCCTGCAAGGCATGTAGGATGATAATAAGCCACGGGGACGTGTGCCCGCTGTGCGGCTCCACAGACCTGACTAACAAGTGGAACGGTTACATAATACTGTTTAACCCTGAGAAGTCCTACGTCGCCAAGAAGCTCGGATTAAAAGTTAACAGTGTCTTCGCGCTGAACATAAAGGAATGAAATGCGAAAGATAAAAGGGTGAGCGGCTCATACCGCCCGCACTCATTTTTCTTCTTTTCCTTCTTTCTCTTCCGTCTTTTCTACAGCCTTCTCGTATTCCTCCTTCACATTTACCTTGCTTATTCCATCTATGTAGGAGAACGATGCAGCAATCACATTTGCCCTGCCTATAAAGTAGTCTATGTTCTTGCTGACCTTTGCGCCATACTCTAGAGTGGCGCTGCTGCCAGATACGCTAATGCCCGTCGGCTCTGCTGCATACGTCCTGCCAAGAGCTGCTATCTTGTCCTCAGGTTTGTCAAGCTTGCGAACCACCTTTACCTCATACTCTACTGTATGGCCTGCAAGCTCGTGGTTCAAGTCTACTACCACTCTGCCAGAATTGACACTCTTGACTATCGCATGGGCATCTTCTAGGTCGACATGCATGCCCGGATACGGGTTTATATTCCTTGCCTTGAACTCAGAAAGCGGCATAACTCGTACAAGATCCTCCTGCCTGACTCCGAACGCATCCTCGGGGCCGAATGTGAATCTCTTTGTCGAGTTGAGCTCCATCTTGCGAAGTTCACGGTCGAGGCCGCTTATTATGCTGTGCGTCCCGAGTATGACCAAGGCGGGCCCATACCTTATATCCTTGTTGTAGGCGCCTGCATCCTTGGCATGCTGCTCTGACGTTGTGGATATGAGGGAATCGCCCTCCTTATCCCATGTATCATACTCTATTTCCAAAAAGTCCCTATCGTTGAAAGGCATTGTATCACTCTATATGCTGTTCCTCTGCCTGATGACCAGAAACAGAATAGAATTAAAAATGGGAGGCAATAAATATATATTGCTTGCATTATGCATTGCCTCCAAGCGGCCTGCAGGCCGCTGCAGAGCAAGTCAGTGCTTTATATGGAAAACTCAAAGAAAAAAAGGATCATACTGCTCGGCGGGTCGCTCTTCGTAGCATTCATGTTCATAACTTCGATAGGCGGATTCGGAAACAACAACTCGGGCACGCAGTCTACCACAACAATATCTGCGTCTTCCGGCACATATCACGTGCAGGGCTATGTCAATGCAACAATATCTGGATATTCGCAGGATGTATATCTGAACACCACGAATCTCTCGTCAGCAGGCAATACCACAGTCGAATCGCTTCTGCAGTCGATGGAGAACAATGGCACGATATCAAACTATATAACAGAGCCAGGCGGCTTCTACGCATACATGTCTACGGCTACCCCATATACACTGCAGGAATACCTGAATAAGATTAATGAGACTAGGAACGCTACTGTGGTGGCACAGGCGATGGTAAAGCTGCCCACCGCGATGAATCTCACATATTACTCCAACAGGCTTTACGTTGTGTCACCTTCGGCCCTTCAGCCAGTCGCGCTTTCGCCGCTGCCGCCGCCGAATTCTTCAATAAGGCTATTCGTTTCTGCATTGGTTGTACCTGGTAGCACCGGATTCCTGGTGTACAATAACGGCACATACCAGATGGAGCTGCAGAAGGCATGACACTCAAGTTTACCAATATATTGCAGCATTCGATTAAATGGCGTTGAATATGTCGGAAGCCGAAGACAAGATTGCCGAAGCCGCAAAGAAGTTTGCGCTGAAGAACGCACGCGATTACGGTACAGCACAAGCATCTATAGTAATAAACAAGATATTCGCGGAGATACCGGATGCAAAGAAGCTCGGCTTTAAAGCCCTGAAAGCCATAGTCGACAGGGTGGTGGGCGAGGTGAACTCCCTCTCGAAGGAAGAGATAGAGGCTGAGGCTGGCAAGTATGTCTTTCCAGAGAAGGAGCAAAGGGAGGGCCTTCCGGACCTCCCATGGGCTGATGCCGGCACCTCTGCCAACACTAGATTTGCGCCCAACCCGAGCGGCTACCTGACTATCGGCCATTCCAAGATTGCCATCCTGTGCGACGAGTATTCAAAGAAATATCCGGGCAAATTCTTCGTCAGGTTTGAGGATACGGATCCGAAGACTAAGGAGCCGAAGATCGAGGCATATAAGGCCATCGTAGATGATCTCGAATGGCTCGGATGCAAGATAGCCGGCATATTCAAGCAGAGCGACCGCCTCGAAATATATTACAAGTATGCGAAGCAGCTCCTCGAATCCGGCAAGGCATATGTATGCACCTGCACAAGAGAAGAGATGCAGAGAAATAGGAAAGAAGGGATAAGCTGCGCATGCCGCAGTGCTAGCGCGGAGGAGAATCTCAGTAGATGGGAGAAGATGCAGTCCGTTTTTAAGGAGGGCGAAGCTGTGGTAAGGATGAAGACAGACATGCAGCACCCGAATCCATCTGTAAGAGATTGGCTGATGCTCAGGATTATAGACAAGAGCCATCCGCTCACTGGCAACAAGTATAGGATATGGCCCCTCTACAACTTCTCTGTTGTGATAGACGACCACGACATGGGAATAAATCTAGTGATAAGGGGCAAGGAGCACGAGATGAATAGCACGAAGCAGAAGTACCTCTACGACGCTTTGGGCTGGGAGCAGCCACATACCCTTGACATTGGAATACTCAAACCCTCAAAGGATATATCGCACAAGTCGGACATAAAGAAAGCCATACAAGAGGGGAGGCTGACTGGATGGGACGACCCACGCGCTCCGACCGTTGCGGGATTCAGGAAGAGGGGCATATTGCCCGGTGCGATAAGGGAGTACGTAATTAGTTCTGGGATAGGCAAGAACGATTCCTATCTCGACATAAAGAAGCTCGAAGCAATAAACAGAAAGCTGAGAGCCGATGCAGGTGTGGACGCTAAATAAAGCTCTTTTCGAACTTCTCAAGCTCATCCTGCAGCAGATCTATGCTGCCTATATGCACGACTTTACTTACTTCACTAATTATATGCTTTGTGCCTTCCATGTCGCCTCTCTTTAGCGTTGCAAGCGCATAGTAAAACATAGCGTTGGCAGAGAAGTTCTCCATTACCAGCATTTCCGTAGCGTCCTTATCGAGCGCCATATAGTCGCGGGTGGCCGCATCATGCATCATCTTCGCGTACGCGGCAAGATATGCATTGCCAGACTTGCCCACTAGAGTCAATGCACTTTTTGCGGCCCTCTGGTTACCCATCTTGGTATAGCACAGAAATAGAAGGTATGCTGTACCTGGGGTAAGTCCGGATGCTATTGCAGCGTTGCATACATTTATGGCTTTGGAGAGAAGCAGTTTCGCATTGCTGACCAGTAAGGCGCCTTTGCTCCTGTATGCGATGTTCTCTTCCATGAATCCCTCCCTATCATACCTTATCTGCGCAATTGCGGCGTTCGATTGCTTTATACGCACAAGGCTTTCCGCATATAGGAATCCAGGGTCATGGTATTTTGCGAATGCATCCTCATACAACTTCGCAGCTCCATCAAAATCGCCTTTTCCCATGGAGCCCTTGATCGACATGATAGTCTGGAACAGCTCTGCATTCCTCTCAGAGAAGGTAGCCTTATCCTGCTCTATCGGCATCTCGCATGTCGAGCATATGCCTCTTCTGTTGATCGTGATGGTCTCAGTGCCGCAGTATCCGCAAAACAGGTTCACACCGGAAGACTTCGCGGACTTTAGCGCGGATGTCAATCCTCCAAGTTTGGCCATATCAATCAGTTTTAAGCTTCACTCTAAATCCTTTTCTATCCTATTTGGGACCGTCATTTCTTCCTCATTACCATGAAGAGGTGCATCTCGTCATATGGCTCGAGCCTGATGGTCTCTACCACTTCAAACGTGTCCGACACCTCTGCCTTTACTTCGTCGAAGACGTCCTCTGGCTTCCTAGATATATCTATGCTCTGCGACTTTATTGCGAAGTATGCATAGCCTCCTTCCTTCAGGAATGCCGCGTTCTTCTTTATTATTCCTGCTTGCTCCTTTGCAGACACATCCTGATACAATACGTCGCATTGATGCACCATGTCTCTGTAATTTTCTATGTATCTTGCATCGGCGAGTATAGGCAGCATGTTCTTCCTGATTGAGCACACTTCTATTAGGCTTCTCATGTTCCTCTCCGAGAGCTCCACACAGTACACTCTCCCCTCATTTCCTACTATATCGCTTACGTGGCTAGATGTCGTTCCTGTTGCCGCGCCGAGATATAGGACAGAATCTCCGCTCCTGATGTGCATATTCTTCATTCCGTTGAGGATAGCCGCAGACAGCTTGCTCCTGTAGGGATTCCATGACCTGTACTCAACACCTTCCATCTCGAAGAGCTCCTCGCCATATACCTTGTGCCTTTTGGCTAGGTTTACAGTCAGCACTTTCCCATCATAGATGTATACCCCGTCGAATAGCTTTTTCGGCTGCATGTTACCTCCAATTGTGCATGGATTATCCAGAACGGTTCCGAATACTACAGAGATATTAATAGATTTCCGAATATAAATATATCTAGTCGAATATAATTCCGGCGGTGTACATGGCTGACAATCTAGTGCTGCAGAAGCTCTTTGACGAGTTGCTTCCGATAGCCAACAGTGGTTCCGACAAGGTAGACATTTCAGCCAGGTTCTCATTGCTGATAAAAGACTTCTTTGGGCTTGACCACGCAGCTATGGGTGCAGTCAGCGGCTCAACCACAAGCACGCTTACTAACTACCTGGTGAACACCAAGAAACCATATATTGACAACCAGCTGAGCGAGTACTCCTCTTTTCCGGAGCTAATAAACAGGCACGCGCAGGGCTATGGCAGCTGCGCCATGGTTCCAGTAATGGCGAATGGAAGGGTGACGCATACCCTTGAGCTATGCTCAAAGATGCAGGACAGGTTCAGCCAGGACATGGTTGATAGCATATACATCGCGGCGCATCTAGTCGGCTACGCAATAAACTACAAGTCGGAAGCAGCTAGGAACCTCAGCTTAGCGGAGTACTTCAATGCATCATTTGACGGCGCAGGAATGCAGGTTCTTGCATCTCAGGCCAACAAGGTAGTGAAGGCGAACGCCAGAGCCCGCAAAGACTTCCCGGAGCTGAATAATGGCTTCTCCGACGTGAAGAAGATATTTGGAATAGATTTTCAGGAGGTTGAGGCTGAGAAGAGGAAGGCATATGCACTGAGCATCGAAGTGCTCGGAAGGATGCGGAAGTACTCGGCCATAGCTACCCTGGTCAACAAATCGCTTATGCACATAAGCATAGCAGATATAACTGACACTGAAACCCTGAGAAGCCTGCAGAGGCTGATAGGCAGCAGCAACGACGTAACAATCGCATCAATCAACAGCAGCATGTCAATCACCGGCGCATCGGACAATTTCGAGCACATTTTCGGATACACACCGCAGATGCTTGAAGGGATAAACTTCGTGAACCTGGTCAAAGAGCCTGATCGTGCCAGAGTGAAAGCAGCCCTGAAGGAGCTGCTCGCTAATGACTCAGGAAGCACATCGCTATACGCTGAAATAGTGTCAAACAGCACTATGCCAATCTACTCTAAGCTAATAGTTATGAGATCCGAGGGCGGAGCCATGCTGCTGATAGCCAGGGCCGACAGCGAAAAGTACCTCGAAGCGGTCACTGATGGCCTGTATGGCTTTCTGGAGAGCACTTCAGACATAGCAATAATATCCACCGACATCGGCTATATAGACAGCTGCAACATGCCTGCAGAGAGCGTTTTGGGATATGCGAAGGAGGATCTGGTCGGCAAGGAGCTGAGGACAATATATGAGGACGAAAAGGTGCTTGACAGAGACCTGTCATATGCAAAACGCTTCGGGAAGGTCGACAACTCTTATGTGAACGTAAAGAGGAAAGATGGAGAGAGTGTCCCGGCCACGCACTCGATAAGGCTGTTCAAGAAAGCCGACGGCAGTGTCAGCTACATAATACTTGTTAAGGAGCTTCTCACGAAAAGGATGCTTAGCGACCTAGAGATGAAGCTGAAGAACAGTCAGAATGAGCTTGCAAAGCTGAAGAGCGTAGGAGACCTCAAGTCACAATTCATCTATAACATATCGCACGAGCTCAAGACTCCTCTTACCAACATAGAGGGATTTGCAAAGCTGATACGGAACGGGGAATTCGGAGAGCTGAGCTCGGAGCAGAAGGAGTACCTGAGCACGATAATAGATGAGTCTGCTAGGTTGATGCTCATAATACAGCAGGTCCTGGACGCCGCAAAACTGGAGTCGAACAAGGTGAAGCTCGACATACGCGAGATTAATCTCCGTGACTTGTACGAAAACCCAACCATAAAGTCGTTAGAGGAAGCCGCTATCAACAAGGGGCTTGAATTCAAATGGAACGTTGACTACGATGTGCCGCCGATCATGGCTGACCCGAACAGGCTCATACAGGTGTTTGTAAACCTGATAGGGAACTCCATAAAATTTACAGACAAGGGCGGCATAACGGTACACATATTCAGGAAGACGAGAAAGAGCATAGAGTTTGATGTTATCGATACTGGCATAGGCATCAGCCCTGAAGACAAGAGAAGGCTGTTCAGGGAATTCTACCAAGCCCCAAAGAAGGAGCTGGTCATGCAGCCTGGGGCAGGCACGGGTCTGGGGCTCTCGATAACAAGGGAGATACTCTCATTGCACCACGGCAAGATAAGGGTCGATTCAGAGCCGGGCAAGGGGAGCAAGTTCTACTTCATACTGCCTGTTGCATACAAGCAGAGGAGATCAAAAGCCGCAGCAAAATGAGCCGATCGGAAGCCTCTGCAAAAGCATATTATTCTTCTTTCACAAATAGGTCTGGTGACCAAATGCCCGAGACCAGCGGTGAACTGAAGAACGACCTCCTTTCAAAGATAAACGAGAGACAGCAGATTTCCTACAATGAACTGAGGGATGACGCCTTCTCGAACGGCGTACCTGAAGCAAACTTGAAGGCCACGCTCGCTGAGCTGGAGAAGGAGAAGGCCATAGCCTCTAGGTCGGCAGGCGGAATGATGACATACTACATACTGGCTGATGGGACGGATAAGCTGCGCAAGGTCCTGATAGTTGAGGACGATCCAAACATTAACAAGCTGATGGCGCTCTCCATAGGCAAGGAATACGATATATCGCAGCTGTACGATGGGGGCCAGGCACTGCCGTTCATCAGGAAAGAGCATCCAGACCTGGTTGTCCTTGACCTAATGCTGCCGAACCGCGACGGCCTGGACATATGCCAGACTATAAAGAGCGACCCTGACCTCAAGGGCACGATAGTCATAATAGTTAGCGCAATGGACCCTACCAGCAACAGGTTCAAAGGCATACAGTACGGAGCCGACTACTACATAAAGAAGCCCTTTGACCCAATAGAAGTAAGGAGCCTGGTTACTCTGTTCCTCAGGAAGAAGGGCAAGCGCTTCGACCCACTGATAGACCTGCCTGATGAGGAGAGGATATCTGAAGAGGTTGAAAAGGCCATAAAGGCAGGGGCCGACAATGTCATGGGCGTAATAAAAATAAACAATCTCGCGCAGTACGTCCAGCAATTCGGCGAGAAGTCGGGCATAGTGATACTCAGGCTGATATCCCAGCTGCTGCAGGACATGGTGAAAGACGACAACCAGAATGCGTTCGTCGGATTCCTGAACAACGAATCTTTCGTCATAGGCGGCGCGCGCGGGATGGTCTCAAGCATAGTGAGCAAGATAAAGGAGGAGTTTTCGGCGGTCCTGCCGTTCATACTCCAAGACGAGGGGTACAAGCCGATAGACGTCGACATAGAAAGCCTGTTCGAAGCGAAGGAGATACCGAAGCTCTCGCTCTCGTATTCGGAGCTGGACAAGGAAAGCATAATGGAGAAGAGAAATAGCATACTCAGCGAGAGGGGTGCATCATCTAGGGACATAGGGTCTTACACTTACGAGGAACTGCAGAGGCTTCTCGAGAGCGGTGAGTACAAAGACAAGGAGTTCGACATAAAGATAACCAGGGACGACAACGGTGTCAAGATAAACGTTGGCACGCAGCCGAAGCAGCCCCTGCAGCCTCAGCCACGCGACGCTAATAACGATGATTTCACGCTGTAGATGACTCACTATGGCACCAAACCGAAGAGCGCAGGCTGCGCTCGACTTCCTGATTTCATACGGCATAGCCATAGTGATAATAACAGCAGCACTATTCATAATTGCAAATCTCGGCGCATTCAATGCTACTATATCCCCGGAGAGCTGCACACCTGCACCTTCGTTCAGCTGCGTCTCCTACAGCCTAAATACGACCGGTGCCCTTAGTGTGGTATTGCTCCAGGCGACTGGCGGCACGATAACGATAAGTGGAGTAGCATGTTCGGCTGGAGTTAATTCTACGGGCAACGCTCCGGCCACTGGTAACGTGCATGTCCTACCGGATAGCGGAGCAAGTGTCGTGTACTACCCTGCTAACGCTATACAGAATCCATCGCTTCCCACGAGCAATGCTACATTAGTATCGGCATACTGCTATAGAGCCGGAGGGGCCAAGGCTTCTGGCGCTCTTGGTAACACCTTTACTGGTTATATCTGGCTCAATTACAGCTATTCCAACCTGCCCGGCTACACTGTGGAGCAGGTTGCATCGTTCAGCGTGAAATATACGTGATTGCATGATATTATGCATGACAGGGATGCCTGGCTCTGGTAAGACAACTGCTGCACGCATTCTAAAGGCTCACGGCTTCACGGTAATAGAAATGGGCGCCTTTGTACGACGGCTCATGGTAAAGGAGCACGTTCCTGTAAATTCAGTAAGCCTGCGCAGATTTTCTTCCGAACTGAGGGCTAAGCACGGGCCGGCGGCTGTGGCAAAGCTTGCAGGGAGAGTCGCGCAGAGCGCGAAAGGAGACGTTGCTATAATAGGCATACGGAGCCCGTCTGAAATACGCAGCCTTAAGGAGCAGCTTGGCCAAAAGGTCTCGATTCTTGCCATATCCACTCCGACAAAAGAAAGGTATGAGAGGCTGGAGGAGCGGGCTCGCAGTGATGATGCTGCAATGAAGAGCGGGCTCGTCAAGCGCGACCGCATAGAGGCCAAATGGGGTATAAGGAACGCTATATCAATGGCAGATATGATAATATCAAACGAGGGCTCCAAAAAGGAGTTCGAGAGGAACATAGTTGAACTGGTGGAATTGGTAAGGCGTGCAGGGTCCCATAAAAGGCGGCGCTCCGTCTGATTTTTAACCTTTGCCTGACAACAGATAATCAAGGCGTTGAATATGAGATACATGTCTGCTGCTATTCTTGCTGTCATGGTGCTGCTATCATCGACAGCTGCAGCTACAGCGTATGTTAGTGTTATAGAACCCTACAACCTCACGGTGCACAACAATGGTACTGTATATCTTGGCAAGGTCGGGCCTGGCCAGACATTCAATATAACCATATCATCTGCAACGAAGAGCGCAAACGGCACACTTTACGAATATGGTTGGAATGAGCTCAGCGTATCCGGAACGCCAAGCGGCTGGGTTACTGAAAATTCTGCACTTAACACAAAGTACCTTACTGCTCAGATAACGCCATCTAGCGTCGCCGCTAACGGGACGTACAGCTTTAACCTCTCTGCAATAAACACTGGCAACTATTCTAAGCTTGGTAGTGTCAGATTCAAGGCGTATGTTAATGTCACGCCGGATGTGTTTAGCATCAATGTAAGCCCCACCGAGCTGATAGTGGGGCCTGGCCAGCCTGCAACTATATACGTTACGATAAACAATACAGGAGTGTCGGACAGCCCGTTCAGTGTAAGCATGGCTGGACTGTCTTCGTGGAACCTCACCGAGAGCGTAATAGCACTTCACCATACGCAGAAGCGCTTCACATATGCAGTTTACGAGTCTGTGCCCGGTACATACCACACGATACTTCACGTCAGCTCCGCGCAGAGCCCTGCGATAAGCAAGGACGCTAAAATAACTATAGTGGTCAGGGCAGGCATAGCCAACGACTATATTGCCCTAGGCGGGGGCCCTGTCGCATTCCCAATAATCTACGAGCCGATATATGCGATTCAGTACCTGATAAGCCTGGCATTAAGGCACTGAATTGCCACTAATAAATATCTTTGTATGCAAAATAAGTGCATGGCGCATATTACGCCAGCTTCTCATGCCCGCTTAGCTCAGTGGTAGAGCGACTGGCTGTTAACCAGTAGGTCGCAGGTCCGATCCCTGCAGCGGGCGATGGCCTTCAAGTACGACCCCTACGGGACAAGATATAAATATCCATCTATGGCACAATGTCACCCCGATGACAAACGACATCGACTATTGGCAAAGGATGGCGAACCGCCTCTATGACAGGGTTTTAGCGGACGTGCGCATAATTGCGCAAAATCGGCGCTATATCGAAGACCACGTAACATTGCTAAAGGCCAAGAATATGCACGCACGTAGCGTTATACGGCATATCTACGGCATTCTAAAGCTGATGGAGGCCCTGGGTTATGATAAAGATCTCAAGGAGGCGACAAAAAGGGATATGGAAAAGGCCGCTGCGTTCATAAACTCCTATGATCCGCCATATAGCATGGAATCCAGGCTCCATTTCCAGGCGGTCTGGAAGGTTTTCTACAAGGAGCTGTTGGGAGAAGGAGTCTATCAACCTCCATGCGTAGCCTGGATGAAGATAACGAACAAGACCAGAAAGAACCTTATGCCAGACAACATACTCACGGAACAGGAAATCGTTAAGATGCTGGATGCGGCCACCAACCTGAGGGACAAGTTCTTCCTGAGCCTGTTATACGAAACAGGCTGCAGGATTGGGGAGATAATGGGAGTCAGGAAGAAGGACTTAGACCTGACAACCCAGCCAGCAAAGCTCACAATAACAGGCAAGACTGGCTGGAGGAAGGTACCGTTGCTCATGTCAGTATCGCTGGCTGTAACCTACCTGAACACCATAAAAGGCCTAAGGGACGACCAGATAATCTGGAGGCAGATAGGCAGCAGCAAGGGCAAGGATAAGCCTATGACTGATGACTCCGCAAGGAAGCTCCTAAGAGTTATAGGCCACAGGGCAGGCATTACAAAGCCCATCAACCCACATGCCTTCAGAAAGGCAAGGGCATCTCATCTTGCTAACAAGCTTTCAGACCAGCAGCTCAGGGCCTACTTCGGCTGGGTGCCAAGCAGCAATATGGCAGATTACTACATCAGGGTAAGCAACACGGCCCTGGACAACGCCTATCTGGAGATAAACGGCATAGAAGTAAAGAAGGAGGCATATCAGGCAATGCTGAAGCCAAAGATGTGCATCCGCTGCAGCTTCTCGAACAGCCCTGACATGCAGTTCTGTGGAAGATGCGGCTCTGCGCTTGACACTCAAACGGCTATCCAGATGGACGAAGACAGGAAGAACATAGACAATGCGCTCAATGCCTACATAAAGAGTTCAGATCCCAAGGCACTGAAAGAGGAGCTTTCG
>JAMCYG010000004.1 GCA_023473425.1 Candidatus Martarchaeota archaeon
TTACGCATTTGTTTATTCTGCTGTAATTTTGATAATAGCAGTAATCTTGATTTTCTTATTATTACTTGGTGTATTTTCAACAGCACCATAGGTTCATGTTATAGCCAAAATATATGCAGAAACACATCAAAGAAGGAAAGAGAATCAAGGTTTATGGAAAAATTATGGGCAAAATTGGAAAATATTATCAGTGAGTAAATATGGATAACGCACCAGCAAAATCATTCATAATTTTATTTTTACTTTATGTATCAGAAGTTATTCTTATCACATTGATGGGATGGGTGTTGTTAAATCCAAAAGTTTCTGAAGTATATTTTTATCTAGCCAGCTTTTTAATCCTGATTCCATTTCTTCTTTGCATGGCATACGATGCGTCGTTTATGTATGGTATACCAATAAAATTTATAAAAGGAAAAGTAAAAATAGAATGGAGAAGAACTCCGTTATGGGTGCTTTCTTGGGGATTACCAATTTTACCAATTGTGGTATCTTTAGCAATAATCTTTAGTGGAGCCCTTTCTGGATACGTTTATCTTACAAAGTTATTTGCAAATATCTTAGTACTATCTTACCTACTTTTTACTTACGCAATACTTATCATGGTTTTGTCTATTTTTAGAGGATATGTAGCACAACATAAACTAAAAAGTATCTTCTTTTTTGGGGGATTGTCTATAATTGGGCTCATTCTTGCAATATTATTTATATACGCAAAGGGGGGATATGTAATTATTCTAAGTGCAGAAGGGATATTCATACCATTTATACCAATACTCTTCGAAAGACTAAGCAAACTTTCAAAGGTTGAATTTAATAATTTATATATAAGAATTGGAAAATTAGAGGGATTCCTCATAATATCTTTTGCATTTTTGCTATTGGCTTTCTTTACCAGCAGCATACCACAACTCTCAAACATTTCTATCTTATCCCTACAAAAACCATTGTTATTCACCGACACATATTTACTACTTTTGGCCGTTGGGTTGGCTCTGTTATTTTACACTTTGTACCTTATAGTAAGGAGTATATATGATATAATATCTCACAGCATATACAACCTCCAGATAAAACCACTAAAGGAAAAAATGAGTAGAGAATTGGGGTACTTCCCGTTTAATTCGACAGAAACTTTGCTAGACCCTAAAACAATAAGAGAAATATTAAACTCTCCAATTACGTGGTATAGCAAAAAAGCATTAGAAATACGAATAGGTATCTTGGATAAGTATTCGGGTGTGTCTGAGGCAAAAATAACCAAAATAAATGCCTCAATTGAAGAATTTATAGAAAATTTTAGCACAATCGCACCTTTGTTGTTAAACGGATATTGTGATTTCTATGAATATTTACAGAAGATCTCAGAAAATGATATTCAGCTAATTACTGGATTGTTTAATGCAGAATTGAACTATGATGCGACAAATTGGCCAAATATATACAATGCCATATACAAAAAACAGACACCACAAACTTTCAATAGTTTGTTGGAAAAAATAGATACAAGTGAAGAAACAAAAAAATTCAAAGAATTATACAGTAAATATATCGATCTCAAAAACAGTATAGAAAAAATAGATGAAATATTTTATGGGTGATCAAAGCTTTAAGAGATAGGGGTTTAAGTGTTTAGGCTGGAAAAAAGGATAAAGGAAGGAAAGAAAATAGTATTAAAAAGGAAAACAGCAAAGAAGTTGATAATGGTGCAGTGATGGTATAAACTAGGTTTCATTATGGCAAATTACGAATGTAAAGTGTGCGGGTATAGATGCAATACAGAAGAAGAAATGAAGAAACACGTGAGAACAAAACACCCTGAAAGAATCAAACAGAAACCGTCTTTTCTTCATCGTATAAAACCAATTTTATATATACTAAGTTATCTGTTAATGGTGTGGTTTGTATTTGGTTTAGGGATTGCACAAATTATCTATGCACCTTTCTCTGCTTTAGGTTATCTAGGTTCACCAAATCAAACTCCTGTAGGCACAGGGTTATATATGCTGATTATAATCACGTTCGTTTTATTTCTGAGGGGCTGGTATATAATATACAAAGAGCGAGCGAGATAGTTGCATTTTATATATATTTTGCACTTTATAATACTACCTAAAAGTTTTACAATAAATACCCAGATTCCGTTACTATAAAACTTCGCGTGAACAGATTCTTCTCGATTCCTTCTATTTTGTGATTAGCATGTTGGAGAGCGAAGTTATCGGTGTTTCGGATAACGATTACGTTATCTATGATAACAAAAGTGAGCAAAAAATAACAGGTGTTATCAAGAATATGACAACAAAAGACGCTAGGTATATAGGGCTATCTAAAAGGCACTTGTTCAGGTTGAAGAAAAGGATAAAAGAAGGAAAGAAGATAGTGTTAAAAAAGAAAACAGCGAAGAAATTAGTAAAAGCATAATGTAATAACTAGCAACAATTTATGTTTATCCCTTAATTTTTATATAGACAAAAATATTGTTGCAAATATAACCACATATTCAAGCAAAAATAGTGTGATAAACCAAAAGAAAAACGTTGAAAGCCAACTATCTGATTTAATTGCAAACATCAGTAATGTACCTCCAATAGTTATGATCCCAAAAAGGAAAATGTATTTTTCTAAGAATAAAAATGAGGTTTGAGGTAAAATACTAAATAGACCCACAAGCAAGAAAATCTCAAATGCGATTATATTTGTTATCCAAAAGCGCTCTGCTTCTTTGGTTATCGGTTTTTTAAAAGCAAGATAGACAGAGCCAGCAATAATAAGGACGAAAGAAATTATTGCAAAAATTACTGATAAATCCATATACATAACTATGAATCTCAACTTTTATATGTTTTATGTGTTTTCGATGCTAAAAAATTGTTAGAATCTTGCTTTTCTGAAACACGAAATTTACCGACGACAAAATCGCTGTCGTCGGAGAAAACAGGGGGACATTTGGGGCTTCTATATATAACCCCGAATCCGATTTGCTCCCGTCGGGATTTGAACCCGAGTTACGGACGTGAGAGGCCCGTGTCCTTGACCGGACTAGACGACAGGAGCGAATAGGCTGCTACTTTCCCTTTATATGTTGTGATACAATATTTATAATTTCCTCATGGACTTCTTCTGGACTCTTGCCTGCATCTATGACGAATACCCCTTTCGATCTTCGTGCCTCCTTTAGGTATTCGCTGCGCACCCTCTTTGAGAACGAGGGTCTCTCGAATACATCTCTGTGCTTTTTTCTGGATAATGCGACCTTTTCGCTGACATCAAGGACGAATGTCATGTCTGCCTTTGGGAACCCTGCGTTCGCTTCCTTCAGCCAGGCCTTTCCTATGCCTGCTGCTGAGCCATACACTACAGTTGAGAGCACATACCTGTCGGTTATCACAATTCTGCCTTTTCTCATACTTGGCAGTATAACTCTGCTTACGTGGTCTATGCGATCCCCAACAAACAGCGACTGTATGAATGCATGATAATACTTATCTGTTGAGATAGGGCTTGCGAGGTGCTTCCTTATCTCCTTGCCTATACCTCCGCGGCTCGGCTCCTTGGTTAGCGTACATCTCCGTCTCTTCGAGAGCCAGGCGTATAGCATTTTAGCCTGCGTGCTCTTCCCGGAGCCATCTATACCCTCAAATGCTATCAGCATGTGCACCAACCACCAGCAGACAATCTCTATTGCCAGTGCAAGTTCTTTATTGGTTTGCTGCGCTTATACCAATGTCTTTAGGTGATAAAATGATCCTTTCGGATTATGATCTCATGGGACTGATAAACAATAAGAGGCTGGTCATAAAGCCTTTCGTACGGAATATAGTTAGGGAGAATGGTGTGGATTTCAGGCTGTCGAACGAGATCGCCCATCACATAGAGCATGGCAAGGATTTTGTGCTAGACCCGACAAAGGAGGACCATGTAAGCAGCACTTACAAGGTAATGAAGAATACAAAGAACCTTGTGGTCGGATCCATGGAACAGGTTCTACTTTCAACAAAGGAAGAGATAGAGATGCCAGATGACTTGGTAGGATTTGTTGAGTTAAGGAGCACATGGGCACGCCACGGTCTCTCGATGCCCCCTACAATAATAGATGCAGGATTCAAAGGGACTGTCACACTAGAGGTGTCGAACAATGCCCCGTATGGAATAAAGCTGAATCCGGCGATGAGGTTCGCGCACATAATATTTATCAGAACGAACAGCAGGGTTGCCAGCTCATACAAAGGGAAGTATCAGGGCCAGCGCGGCATCAAGCTTCCTAGGCTTCTCGACAGCACAGGAGCATGAGAGTATTATTACGCACCATGCTTCAAAAATTTGCTGCAATAAAACGAAAGAAAAAGGTGCCGCGCATTGCGGCACGCTTCTTATTATCTTGAGGATAGGTCTGCCGCTTCTGAGCTGTCGGCTGCTTCTGCATGCCTGACCTGCCCTGACGCAGATACGAGAACGACATCGCTTATGTTCTTTATGTTCTTGAAAAGAACGCTCTTCTCCTTCAGTATTCTCTTTATCTCTGCCGCATTGGCGCTCCTCCATTCCTCCATCAGCAGCCTGCTTATTCCGCCGCTCTCGAGGTCCACAATCGCGTCCCGTACTTCGCCGAGGTACTGGCCGGAGTCGCTGTAAATGTCCATGCCGTATATCTCTGTCATGTTCATCTGATCACCACTGCTATATTATCTCGCGGTTGCTTTAAATAACTTTTTGCTTTTTTCTGATAGCGGCTCCGTTAGTGGAATTGAGGCCGGATGAAATATCCGACCGCGTGCCTGACTTCCGATATTTAAGGAAAGAGCCAAAAATGGCGTTTCGCACGAGGAAATTAGGGTTTTTGGCATAGAAAGATTTAAATATTTAATTGCCAACATAATAAATGCTGTTTTTGGAAATATTTAAAAGGTTTACTATCAGATTTTCGATGGAAAATCGACGGAAAGTTGATTTTATCGCTTACTCCAAAGGTGAAGAATAATGCCATCAAAAAGCAACAAGAGCAAGAAGAGCGCATCTAAGGCCCCAGCAAAGAGCACGGCTGCGCCTAAACCAAAACCAAAGCCGAATAGCCAGGCCAATAATGCCAGGCGGATAGTCGTAAGCGGCAACAAGCTCAGCATAGAGGACACTAACCTGCAGCAGAAGCCACAGCACAGCAATCCTGGAGAGATCCAGACGCAGAACCAGAGCCAGGAGCAGTTCCGCAAGGAGCTTGGAACCGTAGGCAGCAGCAGGAGGTGCCCGAGCTGCGGCAGCACCGATATAATATTCGACTCTGAGCGCGGAGAGCAGGTGTGCAACAACTGCGGTCTCGTAATCGAGGAGAGTATAACAGATACTGGACCGGAATGGAGAGCTTTCGACGCCGATCAGAGGGCAGCCAGGGCAAGGACCGGAGCGCCGATAAAGTACACGAAGCCGAACAAGGGTCTCGTGACCGAGATAGACGCTTATAACAAGGACATAAGAGGTGTCAGAATACCGTCCAAGCGCCAGGCACAGCTTTATAGGATGAGGAAATGGCACAAGAGGGCAAGCATAGCTAGCTCCAGCGAGAGGAACTACCTCATAGCGCTGCCAGAGCTGAACAGGGTAGCCAGCTACCTTGGCCTCCCAGACAACATAAGAGAGAGCGCGGCACTGCTGTACAGGAAGTGCGTCCAGAACAATCTCATAAGGGGCAGGCCTATAGAAACGGTAGTGCAAGCAGTCATATACGCTGCATGCAGAGCTGCCGGCATGCCAAGGACGCTTGACGAGATAGCGCAGATATCAGGGCTGCCGAAGAAGGAGATAGGCAGGGCATACAGGGTGATATCCCATGAGCTCAACCTGAAGATACCTCTGACAGACCCAATAAGCTACGTTCCGAGGTATGTCAACGCGCTAAAGCTCAGCGGAGAGGCACAGGAGAAGGCTGCAGCGCTGCTGAAGAATGCCATGAAGAAGGGCCTTGTATCAGGAAGGAGCCCAACGGGCGTGAGCGCAGCCGCTGTGTACATCGCCGGAGCGCTTGCAGGCGAAAGGAGGACGCAGAAAGAGGTCGCCGATGTTGCTGGAGTCACTGAAGTGACTATCAGGAACAGGTACAGGGAGCTAAAGGAGCAGCTCAACATTGATGTCAATCTATGATGTCGACAGGGGCGCGCAAGCGCCCATTTTCTTTTTGTCTTTGCATTAATTATGTTGCTTTTGTTTTTGTTTATTTCATGAAATATTATTTAGCCAAAGGTGCACAATGTGCAGTACGGTTTCGTGATTGCAGGCTTCGCAATTATTCTTTTAGCATACATAATGCCGCATGCTGCGCTGCTCTCTAACGCCACCATACCATCTAACCTTACCGCAGCGATCAACAGCACCGCGGCCTACATCAGCAAGGTAAACCAGAGCGCGTATGTCGCTTTCTACCCCAACCTGACTGATTCATACCTGTATCTCAGCGATGCGAAGAGCAATGCTTCCTCTGGTAATTATGCCAACGCATATGCTCTGCTGTCCATGGCAAAGAACTCAGCATATGACCAACTGCAGAGGATAAATGCATACAGGTATGCAACGCTTGTAGCGCTTGCCGTGCTTCTAATAGCCCTCTTGTTTATTCTGCGGCGCGTCATGAAGCCGCTCAGAAACAAGGGCAAAATGCGACGTTAAATGTGAATGCTTTCGGTATAGTTAGACATCTGGCTAAGGCGCCGGCTTTTTGCATAGAAGGTTTAAATGCTTTTCACAGCTCATCCTAATTGTAAGGCGAAGACTGACGTATTGCGCGGCAGTTATTGACCTTCGGGTGGGAAAATGGATAGAATGGATGAAGTAGCGGAGGGTGAGACATACAACCTCAAGGTCTCAGCAAAGGGCGCAAGAGGCGAAGGCATAGGTCGCATAGGCAGCCTTGTTGTCTTTGTCAGGAATGCGAAGACAAGGATAGGGAATTCCTACAGCGTCAGGATCGTAAAGGTCCAGAGGACGTTCGCCTATGCGGAGCTCATGGAGACCAAGCGACAGTATGTAGGGAATAGCATACTGGAGCTGGGTATATGAACATGGGATATATGCGAAGGGCAAGAGCAACAGTAGAACAGTGATAAGTTGTATATGAGACTGAAATGGCGGGAAGCAACTAAAACGTACACACGACTTTGACGCAGAGAGCGCCCATAGGCTTGCCTATCCAACCCGCTGTTGGTGTGACATAAAGAATCGTGAAGCAAATCATTATATATGTGCTTGTTTGTGATATTATATGACTCCTGAACCAGTTCATTGTATTGAATTTGGTGCTTGCTCGCTTGCTAGGACCAAGCCGTAGGTGTAAGTTATCTTCAAGGGTCACGGATTGCGATTTACAGATTAAACTTTAAGGTGCGATGGATGAAGACCGACATGAAGTCTAAACTCATGGAAGTGATGAAGGGCACTACAACAGTAGGCATAGTGTGCAGCGACGGCGTCATAATAGGCGCAGACAGGAGGGCCACTATGGGAACCTTCATAGCGAGCAAGGAGACTAGGAAGGTCTTCAAGATCGATGAGACCTTAGGCATGACTGTTGCGGGCTCGGTTGGCGACGCACAGGAGCTCGTCAGGTTGCTCAAGGCCAACAATGAGATATACAAGATGAGCGAGAACAAGCCATTCTCGCCCAAGTCGGCAACTACGCTGCTTTCCATTATGCTCCAGCAGAACAAGATGATGCCATACTATGTGCAGCTGATAATAGGCGGCATAGACATGGAAGGCGAGCCAGGATTATATTCTTTGGATCCGCTCGGCGGGTACAGCGAGGAATCGATGTATACTGCCACAGGCAGCGGGACTGAGCTTGCGCTGGGATATCTGGAAGATTCTTACAAAAAGAACATCACTACGAAAGAGGCAGTGAGGCTCGCAGCAAGAGCGCTCTCAATAGCGACATCAAGGGATTCTGCTGTAGGAGATGGAATGATAATAGCCGTGATAAACAAGTCCGGCTACACGGAATACAAGGATAAGGAGCTCGACAAGTTCCTGCCGCAGACGAGCAGCAAGTAAGCGCCGCGCCTGCTCGGGAATGTATATGTTAAGTAGTTTGAATTTTTATTCATGATTTTTCAAGTTGCAGTATTTGTTGCACTTGCACCGATACTAGACAAGGAGTGGATGGGCTAGACTCGGCTGCCCAAACGATTATGCGCATCAATAATCCCAGAAAGATATATACGAATTAGCAATGTGATCAAGTGACGGAAAAGGCCGAAGAGACCATAGAAAGCATGACAAAGGCAAGGGCGACCGAGCTTTTCGAGAAGATCAAGGAGATGCTGCCTGCAGACGCAGATTTTGCAAAGGCAGAGTTCGAGGGGCCAGACATAGTTGTCTACATAAAGAACCCGAAGGCAGTCTATGAAGACGAGTCCCTGATAAAAGGCATAGCTTCAACAATAAAGAGGAAGTTAATAGTTAGGAGCGACAGCTCTGCGCTGATGGATCCGGAAGAAGCTAAGGGCGTCATAGAAGAGATAGTGCCAAAGGAAGCGGTCATCAGCGGCGTAAGGTTCGTGCCCGATTTCTCTGAAGTGAGGATAGAGTCGCTAAAGCCAGGGCTGGTCATAGGCAAGAGGGGCGCCAGGCTGAAGGAGATAGTGGTCAAGACAGGTTGGACGCCGAAGGTGCTCAGGACCCCGACCATGGAAAGCGAAACCATACCGGGAGTCAGGCAGATGCTCTTCAAGGAAGCGGAATTCAGGAGAAAATTTCTCACAAGCGTAGGCAAGAAAATAAACAACGTAATACTGAAGAGCGAATGGTTAAAGGCTACCGCACTTGGAGGATTCAGGGAGGTAGGAAGGAGCTCCCTGCTGCTCGAGACGCCGCACTCGAAAATAATTATAGACTGCGGGATAAGCCCCGAACCAGGGATAAAGGGTGCCGACGCCAACGTAGGTTCGACGAACAACAAAGCATTCCCGTACCTGGACACAGCTAACATATCGATAAACGAGATTGATGCAGTCGTGCTTACCCATGGGCATATGGACCACATGGGCTTCATACCTTACCTGTTCAAGTACGGATATGATGGTCCTGTATACTGCACCCCGCCGACAAGGGATTTGGCTGCACTATCTCTTACCGACTACACGCGGCTTGTCGTCAGGTCTGGAGGCACACCGCTATACGACGAGAAGGATATAAGGAAGATGCTGCTCCACATGATACCAAGGGACTACGGCGAAGTAACAACGATTACAGACGAGCTTAAGCTCACATACCATAATGCAGGACATATTTTGGGAAGCGCGACTGTGCACCTTCACGTCGGTGAAGGTATGTACAACATAGTGCACACAGGCGACATGAAGTATGGTTTTACCCGCTTATTCGATCCGGCATCTACCAAGTATCCGAGGGTCGATGCATTATTCATTGAGAGCACCTACGGAGGCCACAATGATATAAGCAAGAGCAGGAATGATTCCGAAATGGAGCTGATGGAGACCATAAAGAGGACTGTGGACAACGGAGGCAAGGTGCTCATACCGGTCTTCGCGGTCGGAAGGAGCCAGGAGATACAGCTAGTGCTTGAGAACTACATGACGGGCAACGGCAAGTACAAGATGGACATCCCTGTGTTCCTCGATGGAATGGTTCTTGAGGCCAGCGCCATACACACAGCATATCCGGAATACATGAAGGAAAGCCTTAGGAACAGAATACTGAACAACAGATCTCCATTCGAGAGCGAGATATTTGAAGTCATAAAAGGCGAGCGCGAGAACATAATCGAGCAAGGCCCGGCTATAATAGTAGCCAGCAGCGGAATGCTCAATGGCGGAGCCAGCCTGGAGTATTTCAAGGCCCTGGCCGACGATCCAAAGAACACAGTCATATTTGTTGGCTACAACAGTGCAAACTCGCTGGGAAGGAGGCTGCAGAACGGCACGAGCGAGATAGCGCTGCCAGACGTCGACGGGAAGCTCGAATCGCTTAAGATAAGGCTTAACATAAAGACTGTGGACGGATTCTCTGGCCACAGTGACAGGCATCAGCTGATGAGCTTTGTGGACAACCTAAGGCCGCGGCCATCGACGATATTTACAATGCACGGCGAGGAATCAAAGTGCGACGACCTCGCCAGGGCTCTCGGCAAGCGCGAGCATGCGGACTCCAGGTCGCCGATGAATCTCGATACCATAAGATTAAAGTGACTTGTGTCACTCCACAATCCTTGCTACCTTCTTCAGCAGCAGGTATACTGCTGCATATGCAGGCAGCTCGGCCTTAGAGCCGTTGAATGGTCCGAACGTATCGCCGCCCATTGAGAACTGCGGGCACGTCGCGGCGACTTTCATAGTGCCATTCCTGAAAGCTATGGCCTCTTTCATCGGGTCAAAGCCAGTTATATCGTGAAAAGAGCGCAGCTTCTTGGATATCAGCCCAGACTTTCCATGTATGGAATTCGGGAGCCTTATTATGTGATATATGTCGTTCGTAACATTCCTGTCTATCTGGTCGCCCTGCTTTACTGCCATGCCGTTCAGCACGTTAGTCCATACTTCAGCCTTGTGTTCTATATTTATCTTGTCCCAGTTCCCGTTAGTGGCTATGCCTAGTATGACTTCTGCTTTATTCTTGGATAACTTCCTAGCTGTTGGTTTCTCTATGCCCAGAGCCATGAGCGCAGGCTCGCCACCATTGAGCGCTGAAATTACACCCCTTGCAAGCCTGCCGCCCCAGCCATAATCAGTAGGCATAGGCCCGTCAAGGCGCATGCCGCGCTCTCCTAGCGCTGGAAAGAAGCTCTTAAGGTCTATTCCCGCGCCGGCTATGTACTCTGTAAGCTTTTTCCTTGCCCCAGAACCGAGCCTGTATATATCATCGTTCATTACGTGCACATGGTAGCCGCGATTGCCGCTAAAGTTGACAGATATCTCGCGCTCTGACACGCCAAAATCAGGGATTAGGAAGTCTTCTACCAGCTTTATGGTCTCTGCCTTTACGCTGTCTAGGCAGTTCTGGCACACCCAAGAGGAACCGTGTTCCTTCTGGCAGGACAGCTTCATATCAGTAGCATCTAGGTCAAAGACCAGTTCGGATCCGATCCAACGCTTGCTCTCCATGGGCCGGCCTGCTGGATCCTCATACTCACTAGGAGAGTAGGACACGAACGGAGGCGCATTCTCTATAAGATAGGTATGCAGCTTCGTCTCGTTGCCGAACGCCATGTGCCTATAGGCTATCGTCCTATCAAAGTCACCGAACCCAAACTCCCTCCTTTCTACATGTGCCGGAGTGATATCCTTTGAGCTCACGCTTTTGTAATACTCCCTTATCATGGGAGTAACTACTTCAGATACAGAGTCAGCCATGACCAACAATTATTATTTGCTTAGCAAGATATTTGTTGCTTGGCATAAGAGGCAAAACCGATTTGCAAAAAGGCAAAACTTCGTCATCGACCAATTCGGCAATAGTCAAACGTCAAAGTGTGATATATAAGCATTGCGATTCATACCTTACCATGGCCAGATTCAAGAGTATAGTATCTGACATAGACGGCACACTCAACAACAATATAGAAGAGGCGTCGCCGAAGTTCGACACTGAGAAGAGAGGCTTTGCCCTGTACTCAGCGCTGATCTTCACGTGCATGCACATGTTTAAGGGTCATTCTGCTAGGAAGATACTCAGGAGCGAATCCGAAGTGGATCAGCAGGCTGATGAAGCCTACCATGTCAGGCTAGATCCTGACGGCTTGAGGGTGCTAAAGGACAACAGCAGCATCTCGCTAGTAAAGACCAGGAACAACTTCAGGGACCTTCCAGCAATAGAGAGGGCGCTCAAGGATTCTGGTGCAAACGTGAAGGTGAAGAGAGTCAGCAAGGAAGAGAGAGATGACATGCTGCATGGAGTAGAGGGGCCCGCGCTTCTAATCCAGGACAACCCGATATCTACACTGAAGGACATACTTAGGCACAAGGACTCGGAGGCTACCATAATACCGCACCATTACAACATGGCGCTTGGAAAGCTGGCGTGCATCATAAGCAAGAGGGTACACATCGGCGACTGGAACGATGTTGAAAAGATGATATCCGAACCAGGGCAGTAACAACACATTAAAGGTTTTGTTGCTATTTCTTATGTTGTGATTCTTTGGATGATGAGATAAAGCAGGTCATCATAGTAAGGACCGATATAGAAATGGGGAAGGGCAAGCTTGCCGCCCAGGTGGCCCATGCCTCGCTGACCAGCTACTTCGATGCTGAGAAGCGCGATAAGGAAGTTGCAAGGGAGTGGCTCGACAGCGGAGAGAAGAAGATCGTGCTGAAGGTAAGCGACGAGGAGGCCCTGACGAAGCTTTATACAGCATTCCGGTTCAAGAAGATACCGTGCGCACTGGTGAGTGACCGCGGTCTGACGCAGCTGCCCCCAGACACTAAAACTGCGCTCGGGATAGGCCCATGGCACGCGAAGGAGATAGACCTGCTTACGAAACCGCTGAAGCTTTTGTAACGGCGCCCAGCAGCGCAATAATATTTATGGAATAAGTGATTGCAATGAATGGAAAAATACTTGCCCTTATGGACAGCAGTGGTATGCTCACAGGTGTGGGAAGGGCGCATATGGCGGCTGTCGCCACGGTCAAGAACGGCAGCATAACATCATGGGACGAAATAGAGGTTGGCTGGGACATTACCCACGAATCTGAGGCTGAGGGCATGCACCATGCCAACGTGGCCAAGTTCATTCAGGCCCACAGCGTGGACATGATCGTGGCTGCTGGAGCCGGCCCAGATATGCAGCGTATGCTCGAGAAGCTAGGCACCAAAATAAGCCTCGCTGCAGGCGCGGCGCGCGATGCAGTTGAAAGCATAGCTGCAAAAGATTGAGCCGGACGGGCATAGCGCCAGCCTAAACCCAAATAATTAGGCTCCGCTTTGGCTACATTTTAAGTGCACTTTAAGTACGCTTTAAGTACTGCTACTTTACATAGGTCAGCCAGCCAGAGAACTCGCGCTCCTTGCCTGACACGATCCTAGAGTATATATCCGACAGCTTTGAAGTCATGCTGCCGATCCTGCCATTACCCACCTTCTTGCCGTCAATGTGGGTTATTGGTGTTATCTCTGCTGCAGTGCCGGCAAAGAACATCTCATCAGCAGAGTAGAGCTCGTCTCTCCTCACTAGGCGCTCTTCCGTAGAAATCCCATTGTATGAAGCAAAGTGTATTATGGAGTCGCGGGTTATGCCAAGCAGTATGTCGGATTCCACGCTGGGAGTCACTAGGACGCCATCTTTGACAAGGAATATGTTCTCTGCGGGCCCCTCGGACACGTAGCCGCTCTCAGATAGCAGTACCGCAGAATCGAATCCTTCCTCTATCGCTTCGGTGTCCGCCATTATAGAGTTGACATAGTTGCCGCTGCTTTTCGCCTGCACCGGAAGTATGTTTGAGTTTATTCTTCTCCATGACGAGACCTTGCACTTTATCCCGTTACTTTTCTTGCTGCCGAAATACGCGCCGAACGGCACTGCAGCTATAAAGACGCTGACCTTCTTGCCCTCTGTAGCCATGCCTATATGAGCGTCATCGTAGAATGCGAACGGCCTTATATAGCATGACCCGAGCTTATTCCTCTTCACGACCTCTATTACTGCGTCGCTCATCTGTTTGCGGGTGTATCCCAGGTCCATTGATTTCATTTTTGCAGTATTGAAGAACCTCTTGATGTGATCGTCAAGCCTGAACACCGCAGGGCCGTTCTCGGTAGCATATGCCCTTATGCCCTCAAACATTCCTGAGCCGTATTGGAGAGAATGCGTCAGTATTGGTACTGTCGCTGCCTTCTCGCTCATTATTTTGCCATTCAGCCATACAACACTGTCGGAACGGGACACCGTCATTGAAACACCAGACAGAAATGTCTGCCATAGTGTATAAATATTTCTGATTCGATTTCGTATCGGCAGTTAGGAATGGATAAGATTGAAAGGGATAGGATAGTAAAGGCGCTGAATGGCTACCGGATGTCGCCATTCAGGAAGAGCGTGCTCCTCGCAACTTTGGACATACCAGAAGGCCAGGTGAGGACTTATAAGGAAATAGCCGAAATTATCGGCAACCCGAAAGCATCGAGGGCCGTGGGCACGGCCCTGAAGAATAATCCGCTTGCGCCTACTATACCATGCCACAGGGTTATCAGGAGCGATGGCAGTATAGGCAACTACACCCTAAATGGCAGGAACTCGGCAGGCATGAAAGCCAGAAGGCTCGAGTCGGAGGGAATCAAAGTAAAGCGCGGTAGGATAGTAGTTCGGCATGTGCCGAACCTTTAATTGAGGTATTTACGTCTTTTCGGCTTATAGATATCGGTGAAACAATGTCGTTCTGGAAGAGCAAGAATGTTATTGAACAGGTTGAGCACACAGAGCAACCAGAAAAGGGCGCAGGGATTCAGGCAACAGCAACCCAGGCAACAGAAGACCAGATGAGCAGCGTTAAAAGGGGCACTGGATGGATGAAACAGGATGAGAAGGTTCTGGGAGAATTCGGCGGGGCGCATGTGTATAATAAGTTTCTAGATAAGGTGGCGAGGTCGGCATCATTGAACGCGAAGCTGGCTTATGGTGCCGCCAAACACCCTATTGGCGGAGGATATGTTTCCCGATATGAGGCACGAATGGATAGCAATGTCCGAAGCGCGCAGGATAGGGCCAATCAGGCAAATGCGCAGAGTTTGAAGATAGATTCTACCAAGACTGTCATAACGGATAGAAGGATTGTATTTTTGGACAAGGACGAAAATATTCTCCTAGAACTAATGCTAGGCCTGGAAAATGTAAGGAAGCACATACAGAACCTTAAAACCGCAAATGAAGAAGCCGAAGTAAAAGCGGAGGAAGCGAAAAAAGGCAAAGGTTTCTTTGACAAAAAGGACGAAACCAAGAAAAAGTATGGCTATGTGGAAAATAGTTTATGGGCTTACGGCGCAGCCATCGATGATGGGGTGTTCAAGCACGATGAATTAGTAATATTCGTCGGCCATTTCGCGGCACCATTGATATCGAAAATCTTCAACCCTAAGTATAGCGATGGCGCGATGCGCAGGGGATGGAAGCTGAACCCGAGCAGGTCTATCATGTATGGCCCGTTTGGTGATTACAATGTCAGACTTTCAGAACCTGGAAAGACGGAAGAGATGGTCAAGCTCTTGAAGAGCATGACATTCGGTGTGTCCCAGTACACGAACAACAAGACAGACATGATAGTCGATTTCCTTGGAAGAAAGCCAGATTGGCTTGCATAAGCATGCTAGAGACAGCCGGCGCGAGGTGCACCGGCCATCCCTGCTTCCTATACCCACACCCACCAAGGCGTATCTACCTCCTACTTACAGCTGCCGGGGCCTGAATCTCTGAGTATATGCTTGGGCCTCTCGCATGGCGCTCTTGAGCGTATGCGGACATTCTCTGTCTCCCGCTCCCTGTTAGCATAAGAGGCTTGCCTACCTCAAGTCTACTTGCAAAATCAAGCAAGCCGCGCTCCTTTAGCCGATTTAAGGTATACCAAACAGAGCTCTTAGAGAAGCCAAAGACGTCGCTCATGTAGTCCACGAACTTCGAGGCACTGTCTATCATGTCGGAACCTATCTCGCTTATTACGAGCAGCTCGCGGTCGCTGAGCTTGCTCTTATCCAGTTCCAACTCTACCCTACGATACGCCATTTGGGACAACCAAACACCTCGGAATTTTATTTCTTTAAGAGGTTAAGCGCCCAAACGGCGTGAAAAATGCAGGTCCGTGCACTTATTGTTCAGATACGTCGGGCTTATGATGCTAACGCTCCTGCTGCCCATGATCCAGAAAAAGGCTATTTTCTGCTGCATGAGTTGCTGCATCTAAATCAATCCCGCGTTTTTACAATCACGGATTCTTCTATTAAATCTTTCTTACCGCTCTTATATTTAAAGCTTCTGTACAGAAAGGCTTTGTCCATAAAGTGGTAAAATGAGACGAATTTTTGGACAACCGAAACACTTTTTGGACAGGACCAATAAGCAAAAGAATATTAAATATGGCTTTAAATTTAAAATCATGTCGTGGGATTGGTTTATTAATTATTTTGTAGTGCCTTTAGTTATAGGGGTCTTTACAACTTTTTTGGGCATATTTTTAGAGAATAAATTTAAAGTTAGTTTATGGGTTAAAAAAATAACAAACAAAAATTCACCATGTAATTTCGATTTCGTATGCGAATTTAAAGGGGATCATAAAAAAATCAAATCTACAGTTCAGGATGTTCTTGAAAACGATGGATATAGAGTAAGTTATGATGAAAAAGGTTATAGAACGTTATTAACTGCAACAAAAAAAGATTTGGATTCTATAAAATTAAGAATGATAGAAGAAGATACTCTTCAAGTAGGACTGGATTCACCAATTCAAACAATAGTAAAGGCAGTTCCAATTCGGTTATCCCAGATAACTTCTTTATTACAAGACGTAAAAGATAAGAGTAACGCAGTAGTTGAATCTGCGTCTTTGCAAGTAGCATTGCCTTATCACCCCACAAACAAAATAGTAGCTCCAAAAGGGATGAAGATTACTGAGTATAGAGTAGAATTATTAAACAGGAGGAAAGTAAAGATTTTACTTTCATTAGATAATAGCTTAAGTATAAGTTCTATTAATTTTATAGATATTGCCGAAGCATATAGAGCAATTGTATAGCTTTTTAATATTTATTATAGTTGTATCTATGGTAATGATGGCAAAAGAACAGACGGGTGGTTCTTCATTAATAGTATTAGACGCAGAGAAATTTGAACTTAAAGACAAGTTAGAATTACCCCTACAAACAAGAATAGAAAAATATAAAGCAAATGTAGTGGATACGGGTCCGCTAAAAAGTTCTCCTACTTATATAGCATTAGCTAAAGATTTGAAAGAGGAAAAGGTATATTTAATAACACAGTATACTGATGTTGTTAAGGAAGCAATTCGTGTTTATATAGATAGGGTTAGAGATTATGAATATGGTTATCAAAGAAAGCTCGTTTTTCAATTAATATATAGGAAAAAAGATTCGAGAGTATTTATATTTGCAACAAAAACACATATTGAATTGTTTCTTAAACGGCTTGAAGAAATAGGAAATCAAATAATACTAAAACGTAATCATTTTGATTTTGTAAAGCTCGTAAAAATACCTGAAATCAGGAATATATGGGCAGTATGGGAAGACGTCAATTTAGCCCACAAAAAAACTAACGCAAGTTTTGGTATTGATGTTCATAAAGCGGTAGGTGTAAAGTTAGAAAATGCTACATCTGTAAGCATAAATATTTTAGTGGATGGGAAAATGTATGCTATCGGGTTATCTTCAGATGGTAGGATAAATAGCCCCCATAGAATATCACAAGACAAATTAATCGAAATATTTGATCGGTATTTAATAAGTATATTGAGGCCTTAGTTTATTTCATTATTTACAACTACTATAATGACATAAAACCTTTAACAACAACTCGTTAATCTGTGCCGTCTTGCTCATTAATATCACTAAAAAGCAAATTATCAGGGCGTAGCGTTAATAAAAAGATTAATTCAGGATCTCAGATGCTGTGCACACACATGAGATATGTCTCTTCGGTGCGGGCTTCGAATCCACAATATCGCATGTTATATTACTGACGCTATGTCTTTGAATGCGTGCAACTGCTGGCCTACCTCATCATTTGCATTGAACACTTCTATTTGGACGTTCCTCTCTTCTGCCAGCGCAAGCACCTTCTGAATCTGCGGATCACCCAGAACGCTGTCATTGACGAATACCTTTGTAGCTGAATAGCTGTCTATCGCTTCGGCCACTTCTTTGGCGCCGTATTTGGACTTCTCGGCCGAAAGGCCTGTAAGGAACTCGTCCATCAGTTTGAACTCGCGCCTTATTCGCTCCCTGTGGAGCAAGTTGTCAACCTTGTCGCTCTTTATAAGCTCGTATACCCCTGACCGCTCAGCATTGCTCACAGACTCGTAGATTATCCTCTTCTCAATACCCTTCATTGCGTTGCTGTCGGCAGCATATTTCTTCACGTCTTGGGACGTGAACCCAGGGCTTGCTATTATCACAGTGTCAACGTCCATCTGCTTTGCTTCGTTGAGTATATTATCATAGTACTTGTTCTGCGCTGCTGTGAAGTCCTTCTGGCTCATTCTCTTGCTCAGCCCGCTGTACATCTCGCTCCCGAACTTTATACCGTAGCCGAGCAGGTAAGCGGACAACGCCTTCTCGTCGTCTGCCACGATTAGTCCGAGCCTGGGCTTCCTGGAATCGGAGACTGCATCTCTCAAAACCTTAACCATGTATTCCGGCCACTCCGCCTTACTTATTGTTACTATGTCATCTGGGGCTATGTTCAATGTATGGTAGCTGTTCAGGCTTACGTACTCCATCGGCCTAGCATGTGTTATCTTCCCTGTGGCTCTAAGCCTGCCGGCATTCTTATCCAGCTCTGTCTTTTCCACTGTTAGTGTTATCATCACGTCCTTGAACTCGCCCTTATCGCTCTCGCTGGCCTTGAACTTCCTCCTGCTTTCCGCGGTCATCGAGTCGCCAGGAAAGGTCACCCTCTGGATGGCCCACAGGTCGTCGAACGTCTCGACCTTGAGCCTTATTGTGCCCTCCGCCTGATTGAACTTAATAACTCTCATGCCATACACCAGATAGGCAATGCACTGCTAATGCACATCACAACTATTTTTAAGTTGCTGCTGCATATGTGTGTAGATTCCCATGTATTTCATTCTTTCTATATTAACAGACCTTCTCGGCCTGGTGAGCGGATCTTACGCGATAGTTGTGCACCTGATGCAGCATTATGGTTACTTAGCCATATTCGGGATGATGGCGCTGGAGGGCTCCTCCGTGCCTATACCTAGCGAGATAGTCCTTCCGTTGACCGGCGCACTGGCCCAGCAGCACGTGATAAACCTTTATATTGGATTTATAGCTGCACTGGCAGGCAGCATAACCGGGCTCGCAGTCGACTACTATATAGGATATTACCTCGGCAAGGATGTCGTATACAAGCATCTTAACAGATTCAATATAAAGAAGGAAAGCCTCGACGCATTCGACGCATGGTTTGAGCGCAACGGGATAGCTGCCGTGTTGTTCTCCAGACTCGTGCCGGTAATAAGGACAGTTATGAGCTTCCCGGCAGGGTTTGCAAAGATGCCGAAAAAGGAGTTCTTCGGCTATTCCATACTTGGCAGCCTTGTGTATGATGCAGTGCTTGTCTCTTTTGGTTACTATCTCCTTTCGGCGAAGAGCGCCGTGGTCATAATGACAGGTATAGGGGTCTTCGCAATAATCCTATACCTTGTGTACAGGCTGTTCATGTCAAAAGTGGTAAAGACTGGCAGCACAAAGCAATGACCCTCACTGCTGTGATGAAGTATTGTAATGAAGTGCAATGAAGTAGCTATGGTGCATTGAATTTGCGCGCTTCGCGCCAAATCTGCTACTTCGACCTGTTCAGCAGGTAGATTACTGCCTCGAACTGTGAGGTCACATTGTAATTAGGCGCCTGCAGCACCATAGTCATGTTGCCAGTGTCATTCGGATATCCGACACACGGGGCATTCTGCATCACACCCACTTTGTATGCTATTAGCCTAAATGGCGGCAGCACTGCAACATCCTCTATTCTGGTTGTAGATGTATTGTATACAAGAGTGTATGTGAAAAGTGTGCCTGGCTTCATGCTCGTATAGTATGGGAACACAAACGTGCGCGCCTGCCTAGTCATTATAGTGGAATTCTCCGGACAGAAGGTCTGATTAACTGAGGCATACTGAAGCCCCTGCCCAGATATGTTTAGTGGCATGCCTATGAACATCCTCAGCGGAGGGTGCAGTATAAATGGATGAGCCAGCGTAGCACTCAGCATAGTATACCTTGCGCTTGTGTAATACGCAATTATAGCCACCAGGACCAGCGCCACCATTAGGGCTATTAGTGGTGGGTCAATCGCGTTTGCAACGCTTCTGCCCCTTCTTCGCTTACTTGCCATGCAATAGCACCAATTTATGATGCTCTCAACACATTATTAAGATTTCTGCCGCGCAGCATTCCGTGCTCCGCGAGAGTATTACCGAGGAGAATGGCGCAAGGTTTTTATATATATGCGACAAAAGGATAGTTGCTAATCGTGCGCATAAAGGTTTGCGCTTTTTAGTTACGGTTACTGTGAAAATTCCTGCTGGAATTGGATGTAGTCTCGAGGAATGCAAAGAGGAGTAAATTCCCGTGCCAGTTATTTAAGTTTGTGGCATTGACTGATTCCAGTCGATGCTGCTGGAGGGCACTGCTATCAGATTCCGACAGCCATGCAAGTCAGCTCACGGGCTTCCGTGGGCGGCGTACGGCTCAGTAACACGTGGTCAACCTACCGTAAAGAGGCGAATACCCTCGGGAAACTGAGGTTAATACGCCATAGGCTATGGCATCTGGAAGGAGCCATAACCGAAAGGTGCGTAAATTGCAGCGTTATTGCTTTACGATGGGACTGCGGCGGATCAGGCAGACGGCGGGGTAACGGCCCACCGTACCGATAACCCGTAGGGGATATGGGAGTATGAGCCCCGAGAAGGACACTGAGACAAGGGTCCTAGCGCTATGGCGTGCAGCAGGCGCGCAAACTCCGCAATGCGCGGAAGCGTGACGGGGGGAATCTGAGTGGCTCACTTAGGTGGGCCTTTTGCCAAGTATAGCAAGCTTGGCGAATAAGTGCTGGGCAAGACCGGTGGCAGCCGCCACGGTAATACCGGCAGCACAAGTTGTGTCCACGATTACTGGGCTTAAAGCGCCCGTAGCCGGCCGATGCCGTCTCATGTGAAATATTGGCGCTCAACGTCAATGCGTGCATGAGATACCCATCGGCTAGGGAACAGGTGAGGTCAGGGGTACTCATTGGGGAGGGGTAAAATCCTGTAATCCTTTGAGGACCAACGGTGGCGAAGGCGCCTGACTAGAATGTATCCGACGGTGAGGGGCGAAGGCTAGGAGAACGAATCGGATCAGATACCCGAGTAGCCCTAGCAGTAAATTATGCAGACTCTGGTGTTGCACACGTCTAGAACATGTGCAGTATCGTAGCGTAAGTGTTAAGTCTGCCGCCTGGGGAGTACGGTCGCAAGATTAAAACTTAAAGCAATTGGCGGGGGAGCACACAAGGGGTGGATGCTGCGGTTTAATTGAATCCAACGTCGGAAATATTACCAGGAGCGACGGCAGTATGAAGGCCAGACTAAAGATCTTGCCTGACGAGCCGAGAGGTATTGCATGGCGATCGTCAGCTCGTGGTGTGAACTGTCCGGTTAAGTCCGGTAAGCTAACGAAGTGGTACAATGACCAATAGGATAAGGCTCACTGAACGGCTGAGCTACATGCTCGGCCTGTATGAGTGCAGTAGGCGTTCAGACGCCTCTGTAAGCATGAGCTCGAAGAAAAACGAGCTCGTGCAAGGCTTCACTGAAATAGCAGTGAATGACCTCGGGGTCGAACCCAACAGGATAATCCTGGAGGGCGACGGGGTCGTCACTACTGTGAAGTTCTACAACTCAACAGTGAGGAAGCTGTTCGAGAAGACATTGCACAGGAAGGCAATCGTCTTCAAGTACAAGAACGGCTATTCCGCAAGCTACATCGCTGCGCTCTACGACTGTAGCGGAGGAAGAGACTCGCACGGCACTTACATGAATGGCATCGGAACCGATACCATCGTAATGCTAGAGAGGCTCGGCTTCCATACAGTGAAGAGGGGCGCACGCACATACATCAGAAATGGCAATGACCTGATCACGTTCATACGTAACAGGAGCCTTTCTATTGGTAGCACCATTTCTTAGCCCGGAAACGAGCGAGACCCTCGCAGACAGTTGCCACTTGCTTAGCGATAAGCGAAGCACTCTGTTTGGATCGCCTCTGTTTAAAGAGGATGAAAGAGAGGACGACGATACGTCAGTACGATCCGAATCTCCTGGGCTACACGCGGCATACAAAGGTCGGTACAATGAGACGCAATGCCGAAAGGCAGAGCAAATCCCCTAAAGCCGATCTCAGTCCGGATTGAGGGTTGGAACTCACCCTCATGAAGTTGGAATCCCTAGTAATCGCCCGTCACTATCAGGCGGTGAATCTGTCCCCGCTCCTTGCACACACCGCCCGCCAAGTCACCCAAGTAGGGTTTTAATGAGGCGATGCCTATGGTGTCGTCGAGTTAAGGCTTTGTGAGGAGGGCTAAGGCGTAACAAGGTATCCGTAGGGGAACCTGCGGATAGATCACCTCGTAAAGAACTAAGTGTGCGTTGGTGGGAATCAATCCTCGCATTAATTCTCGAGACTACATCTTTCCTTTTCTTTCATATCATGCAAGGATAGCGCGAGCTATGCCTAATCATTTTTAATCGTATAAAAAGAGAGACAGCGTTCGCCCCGCCTGCATGTGCAGCACAGTATTGGGCGGCAGACGGATTCACGGAAGAAGGTTTTTGAGCAGCCTCATGAACCCGCTTCTCCTTCGAGGCAGAGCCTTTCCAGCTATCATGCTAGGTTCAGATTTATCAGGATTGTAGCCGTCGGCGTACTGTATGCGCCA
>JAMCYG010000001.1 GCA_023473425.1 Candidatus Martarchaeota archaeon
TGCTCGGATCGCTCTCCTTCCTCATGTGGTAGAATGGCTTTGCGCTCCATGGATACTCGGTGATGAAAATGAACTCGCTACCATACTTCTCCATGGCAATGGCGCCGAGCATCCTTTCTTCTTCTGGAGTGAGGTCGTCCTCTTCAGAGGCCTTTCCCCTCTCCTTTAAGAGACTCTTGGCATCCTTGAATGACATTCTAGGGAACGGCACGCGCGGCACTGCCACCTCGAGACCGTATAGCCTCTTTATCTCATCTCCGTGCTTCTTCTTCACAGCCTCCAGGACGTGCGTCAGCCACCGCTCCTCGAACTGCATGACATCTTCCTGCGACTCTATCCACGACATCTCCATATCAACCGATGTAAACTCGGTGTCGTGTCTCGTAGTATTGGATGGATTCGCCCTGAATACCGGACCTATCTCGAAAACCCTATCCAAGCCTGCACACATTGCCATCTGCTTGTAGAACTGCGGAGATTGCGCTAGGAACGCAGTCCTGTCAAAGTACACAACCGGGAAGAGCTCTGCCCCGCTCTCGCTAGGGGAGCCCATTAGCTTAGGTGAGTGTATCTCTATGAAACCGTTCTCCAGCCAATACTCCCTCATCGCAGCTTCTGCAGTGGTCTGTATCCTGAATATAAGTGCGTTCTTCTGCTTCCTCAGGTCCAGAAACCTCCAATCAAGCCTGGTGTCGAGCAGCGCATCGGTCTTGCCGTACACCTGTATGGGAAGCTGCGGCTCGGCTCGGCTGAACACTGTCACCTCTTCCGGTATTATCTCCACCCCTGCCGCTACCTTTGCGTTCTCGTTCACGATGCCCTTGACTCCAATCGTCGATTCCCTGGTCAGTGCGCCTATCGCCTCGAAAGGCCCCTCACCGCTCTTCATTGTGAGCTGTACAGTACCACTTATGTCGGCCAGTACCGCGAACCTGAGCTTGCCCACATCTCGGATTTCCCTTAGGAAACCCATCACCGTCACGCTCTTGCCGTGCATGCTCTTCCCTATCTCGGCAAGCATGCAACTTCTCTTCCAGCCTACTGCATCCGACATTGATTCACCATTACGCCTCCGACAGGACTCGAACCTGTGACCTACCGGTTAACAGCCGGTCGCTCTACCTGCTGAGCTACAGAGGCATTTTTAACTCTTCACTTATCATTCTTGCGATTGCTTTTGGATCTCCCCTATTTCTTGTCTCCTTAAGCACCATGCCTATAAGGTACTGCTTGGCCTCTAGCCTGCCGGCCTTGAGCTCCGATACTGCCTTAACATTTTCTTTTAATACATTTTTAACTGTTCTCTCCATTTCATCATGCGTCGGAGGCGAGCCCGCCCTTTCTACTATCTCTGAAGGCTTATCGCCTGTGTCGACATATTCCTTTATAAGCTCCTTTGCATACCTTTCGTTCACCTTGCCTTTGTCTATCATGTCGAGGAACTCGGCAAATGTCTCTGGAGTAACCTTTGACTGCGATAAGCGCTCAGACCTCCAGTTAAGACTTTTCAGCAGGTAGTTTATCATCCATCTCGAGACTTCTACCGGCTTGTTGTGAATCTTGCACACCTTTTCGAAGAAAGTTGCGAAGTCGCTGCCTGTGTACACTATTATCTTTGCATCGTACGCTCCCAGCCCATACTCATCAGCCAGTCTCGCAGCTATCTTGTCAGGCAGATCCGGCATTTTTTCCCTTATGCGCGTGATCCATTCAGCACTTATTTTCAGCACAGGCAGGTCTGGGTCGAATATGTAGCCATAGTCTTCCTCAAACTCCTTTTTCCTGAGCGGCAGGGTAGTCTTAGCGACTTCATCGAAGTGCCTGGTCTCCCTTTCTACCTTCCTACCGAGGCGTACAAGGTTCTGCTGCCTCACTATCTCATAGTTAAGCGCCTTTTCCACATTCTCGAAGCCGGTCACATTCTTGATTTCCACTCTTTCGCCGCCTTCTATTGATATGTTGGCGTCGACTCTGAGCGAAGCGCCAGTTGATTGGTCGTACGCCTTGAGGTATTCTAGTATTGCCGACAGCTTCTCAAGGAATGCCCTGGCGTCCTTAGGGCTCCCAATGTCAGGCTCCGTGACTATCTCCGCTAGGGGCACTCCAGCCCGGTTATAGTCAATCAGAACATAGCTCGTTGTCTCAAGGCTCCCGTTTGCATAGATTATCCTTGCCGGATCCTCCTCTAGGTGCACGCGACGTATCCTGATCTTCGAGCTATTCACCTCGATTGTTCCTTCTGACGCAATAGGCACCTCATACTGGGTTATCTGGAAGTTCTTTGGCATATCTGGATAAAAGTAAGTCTTCCTAGAGAAGTATGTTTCACTATTTATCTTACAGCCCATTGCGATGCCTATGCCCACAACGTGGTCTATCGCCTTCTTGTTTAAGACCGGCTTCGCACCAGGATAGCCCAGGCATACTTCGCATACAGACTCGTTCGGTTTCGCATTTTGAGGGTATGCCTCACAGCTGCAGAAGAGCTTGCTCTGGGTATTGAGCTGGCAGTGCACTTCAAGGCCTATCATTACTTTAATCGCTATCACCCTCAAATGCCGATGCTACGCTTATAAGTTCACCCTCATGGAAATGGTCAGCAATGAGTTGCAATCCCACTGGAAGGCCGTCGACTTTTCCAGCTGGCACTGATATGGTAGGGAATCCGCATAGGTTAGGCGCAGTAGTCATCTTGTCAATGTTATACTTGTCCAGCGGCGACATACTTTCTATCTCATCAAACCTTGGCGGCAGTATGGGCATCGAGGGAGTCGCAAGCACATCCACCTTGGCGAACGCCTCCTTGAATTCCTTTATCAGAAGGCCGCGAACCTTAAGCGCTTTCGTATAATATGCGTCCCTGAAACCTGCAGCCCTCACGTATGTGCCAAGGATTATCCTCCTCTTTGCCTCCTCGCCGAAATATTTAGAGCGTATGCTTGAGAAGTATTCTGAGAATTCACCATCTATTTTTTCCTGGGCACCGTATCTCATCCCACAGTATCTTGCTAGATTGGTCGATGCTTCGCCCATTGCTACTATATAGTATGCCGCAATTGCATACTTTGTGCGCGGCAGGCTGATGTCAACTGTCTTGGCCCCCATGCCCTCGAGCCTGCCCAGCGCATCCTCAACTGGCTTTGATACCTTTCGGTCCACATCTGAAAAGTACTCCTTCGGAATGCCTATCCTTATGCCCTTGACGCTCTTGCCCACATATGCGGTGAAATCCCCACTCTCGGCTCGGCTGCTAGTGGAGTCCAGCGGGTCATGGCCTGATATCACTGAGAGCATAAGGGCCGAATCATAGACCTTTCGGGATATCACACCTATCTTGTCCATGCTGTTAGAGTAATCAATCAAGCCATAGCGCGATACTCTTCCATATGTGGGCGTAAGCCCCACGGTCCCGGTAAATGCGGCAGGTGCAGTTATGCTTCCGCCGGTGGATTCCGCTATCGCTATGTGAGGAAAGTCCGCAGCTGCTGCAAGACAGCCGGCACCGCCACTGCTACCTCCGCATGTCCTTTCGGGATCTATGGGATTCTTCGGCACTGCATATGCGCAGGTATCGGAGAACGTCCCAAATCCGAACTCGTCTTGCGCAGTTTTGCCTAGTATCATGCCGCCGGCTGACTTAGTTTTGGTTACAACTGTGGCATCGTACGTTGGCACGTATCCATCAAGGATCTTGGACCCGGCCGTAGTCCTTATCCCTTTAGTGCATATGCAGTCCTTAATGGAGATAGGCAGATATGAGAGGATGCCGCCAACGTTTCGCTCGTCGCCAAAAGATGGATTTATAGTTATAAACGGTGAGTATTTTTCCTGTATGCGCGCAGCACTTTCTTTGACCCTGGCTACAAAGTCCTCCGGATCAACACGTCCGCCCTTAACATCATCCAGAAATGTTTTTACGTCTATTAATAGTACCGCCCAGTCATACTAATTTAGGACCTACCACGTAACCGTCTTCTAGTGCGTTCGTGTTTTTCCCTATATCGAGCTTGCTCTTCTTTATTATAGTGTCGTCCCTCCAAATGTTTTCAACAGCTGTAGGATGATAAGCAGGTGGTGTATCTCCAACGTATGCTTCTTCTACAGTTCCGAATGCTGCAAGTATCTCTGACATCTCCGCCAAAAACTTTTTCTTCTCTGAAGTATTTAGCGTAAGCTTCGCAACAGAGCACATGCGGTCGAGCAGTGATGCATCAACCTTCTGGAAATCGACCATGTTCCTAATTAAAGGCAACTGTATTTATAATCCTTTTGTACATGTGGTGCGTAAATGCGGCAGAGCGCCGCGATAGAAAGATAGCTATGTATTTCTTTGCAGCGAAAATATAAACATGGTCAGTTTCGGATTCAAAAGGAAAAGAAAGGTCAGCTTAGACTCGATTATAAGCGACCATGAGGAGCGTGAAGCAAGACTGGATGGTGCAGGCGCATCAGCCGCAGTAGAAGGATCACGCGGAAGGGAGCAGATAGGCACAGTTGAGCAGTTCTTCAGCAGACTGATGGTCGCTGCTGTGAGGTTGACAGGCGACCTCGAAGTAGGCGATATAATAGAGATAGGAACGGAAGAAGAAGCCATAAGGCAGAAGGTAACCAGCATGCAGATAGATAGGAAGGATGTCGACAGCGCTGCACGCGGCGATGACGTTGGTATAAAGCTGAAGTATGCAGTTGATGAAGGCAGCTCCGTCTACAGGATAACGGCTTAATACCGAAGCCTGGCTGCCTGCTATTTTGCAGCATCACTGCGCAGGTGCAGTGCAGTTACAAAGATTACATGGATAATTGGTACGGTTAAAGCACTTCATAATCCCATTCGTCCGCATCCTCAACTGAGGCCCTAAGCCCTTCAGCACCGGTCTTATCCCCTGCTTTGCGCATGTTGGATATACGCTCTTCGATACTCTTGCGCAGTGATGCCTCAGTCTCATTCCTCAGCCTTATGTTCTCAGGCATAGGTTCTGAAGGCTTTGAGTATGCCCTGCCTCCTGCCCCGATATGGAGTTGATCATCCCTGATTGTTATATCCTTCTCCTCGGTTGCAGATTCCTTCTTCTCAATGCTTATGCCCGACAGCCACAGTTTATTGGTCATATTATCAGTGAGAGTGGATGTTGCTTTCGTAATATAAATATGGTATTGTGGCATACGTCCTTCGTCGAACCATACCGCAAAATCAGTCGCATAAGGTCGAACTCTGCTCAATCAAATAGAAACACCCAATGCGACGCAGCAGTATACAATTCTTCCAAGTCCGTCTGCGCATGCAAGTATGCTAATGAGCTATAAGCTTAATCGCGCAATGATGTGCTGTATGAATACGCTATCGAGGTCCGTCACATTGCCGCAGGCGCTCATGATAAACCTAGGTGCGATAATAGGTGCCGGGATATTTGTCATTATAGGAGTGGCAATAGGGCGCGCAGGCCCGTCTGTAATAGTTTCTATAATGCTTTCTGGACTGATAGCAGTGCTCACTGGTCTGAGCTTCGCCGAAATAGCCAGGCACGTCGCGAAAGAGGGTGGAGTTTATGAATACGCGAAAGAGTCGTTTAGGCCCTTTGCAGGCTTCATAGGTGGCTGGCTTTGGACATTCGGCAACATAATTGCAATAGCTGCAGTTTCCCTGAGCATGGGGGGCTATGTCAATATACTCTTTTCCACCCACATAAACACAGTCTACTTCGCAGTCGCCGCAATAGTAGCGTTTGCAGCGATAAACATATTTGGCATAAAGAACTCCGCAAAAACGATATCTGCATTCGTTGCAATAAATCTCGTTGTGCTCCTGATATTCATAGTGTTTGGGCTCAGCGGCTTTCATTCGTCAAATTTCGCAAATTTTGCACCTGACGGCATGACCGGGACTATCGCAGGTGCAGCTATAATATTCTTCGCCTTTACCGGATTTTCAAGGGTTACTACGATAAGCGATGAGGTAGTTGATCCTGAACGGACTATACCTAAGGCGATAATATTTTCCATAATAATATCGACAGTGATTTACATCGCGGTTGCGATCGTAGCGGTAGGCATTGTGCCATATTCTGTACTTGCCAATTCGCCTGCGCCCCTGTCAACGGCGATAAAAAGCATGCACGATAGCATACTTGCCATTATTATAGCGTTTGGTGGGGTGACCGCGACTGCTGGAGTAATACTAACGGGTGTGCTCGGGACATCAAGGGTGTTCTTCGCATTGGGAAGGGACCATGAGCTCCCGAAATTTTTGTCGTACATAGACAGATTTTCCACCCCCATCAATGCGATAGTGGTATCAGCGGTGCTGTCTATAGCGTTCCTGCTGCTTGTATCTTTCGGGACAATAGTAGATTCCTCGAACGCGGCAATCCTTAGCGCTTACTTCATAATAAATGTCTCTGCCATATACTTCTATTACAACCTCAAGAAAGAGCAGCAGCATGAAAAGAGGTATATACCCGCCGTATCGATTGCAGGCATATTGAGCATACTGCTCATAGTTTCTTATCTGGGCATGGTGAGCCTGATGCTCCTTTTTGGCATAGCCGCGATTGGCACTATATATTACGCCTTCAGGAACGCACCTGTTGGGAAGCTGAAGGGGTGGCACAGCCATATCCATGTCCCTCACCACAGTGCTGTGAGGGACTTTGGACCATCAAGACCTGCGCAATAAAGGCAATAGCCTGCTCAAGATTCCCTTAGAGCAGCGTTTAGAGTATAAACCAAAACTGGCAACGCTATTTGCTAACCTAACTTTTATGACTTAGCTAGTGCTTGCGGAAACCTTTCCTACCTCAAGCAATGATTTGTACACGCTTGTGTCGACACAGTTAAACCACAGCCGCATGGATTTCAACACCTGCTGCCAGCCACAGCACGCTTATCTATCCTTCCTAACTAAGCTCATCAACTTTCGCATCTCAGACTTCACTGCACTCAGCTCCTCTTCGGGAGTGAGAAGGCTGGTATCAAGAATTAGATGATAGAGGTTGCGGTCCCTGTAATCTACGCCGAATAGCCTCTTCCCTATGGCGACCTCGTCGTCCTGCCTCTTCCTAAGTATAGCTTCTATTTCCTCTAGCGCTTTCCCGGAATATTCTGGTCTACGTGCGAGGCGCTCAGCGCGCACTTCCAGTGGAGCACGCAAATAGATTATCAAGCACCTTTCTTTGTCAAATATAGATGCATATCTGGTATCGACTATGTAGCCGAGGTCCTGGGCGTAGTGCCTTAGGCTCCTGTTGGCTTCCAGTTGGTCCCTATCCGATCTGGTCCCCCAGTATTCCTCAAACGTGATGCTGCCATCCGGATGCTCTTTCTTATACATGTTTCTCCAGTACAGGCCTACTGCATATACCTCCTTGCCATACTCCTCGGACAGCATATACACGAGCGTGCTCTTCCCAGATCCCGGATCTCCAGAAATGACTATACCTTTATCTGAATGCGAAACCGCCATTCGTCTAGCGGCCTTGCCTTCAACAGACGCAAAATGCATGGTCATAAGTATCACGTCAGATTCTTGCGCCATCCAGATATTTATGCATTCGCGTGCAACGGCAACGCATAAAAACTTGGTTTCGTATTTATATTTGTAGGAGATATAATGCCAGACATACGCGTAATACTCGTCGATGCAAATGACAACGAGATAGGTACGGAGGAAAAGCTCAGAGCGCATCAGAATGGTGGGAAACTGCATAGGGCGCTCTCAGTATTCGTATTCAATTCGAATGGTAAGACGATGATACAGCGCAGGGCGCTTACCAAATACCATTCTGCAGGTCAATGGGCCAACACGGTGTGCAGCCATCCGTACCCGGGTGAAAAGGTGATTGATGCTGCGCACAGGCGCCTTATGGAGGAGATGGGTTTCGATTGCGACATAAGGGAAACATTCGTATTCCCGTACAAAGCCGAAGTGGGGCATGGCCTCACAGAACAAGAGTATGACCATATACTGTTCGGCTCCTATGACGGCGAGCCCAGGCTTAATAGTGATGAGGTCATGGACTGGAAGTGGGTAGACCTAAAGGAGCTTAGGGACGACATAAAAACCAACCCTGACAAGTATGCGCCGTGGCTTAGGCTGATGATAGACAAGGTAATAGAAGAGCGAAAGAAAGGAAAATGAGTGGACCAGCTAGATAAGCTAAATCCACCAGAAATCTTCGTTTGCTTATTTGCCTGCGCAGAAGGCAGGGAAGGGATTAGGCCTTCCTGACCAGCTTTATGCCCTCAAATGGAACCTTCTGCACATAGCCTAGGTGTATGTTCAGCATCCCGAGCGCCTCGAGCAGCCTAGCAGACTCGAGAGGCCCTGCGTCTACTACGTTGAACCCAAGTTTCTCGCCGATTTCTCTTACAGCCGTCTTTGCATCATCGTGATCAGATGCAATCAAAAGGTCAAGCTGCTCCCCGTTCACATTGCCGCTGCCCATATGCTGCGAGAAGACCGTGTTGAACGCCTTGACCACCTTGGCATGCTTCAGCTCCTTTGAGAGTTCTTCAGCACCAGAAGTCTTGAATCCGAGTGCCCATTTCATGTTCTTGTCCATCACATTAGTGGCGTCTATGACCACCTTATCTTTGAAGTTGTCCTTTCCAACAGCGTGTATGGTCTCCTTTAGCGCCAGATAAGGCACTGCAAGAATTATCACGTCCGAATCTTTCGCCGCCTCTGCTTGGCTCGTTACCCTAACGCCCTGCGGCATAGAGGCAGATTGGGGATTCCTCGAACCGTATGCGACCTCGTACCCCTTTGACCTTAGCGCTTCGCCTATGGCCTTTCCCACATTTCCTGTTCCTATTATGGCGATTTTCAAAATCTCACCCATTCATAAATATTGGGGCTACGCCTTATATGTTTTTTGAGCCAGGGCTTGTAAAGGCATGCGCACAAAAGATGCCTGCGCAAATGTTATATACGGTTTTCCAGCTAATAATTATAAGGTGAGATAGGTGTTGGGATTTAAGAACAAAGGGGGTTCTGCCGAGCAGGACAATGGCAGTGGTGAGCCAGAGAAAGCGGGAATCGACGGTTTGAAAGGGGGCGTTTTGCACGACACTGAGCACCCTGCCATAGTACCTAACAGGACAGAGGAAATGGAGCCTGGCGCTTTTGGAGCATTCCTAAATGGAAATGGGAACATAACCGAAGTTATGATACATACGGGCACGGCAGGCGCGGAGCTTCGAGTTGTGGCACCCTTCGACAAAGGAGGTATTTCAAGGTTTACAATAGGGGTTCAGGAAGTGCAGCAGTTCGAGCAGATAGTGAAGGAAGCGGGTTTCATAAGGGAAAATCCGAATATGACGGGAACCATGCTGTTCCGCAAGAAGCAGGTGAAATAAAGGCAATGTGTCTGTGCATTACTGCAGTTTGGTAATGCCCCTGAAGCTCTTTGCAGCATGGCAAGCATAAGAGCTAGTTCTTGGACTTTCTGTACATGATATAGGAAAATAGCAGCACAGCGAAGATGCTGCCGCCAAGCAGGTGTATGAACCAGTATTGGTTGCCGTTTATGTATGCGAAGACTATGACCGATACTCCAAGGAGCAATGCAGAGTACGCGAACATGAGAACCTCGAATAGGTAGCCAGCTGATTTTCTGCGCTCTCTGAGTCTGTTTATGAGCTCGGAATCAGTTATCTCGCTGACAAAGAAGAGCAGCATGCAGAACGCGAGCACAGAGGAGCCTATAGCCGGCATGCCAAGCAGTGCCCATATTATAGCAGAAGTCAAGTATGAGGCTATAACGCTGAAGCCGAATGCGTGATTCATGATCGAGTTGCGCCCTTTTATGTCGGCGACATACCTGCTGTACGTCTCGACAAGGAAGAATATAATGACAGGGAGAAGGTAGTTGAGCAGTATCCCGTGTGGAGGATAATCTTCGAAGAATATGTTGAATGGGGAGGTAAGCCACATCACTATGCGGTTGCCATTGACTATCGGAAATATGTAAGTGTACGCGGCTGTGAATGCAGGTATGAGCGCTGCAATGAGAATTGTAATGTACGGCGCGTGTATGCGCGGGCGCCGGTATTGCTGACCATCTTCCATGCAACTCAGCACTCATTTATCTCGCAAACTTTAAATGCGTTGGCGCTCAGCCGCTGTTTCTTTTCCTTGCCATGTCAAATATAGGGCACGGCGCACGCACCACATCTGCTCCGAGCTTTGTGAGGCTGTACCTGACGTGCGGCGGTGACCCGTTTGTAACCGTACGCTTGAGCACCTTCTCTGATGTCAGCTCCTTGAGCACTATTGACAGGGTCCTTGGGTTGAGACCAGTCATGCCGTATAAGCGATTGTAGTTGACCCCTTCAGATCCACCGGAAGCCAGTATGCTGAGAATTGACATTCGCCAGTTGAGCCTGACTATGTTCATAAGGCTCTTCTCATCCATACCATACTTACCGATTATCTCTTGCACTGGGCAGTCAATTGCAGAATCTGATTTTTTCTTCATTCTATGCGCCGCATCCATGTATTAGGCGTACTGCCTAGACCACTATAATATTTCACACCTAAATATATACACTTTCTCTTACTAGGCGCAACAATAGCAATTATAAAAATAGGATGAAGCTATAAGCAGTGCTACAATCAGCGCCTGCCGTAGTTTCTTCGCGGTTGGCGCCCGTCGTGATAGCCGCTGCGCCTATATCCCTCACGCCCTCCAGAGCTTTGCCTGTCATGTCCTGCACTGCGCCGGTTTCCATACCTTTCGTCTCCGGCGCCCCTGCCCCTGCTTCTTTGGAAGTACTTGCCGAAACTGACGTTACCGAACTCTTCGGTGTCTACGTGCTCGCGCTCCATCTTTATATTGGAGTAGTACTCTATGTTCTTCAATTCTCTTACCTGATCTGTAGAAAATATAGTGAATGCGCGACCGTCCTTACCCATTCTTGCTGATCGTCCAACCCTGTGTATATAAACGATTGGATCGTCAGGCACGTCGAAGTTTATTATGTCAGTTATATTTGATATGTCAAGGCCTCTTGCCGCGACGTTCGTTGCTATCATGATGCCGCTCTTCTCAGTCTTGAACTGCCTCATCGTCTTTTCTCTTCTGGCTTGTGTCATGCCGCCGTGCAGTAGCAGCGGCTTCATCCCGAAGTCGCTCAGAGCCTCATATAATGCAGATGCTGCCATCTGCGTCCTAGCGAATATAATGCTCTTGCTGCTCTCGCCTGTGCGAGCCTTCAGGTAAGATAGTAGAGCAGAGACTTTCTTTGTGTTCGGCACAATGGTGTATGTGTGCTTAATTGTGGTAACTACAAGCTCGTCGTCAGGTCCTATACTGAGGTGGTAGGGATTGCGCATGTGCTTGTCGGCTATATCGAGTATTTCCTTCCTCGAAGTCGCAGAGAAGAGCATAGTCTGCCTCTCTGCAGGGACGCTCCTGAGTATGTACTCTATGTCGTCTATGAAACCCATGTCTAGCATCATGTCTGCTTCGTCGAGCACAAGGAATCTTACCTCTTCAAGGCGGGCAGCCCCACGCTCTATTAGGTCTATTATCCTTCCAGGAGTGCCTATAAGCAGGTCTGTACCAGCTTCAAGGCTGTCAATCTGAGGGTTTAATGAGACTCCGCCATACACTGTTGTGATGTGCAGTCTTGTGTTTGCCGCCAGCTTCTTCGCAACACCATCGATCTGGAGCGCCAGTTCCCTGGTCGGCACTACTACAAGCGCTGCAGGATCTCTGCCTGGCCGCGCCTGCTGCATAATTGGTATCAAGAATGCGGCTGTCTTGCCCGTTCCAGTCTTCGATCTCACGTAGACGTCCCTGCCGTTCAGTATCTCAGGTATTGCGGTACCCTGGACTTCCGTCGGCTTGTCAAATTTCATTGCTTTCAAAGCGCTCAGAATGTTTTGGCTGAGCCCCATCTGTTCAAAACTTTCCATATGGTCACACCATGTTGGTGTATGTGTAAATGCATCCGTTCGTTCGTGAAAAACTAGAGGAATTGCAATACTATTATTTGTGTATGCTAATATTAAAAGCTATCAGTTGGAATGAATCATGCAGAAAACGCTTGTACTTAAGGTCAATTGCTTGCTTCAACAGTGATTGGATGATTATAAACGTCAGGGTAGTCCCAAACGCTAAGAGACCGTCGATTACCAAAGAGGGGAGTAGCTCTTACAAAGTAAGAGTCAATGCTCCGGCAGTCGAGGGCAAGGCGAATGAACGTCTCAGAGAGATATTAGCAGAATACTTTAGCGTTAGAAAGTCAGATGTTTCAATCGAAAACGGAAGTAAGGGCAGGGACAAGACTGTTATTATAAGTGAGTGAGGCAAAGCGCATAAAATCCATTTCTTACACTTTCAGGTACTACCTTAATTTCAGGCGTTCTCAGCTTCATCTCCTTCTCTGTCTATATACGTAATGTGAACGAGCCGCAGGATATCTTCCTTCCCTGTGCTCTTTCTCACCTTGATATCGTAAGGGAGCTCGTCGGCTAAACGTTTTTCGTGGAGCAGACCTGCCTGTTCTTCAGGAATGAGCATGCTGCCTTCCTCCCGGGTCATCTTCCTTTTCGTTATGAATACATCCGAAAAAGTATCGAACCCGCTGCATCGGAGCAGGTAGAACTTGCTCTCGTTGCTGCTGCTATCTGCTGCCACGCATATATGTTCGTCAGGATCTGCTACAGCAGCCAGCATCCATTCATCTGATTGACCATGCTTGCTAAGTACGTACAGCGACAATGTCACACCTTACTATCTTGAAATGTTATCCTTCGAGATGTTAGAATGCGGATACTTATATTAGTTGCGCTTTGAATGTTAACATACTGTTGTGAATCATTAGGAATTTAGCTTTATGCCAACATAACATAAGCAATCTATGATAGATGATGAGATGCCTGTGAAAATTGGAGAGTACAAAGGACATAAGACCATAAGTCTAATGAAGAGTGATGACGACCAGTATCCGTTTACTTTCGGCCTCGGAAAGGCCAAGTTGATAGTGGACAACATCGATGAAATAAAGAAGTTTGTCGAAGAGAATGCTAGCGCTCCAGATTGAGCATAAACATGCGGCACGCGCGGAGGTAGTGTTTGATGCAGGCAAACATACAAAGAACTGTGACGAACAATAGTTATGTAGCTGAGAACGTTGCAAACATTGTAGGACGGATAAGAGGGGCGTTCGGGAATGTTACCCTTGTAGCGTATGGCGGCATAGTGAATTCGATGTGCTGTGGTATGCCGCAGAAGCCAGACACTGTATCGTTCGCCCTGTTCGACAACCATGGCTTAATGAGCAGTGAAAAAGAAGGCCAGGAAGGCAAGGTGCACCATCCAGACATACGAACGTATCATGATAAGAAACGTATGGAATCGAAAGGGCTGTTTGCCGATGGTCCGCAAGAGAGCAGGTTCATGAGGTTCTACGATAGCATAACAGGCATGCATGTGGAGGTAGGCATCACACATGCAGCGTTCCTTCGCATCGAAGAGAACATGCGCGCTATAATCAACCGCGAAGATGTATCATTCAAAAACACCTTCCTAGGAATATATGTGAAAGATATGATAAGAAGAAGCGTACAGTTTGAGAATAACTCTGGGGCAGTGCTTGTTCCGTACGAACCTCATCAGCTCTATCTGCTTCATGCACTATTGTCTGCAGAACACTATAGCTATGAAGACAGCGTGAAGGCACTTATAAGCTATTACAGACACCACTACGGCAGCATTGGTGCACTAAAGAGCGAACGCTACGCCTCATTCGGAATTGGAGGCAGAAAGGTCTCGGAAACGATACAGAATGACATAAGCAATATACTCCGCACCCGCGGATGAGGCGGAGCCTGACCTATTGGCTTTTTAACTTTTCCAAGCAATGGTATGTATTCAGGTGTTAACCTTGTTCCTTCTGTTAAGTGCTTACAATATAGGGATAAACATGGCGGCCTTTAAGGCTGCACTATCACTGTCGAGCCCTTCGCTGACCTATGCAATGAGTATGCTCGCAAAGTCCTATTACGTCGTGCTTCCAGCGCTGTTATTGTACATGTATTTCAAGAAGGACATGAACGTTTACTCTCTCGCTCTCGCAGGGGTGATTTTCTTCCTGATATCCGATACGATGAAGATGTTGGTAAGAGAGCCAAGGCCGTGCAACACGAGCGAAGTGCTAACTACATTGAACATCAGCAAGGTTGCATGCGAATCCACTTACGCATTCCCAAGCAATCACGCAACCGTACTCACAGGCCTGACATTATTCATTGGCAAGTACAAGTACATCCGCGCAGCTTACATAATATGGCTGATCGTTGTGCTGTTCGGAAGAGTATACCTACTGGCACACTACCTCACTGATGTGATAGCAGGCATCGCCATAAGCCTTTTAGTAGGGTACATAATCTATAGGTATAGGAGCCGCATAAATGCACTCATTAATAGTGTATTGAAAAGGATAATTCCACCGCTAGCTGTCGAAAGGTAATGCTATGGCATTCCCTAAAAAGATCAGCATAGAGAAGTTCTCCGCCACTGATGGAGTGCTGCTCTACGGCCTGCTCGCGCTTCCGGAGCGCGCGAGAAAGAAAGCTGTGGTCGTACACGTGCACGGCCTGGCCAGCAGCTTTTACGGCGGATCTGCAGTGGAAGAGCTCTCACGCAGGATTACATCCGAGGGCATAGCCTTCTTCTCCATGCAGACGAGGGGCAGTTATACCATAGAGAGCTTCGACAGGACGAAAGGCAAGAACAGGACAAGCTTCTTTGCCGGAGGGGCGCTGGAAAGGTTCGAGGACTGCGTATACGACATAGAAGGCGCGATAAGGTTCCTGTCAGCAAGGGGCTATAATAGCATAATACTGGAGGGCCACAGCACGGGCTGCCAGAAAATACTTTATTACCATTCGAAAAGGAAGAACAAAATGGTAAAGGGCCTCATACTCCTCGCCGCGGGAGACGACTACAACGTGAGCAGGGTATCCCTGGGAAAGAGGTTCGGCGCGGCCGTGAGCGACGCGAAGAAGGCCGAAAGGAAGGAAGAACATACGATGATGCCGCCAAAATACCTTCCGCCATGGATGATGCTGAGCGCATCGAGATTTCTGAGCACTTCGGATCCTAAGAGGCCCGAGAGTCAGATACTTAACTATATGGCGGATAGGATGAAGTATGTCGCAGGCATATGCGTGCCCGCGCTCGCGGTATTCGGCACTGACGACATGTACATGGATGCAGCGGGCTTACCGGCCGTGACGGCGGCGGAAAAGCTAAGGAAGAACTCAAAAAGAATCGAGACTGTTGTGATAAGGGGCGCGGACCACGGATTTCACGGCAGGAGGAGGAAGCTCACGAACGCTGTCGCGGAGTGGATACAAAGGACATTAAGAGGGAATGCCTGAAAGTATGTGTATGCAATTATATATTTGACATTAGTATTAATATTATGGAAGCTTCTGAAGCCAAACCGGTTTCGTGGATTTTCGACGCACCATGCAAAAATGACCGGCTCAAAAAAGCGTCAGCGGAAACAGCCCCGAAGAACGCTGAAAACTTTTTTATTAGGCAGGAGGAGTTCGGCGTACTTTATTATTCCAAGTCCAAAACACCCGTGTTTGAGGAAAGCTACTTTGTAGACGCCCACAATCCCGGTTCGCAGTTCATACTTTCGGCGCCAATTATTGCCATATTAGAGATAACCGGAAGGTGCCAACTAAACTGCATACATTGTTATAGGCCACCTGAGAAAAAAGGCAAGTCGCTCGATTTGGAAACCATAAAGAGATTGATCCATGAGCTACACAGCATGGGGGTAGTTGGGGTGCAATTCATAGGCGGAGAGCCGTTCATGCACCCAGACCTACCAGAAATGCTGAGAGAGGCTAAGAAGCTAGGCATGAAGACGGAGGTAATAACGAATGGGTTTGGGATTACTACATCTAAGATTGACGAGTGCAGTGATCTTATCGATGGGTTATATGTAAGTCTTGATGGAAAAAGGGAAATACATAACAGAATAAGACAGAACCCTAAAAGTTTCGACTTTGCTGTAGATACGCTCAAGAGATTCTCAGATAAAGGGGTTTATACCAAAGTTATAATGACACTCAATAAACTGAATTACAATGATATAGAAGAGGTATATTCAGTATCTTTACATGTCGGTGCCAGGGGCGTCCTTCTGAAGCGCATGCTACCCATTGGGAATGGCAAAAACATTGATAATCTATGTCTCAGGAAGGGAGTTATGGAGGATCTTGAACCAAGAATGAGGAAGATAGTAGACATAAGAACAGCATTGGATACCACTGGTAGGTGCGTAGATAGATTTGGAGCATACACACTTTTTGGTTGCCCCGGAGGGAGGACACAGATTGTTGTTGATTGTGATGGGAATGTATTCAAATGCCTCTATATGAAAAACCCAACTGATGTTTTAGGTAATATATTTGTTAGTCCGTTTAAAGATATATGGGCAAAGAACAACGAAACTCTAATTAGATGTAATAATTGTGCTTTTTCTGATAGGTGTGGCGGTTTATGTTTACTTTGATTGGTCGCGCTTATTACTACACCTTGGACCTTTCGCGGTTGCCAGAGAGTCTCCTCTGGAGTTCTCTTAACTTTTCATCAGAAGCCTTTGGCCCTAGAAGGGTACTTACATATCCAGGATACTTCTCAAAGTAGACCCGCTCGTCGCTTGAGACGGGCGTTCCTTCTAGGCCATAGCCCTTTGCCGGATATAATTTAGCGTGTAGATGGTTGATTAGTGTACCCTCTAGAACAAGATGAACGCGCGCCACAGGCATGTTACTTTCAATTTGCTTTGCCACTTTTTTTGTAACTTCTACAAACTCTTTTAGCTCATGATCACTCATATCGAACGCATAACTGCTAGTGTGCTTCTTTGGAATTACGAGCGTCTCACCATCAATATTAGGGTAAATATCAAGCAATGCAATGAATTTCTCGTTTTCGTATATCTTGTAAGAAGGTAGATCACCCCTTATTATCTTACAAAAGACGCAGGTTTGTTCGTCATCATTCATAATATCATCAAACTACACTTTTTTCAATAGCTTTTATAAGTTTTTCTTTAAAACCTTTGTATTTTTCAGCCGCTTAAAGCAGATTCTAAAATTGGGCATTAAAACTCAAAAGTGTAGATATCAGATATAAACTAAGCAGAGTCTTGTAATAGAGTAGATTAATTCCAGATAAATGATTTTATAAACTTATACTACAATATTTTATCTGCTTTAACGGGGTGGTAACTCAAAAGCAGAGAACTCTACTCTTTATAGAGAGATGAAGGTTCAAACCCTTCCCGCCCCATCGAAGAAGTATATTGGGTATAATGGGACTTTATCGAGACTTTGACCAACTAAACAAAAGTTATTTATATAATATTGCTACACGTTTCTAATGCAACAGTTATCATTTAATTAATTTGAAAAACTTTATGACTGTTCTGGTGTTGTAATGGTAACGAAGGACCGCTTAAAGAGACTAGAAAATATACGAGAAGCTGGCATAAATGCCTACCCAGATAGATATGATAAAGAGTATGAGATAGCGGAGATTTTGCACAGAGAGATTGGTACTGCTAATATTAAAACTGCTGGCAGGCTTATGGCAGTCAGAACTATGGGTAAATTGACTTTTGCCAATTTGCAGGATAGTACGGGCAACATACAAATATCTCTTGATGAAAGAAAATTGGGAACAGAAAACTATGAGTTCTTTCATAACCTTATTGATAGAGGAGACATACTTGGTGTGAAAGGCGATTTGTACAAAACAAAAAAGGGGGAAATTACGTTGGCAGTTAACGAACTGACTCTCCTTGGTAAATGTCTAAATGAACTACCTGAGAAATGGCACGGACTTCAGGATCTCGAATCTAAGTGGCGCCAGAGATATTTGGATTTGATGATGAATGAAGAAACAAGGGACCTTTTCAGGAAACGTACTCAGATTATAAATTCTATAAGATCATACCTAACTCAAAACAAGTTTGATGAAGTGGAAACGCCCGTATTACAGCTGATGCTATCCGGAGCTAATGCAAAGCCGTTCATAACACATCACAATGCACTTGATATAGATATGGTGCTCAGGATCGCCCCAGAAACATTTCTTAAACGCTTAGTAGTTGGAGGGTATGAAAAGGTGTTTGAGATAGGTAAAAATTTCAGAAATGAGGATATAGACCCGCAGCACCTGCAAGAGTTTACTATGCTGGAATATTATGCAGCATATTGGAATTATAAAGACAATATGAAGTTTACACAAGAGCTCATAAAGAATACTATAAGAACTGTTAACGGCGGATCCCTAAAAGTAAAATATAATAATACAATATTCAATTTCGAAGGGGAATGGCCCATCGAAACATACAGAGAGGTGGTATTAAGAGATTCTGGTATAGACCTGAATAGTTTTACAGAAGTAGAGAGTTTAGAACGAGAGATCAAAAACAAAGGCATAGAACTCGATTATGAACCTGGAATGGGTATGGGAAAATTAATTGATAAGTTATATAAGAAAGTAAGCAGGCCGAAGCTTATCCAGCCAATGTTTCTCGTAAATCATCCTACAGAATTAGTGCCTCTCGCAAGGAAAAACGATAAAAACCCCAGAATACTTGATATGTTTCAGGTTCTAGTCAATGGATGGGAAATAGTAAAAGCATACTCGGAGCTGGTGGATCCTATAGAGCAGAGAAAAAGATTTGAAGAACAGGCGGAGCTGAAGAATAAGGGTGATGAGGAAGCCCTGAGTGTAGATAATGATTATCTTACAGCAATGGAATATGGCATGCCGCCTGTGTCAGGTGCAGGCATTGGTATAGATAGACTAACGGCACTCTTAACAGACGCGCGTAATCTGCGCGACGTTATAGCTTTCCCTATACTTAGAGAAAAAGAAGGAGAATGAGGCTATGAGACCAATCTATATAGCAAATGACGATGGGAGTATTGGTTATGCAGGAAACAAGGTATATAAACCAATGAAGAGAGTACCAAGTAATGTGCAACCTAACGCCTTTGAAAGTAGACTAAAGGAACTGCGTAATGGTGGATTATGGCAACATGTAGCTTTTATTAATAATGAAATAGAAAGATCAGCAAACGAATATTTTAACAGTATAGGGAGCTTATACGCACTTCTACCTTTAACCACAAGGATGATTTCTTCGCCCGGAGCAGTGTATGGTAAAGAACATATTGATTATACTGCAGATACTGTGCCATTGAAACTGAAGTGGTTCGATTTAAAGAATGAAGTTTACCTAGCAGAATCATCGCAAATATATTTAGAATTATATTTGATGATGAAAGGCATTAGCAGTGTTTACTCGATTTATAACTCGTTTAGAAAGGAGAGAGCAGATGCTACACATCTAGCAGAATTTCACCATATAGAATATGAAGGAAAGATTTCGCAGAAAGAAAATATAAAAATAGTTATTGGCCTAATTGGAACAATTGTCAAGAATCTTCTAAGGAATAATACTGATGATTTAGCGTACTTCTTATTTGACGAGGATATCGATCAATTAAAAAAATTTGCTAATAAATCTGCCGGTAAATCTATCACTTTTGAACAAGCGCTAGATATATTATACACTTCTACAAAACAGGCTAAATACAAAAAGTTCACAAGCAAGTATTTTGGGCCATGGGAAGAAATAAAGGTAACATCCGAACTGGATGATATGGCAATAATTTCAGAATTCCCCCTATATGAGATAGCTTTTTATCATGCACCAATTAAGAAAGAAGGTAAGGAGGTTGGGGAGAATACTGATTTTATATGGCCTTACTATCGAGAATTTGTTGGTAGCGGACATCGGGTTAGGTCGATAAGAGAATTACTCTCAAAAGCCAAAAAATTTAACTTACCAATGAGGGATTATAGATATTATCTCGAATCTCGTAAGGTTACTAATTATAAGGAAACATCTGGCTTCGGTTTAGGATGGGAGCGCTTCTTGCAGGGACTACTAAAAATGCCTACTATTTATTCAATTGCTACATTTCCACGTGTTGACAGAACAATATATCCATAATAGGAGTAGGTATGACCATAAGTTCAGTTAGTAGAAGTCAGGATGTGTTCAAAATTACTGATCCCCATGTTCATTCTGGAGTAGATTTCTTTGGACCAAGCGGTGATAAGGAAATTATTTCGGATGTTAATAAGTATTCAAGACATGCAAAACTATTAGGAATAAACAAAGCTGTGCTGATTCCAGAACCAACACATAAGCTAAAACTGATGGATGGTACTATAGAAGTATCATGTATATGGCAGACAAATACGAATAGACCTGAAATGGTAGAGTTTAAAAGAATTCTACGGAAAGGGGATAGTGTATTAGAAGAAAAAAATCCAAAACAACCATATACTAATGTTAACAGCGCTGTACTAAAGGAAGTAAAAGATAGGAATGCGGCATCTAATACTATCAAATTCTTCTTTGCACCACTATTACATCCGCATTTAGACAACCAGGATAACCTAATCCGATTTATGACAGATAAAAATGTCAAAGCTATAAAGATACATGGTCCTAGCAGTTATAGTTCGCCTAACAGTATCCCTTTATGGGTTATTAGTATGGCTAAGGATTTTGATGTGCCATTCATAATACATACCGACTCTTTGTATGAACTTGCAGAAGTCTCAAACAGCAGGATGAAGGCCCTTCTCCAGAAAAATCTTAGCATAAATTGGGCAAAATGGGTGGTTAAAAACAATGTGAGGGCTTATTTAGCACACGGGGCAGGCTTAGATAAAGAAGCAACAAAAATTGTTAATGATAATGACAATATTATCATTGGTGTAGGGCCCGATGCGGTTATAAACTCTGAGATAAATATGCAAGAAAAGCATAAAGAGTACTTGCCGGCATTATTTAGCATGGTCGATCCGGGCAAAATTGTTTTTTCAACTGACTTTGCATGGAACTGGATTTCATATAACAAAAGTAACTTAGATTGGGGCACTAAAAAGAGGTTACTACACCTCTTTGACAAGGAGAATTATGATAGAGCCACAATTGAAGGTGTTTTTCAAAAGAATGCTGATCGATTTTTTAAGTTGTAAGGTAATACTATGAGCAAAAAGTTGGATATATCAAAAATGAAGGTAGCCGAAATAGTTGCGTTGGTCAACGAAGTAAACAAACCTCCTGGAGGTATGATGACATTAAATCATGTCATAACTAACGCACATATTAACAGCGAAACAAAGTTTTTAGAAGTAGGCTGCACAACAGGCTATTCTAGTATTGAGATAAAGCGTTTGACCAGTGCTGATGTATATGGAATCGATGTTAATAAAGATGCGATAGAAAGGGCAAGAAAAAAAAGCAGGAAAGAGAAGTTAAATATAAAGTTTAGTGTCGCAGATGCGACAGCGTTGCCTTTTTCTAACGAATTTTTTGATGTAGTCTATGCGAGCAATGTTACTTCGTTTATAAAGGATAAAAGTGCTGCAATAGAAAATTATACTAGAATACTTAAAACATACGGCTTCTTGGTAGTAGCCCCAATTTACTATATTAAGCACCCACCAAACACAGTGAGAAAGGCAGTGTCGGAAGAAATAGGGACTGAAATCAAAGAGTTTGATAAGAAGTTTTGGGTAGAGCTTTTTAATCATATTAATTTAGAGCTTATCTATTCAAGAGATTTTAATTTTAAATATAATACCAAAGATGAAATAATAAGATACATAAACACTTACATAATGACAAAAACAGAGGTTAAATATATGCCAAAGAATACTAAAAATGAGCTCTTTAATAAATATAAGTATCAATTCTCACTTTTCAATGAGAATCTTCGATATACTGGCTTTAGCATATTGATTTATAGGAAAGTACCAGATAAGTATGAGAAAGAGTTATTCCCTTATATACCTTGAATATAAAAGGTGCTTTTATAAACAGGCTTAATAATAGTAGTGCAGACTGGATTTGTGAAAATTTTGATACGCTGCTTGAAATGCATTCTAAGATAAAGGTGCATGGCAGAATAAAATCTTTTAAGAAATTCGGAGGGATAGCATTCGTACACCTATTTGGTGCGGATCTACAATTAATCATAGACAAATCAACAGCGGACTTTACTGATTTTTTTAATGAAAATGCCAAAACTGGGGATATTGTCGAGGCATTTGGAACTATTCTAAAGAATAAGGGACTAAATTCATTAAAGGTTGAAAATATAAGAGTTCTGGCTAAGTGCAATGCCATTATACCTAAAAAAATAAATAATGATGAATTTGCTGTTAAGCATCGATACCTAGATATAATTGTAGATGACAAGACTAAAGAGAGGTTCAGACGGTGTTCGTTAATAATCAGTAATATGAGAAAATTTCTTTCTGATGAAGGATTCCTGGAATTTGATACAGGAATAATCAAATCAAAGTATGA
>JAMCYG010000014.1 GCA_023473425.1 Candidatus Martarchaeota archaeon
CATTGGTGAGGGCAAACTTATCGGAGGCCATATAGATACTTTCAATTTCCTCTTATCGACAGACTATATGCCAAAGTTAAAAAATTCTATTTTCTTTTTTGAAGATTCGCTAGATAATCAACAGAGCGGCATAAGAAGATTGTTTAGGGCGCTAATACAGCTGAAACAGGCAGGTGCTTTTGAAGATATTAATGGGTTAATAGTAGGAAAAATTGGCGGATGCAACATTAACACCTATAACCTATTATTGAAAGGAATTATGAGCTTATTAGAAAGCTTCAATTTTCCGATCTTAACTAATGTTGATATAGGACATACAGAACCGAAATTAACATTGCCTATTGGCAACTGTGTAAAACTGAACTCTGAATATAACAATTACTTCGAAATTACCGAAAGCTCTGTTGATTTATAACAAGCACTACGTACTATTTCTTAAAGATTATTTTAGAATCTGTTTTTATTATGTCCGCTAGCGTTTCTTTTCTTCTTATGCACCGGCTTTCCCCATTATGGATTGCTACAAGGGCTGGTTTATATCTTATGAATTCTGACGCGTTTGATATTGTATACGCACCCATGCCCTGTATTTCAACAACGTCGCCGACAGAGAGCTTTGGCAATTTTATTTTATCAATCAAAATATCTGATTGCATACATAAAGGTCCAGAAATAAGGTATTCTTCTTTCTCACCTGTTTTTTTAAATGTGTTGATATGATGTTCTCTAAATAATGCATCGGGAATTATGTTAACACCAGCATCCAAAAACACAATATTTTTATTTGAAGTGTTTTTAATAGCAATAACTTTTGCAAGAAGGGATACGGCATCATCCACTATATATCTACCAGGCTCTAATATAAGAAGAGGTTTGTGATGGATAGAAGTAGATAGTTTGCTTAATGGAGTGCAAATAAGCTTTGCATATTCTTCTATTTTTGGTACGATCCATTCCGAACGTTTATATTCCTTTGAATGCGCGCCTGTGCTAGGAAATCCACCCCCAATATCTATGTAATCCAAATTAATATTGAAATCATCTATTATTTCTTTAATAAATTTTATTACTTTAAAGACCGCTTTTTCATACTCGATAGGATGAATTATATTAGTACCTATATGCATATGCACGCCGGACAAATGTATATTTTTAAGCTCATTTTTTATCATTTCAGCAATATTATATGCTTCATTAGATTCGATATTGAATCCAAATTTATCCCATAGTTCTTCCCCGACAATTGCGTTTAGTCGTATACCTATCCCTATATTTTTATGTAATTTACCTGCAAGTTTGTTTATAATTAACAGTTCTGTTTTATTGTCGACATTTATTCTACAATCATAATTTATTATTTCATTTAATTCGCCCTCTGGTTTGTATGGTCCGTTTACGATGATCTTAGCCCCAGGTATTTTTAATTTTTTAGCAAGGGCAAACTCAAAGCCAGGTATAACTTCTGCGTATGCCCCATTTGCGTACAATACTTTGCATATGTATGGCACGTAATTAGTTTTAAATGAGTAGGCCACTATAGTATCCTTGTAGTATTTTTTGAATGAAGCTGTAATTTTTCCAAATTGCGAAATAAGTTTCTCCTCATTTAAAACAAATAATGGAGTACCAAATTTTTTTATAAGGCCAGGATAGAGATTATTCTTCATTAAATGCACCCATATTTTTTATTACTGATAGCCATTGGGCTTTTGTTACTGTTTCAAAAGGCGGTATAGCATCTCCAAACATTCTTTGGAATAATTTGTCGAATAGGGAGTACACCATTTTCCTGCTAAAATTTTTATTATTTGATTCAGGACCATCGTACTCAATTTCCATCTGTGAGAAACTGTATTTATGTGTGTAAGCGTTTGCTATTGTCATAGTATAATGGTTATAGTCATACCAAAATGAGATATCTAAAGCTGTCTTATCAAATTTGCCTAAATAATACCAGTTTTCGATGTTATTTAACCAACGTGTATAGTGTCTTGATTTTGGATTTAACTTTATTTCTTTTCGCACCAGTATGGGTATACGCAGATGTGGTGTCTGTATTAAGTGAGTATCACTTTTAATTTTTATCCATTTTTGTTTTGATTCCTTTATAGTAGTAGCCCCAGAAATTTCAGCATAGTGTGATATCAAGACAGCGATATAATTATCCTTTATATAAACATCATGTGTTTCTTTCCTTATTACTTTTCCATCTAGTTTAAATTTAGTTTTTATATTAGTTATGTCTAAGCTTTTTAGATTTCGCGAAAATATTTTACACTCGAATTCTGTATAAGGCCACTTATCAAAATAATGGTTAGTAGGTAAGGGTAGCATTTTAAATTCGCTCTCTATTTTTTTTATGTTAAATTTTATCATGTATACCGCTAAGATAGCGATATTGCAATATTTAAATATTTATATGAAAACCGATCTTTGGATTTAAAACAGCAATTTTTGGAGGTGTTGTTTCCACTTTTTCGCTTGTGCTGCCTTATTTCTATTGTTCTCCGTCGCCCTTATAACATCGGGGGAACTGCCAGTTGCCGACAGTTAATCGGCGTTAGAGGGTACTTTCTATAATGTGCTCGCTCTTCGCATCGATTTTCAGTCGATCCGCCTCAAAAATTGACCCTTCTTTATCTACGAGGATGAGCTTTTTGCCCATATCCATATCTATCACACTCCTTCTAGATTCTGTTACGACCTTCCTCTTTCCATGGTCCGTCGATACGAACCATTCGACCCCATCACCAGTCACCCTAACTCTATCTATGCTGACTATCCTGAATTTGAAGTTTGTGACGCTGAGGGCGGCTTCCAATATATCGTTCTCCATTTTCGGAAGGTTATGGATATCATTTAATAGTATTATCGGATTGCGCTGCCTATCGTTGAAGACTACTATTTCCGGATAAGATATAGGAAATGGCAAGGCAGGTATTAAATCCTTAAACTGCTTCTTTCCGAAAGTAATGTTTACCAGGCTAGGCCTACTTCCTTTTGCTATCTTTATCTGAGTAGCGCTTGTTATATGCTTAGCTATGGCATCTGATGCCCGGAATCTTCCCTTGCCAGCATTCTCCAGAAAGCGCCTGTGTGCCTTCGTCCCCAATAGCTTTGAAAGCCTTCCGCCCTTCTTCAACAGCGTTGCTGGTGATCCCTGCTCAACTACAGCGCCATTTTCCATTACTATTACGTAGTCCGCTCCCATTATCTCATTGGCATCATGGGTTATTGATATAGAAGTCCTGTGCTTTGTGAACTGCTTAATTGTTTCTTCGACTTCACTTGCGTTTATTGCATCGAGGTTGGAGGTTACCTCATCAAGCACGACTGTGTTAGGATCAGTCAGCATACCCCTAGCTATTGAAAGCCGCTGCCTCTGTCCGCCAGACATGGCGTATCCCCTTTCCCCTATGTTTGTATCATAACGTATAGGCATCAGCATTATCTCGTTGTGTATTGCAGCTTCAGCGCATGCGAGCATTATCTTCAATGGATCCTGGCTGCCGGGAGAATAGTATGCGACGTTATATGCAACGCTGTTGTCGAATAGCACGGCCTCTTGCGGCACGTATGCTATGCTGTATCTTAAACTGTCCAGCCCATATTCCGTTATATCCTTGCCGCCTATGGTTATTTTGCCGCCATTGGGCTCGTACATCCTAAGCAGAAGCCGAACCAGAGTTGTCTTCCCAGAACCACTCTTTCCAACAATCACTGTCTTTGTTCCCTCCATCACTTTGAAGTTGACGTTTTTTATGGTAGGAAATGGATGCATATACTCGAACGAAACGTCTGAAAATTCAATGTCGCCTTTTGGCTTGTCTGTATATTTTGCCTTGCGATTTAAGGCAGGAATCTTCTCGTCGAGTATTTCTCGGAGGCGCTGGCCTGAAGTTATGGACTGCTGCACAAATGGTATTATATTGCCAAGCTGATTTATCGGGCCATAGAACATCGCCAGATATGCGATAAACGCGGTTATAATTCCAAGTTGTATAGTTCCCAATATGACCATATGTCCGCCCACCCACCATATAACAAGTGTAGCGAGCCCGGTTACGAACCCAACTATCGGCCAGTGCCATATGTTAAGTTTAGTCAAATCTACTTGCGAATCGAAGTACCTGTCAGTTACATCGTCGAACTTACCGCTCTCATATTTCTCCTTTGATGCAGCTTTCACTATAGGGTAGTTAGGCACTATATCAGAGATGACACTCGTCATATCCGCACTTCTGCGCCAGTTCCTGTAATACATCACATTTGCTCTCTTTCTGTATCTAATTACCAACCAAAGGACGAAAGGGACAGGCAACAGCACATATATTGCTAACGGAGGATACATAGCGAACAGTATGATTCCTATACCCAAAAGAGTAAGTACGTTTACCGTAACTGTGGGTAATCCGAACGTCATCAGCCATTGCGTATTTCCTGCATCTGATATGAGCCTTGAAATTATTCTTCCTGTAGACATTTTGTCTATGAATGATGGAGGCATCCTTACCACGTGCTCAAAGAGCTTATTCCTGAGGTCCGTGACTATTTTGTTGCCAGTCTTGTTAAGCATGTAGCCCTGAACCATTGACAGAATAGTAGCCGTTATCGCAGCTGCTAGCAGGGTCATTATCAATCTGAGAAACAGAGACGGAGAGTGGTTCGGCACAAGTAGTACGCTATCTATAAGTATTTTCAGCAGGTATGGAGGAACTAGATTTACCAGTGCTACCATTATTGAAATAGCTAAGCCAGCGAGAAGTGTAAACCTGTACCTCCTTCCAAATCCGTAAAGCCATATTAGCGTGTGTACTTTTGGCACCTGCATAGAGTGCTCTTTGGCAAATGCGAGTTCGATTGTTTGCCCCTTAGAAAAGTAAGTATTTATCGCCTCTGACAGCTTTCCGAAGTTGGCTGCTTTTGCCTTTGTAAAGTAGCAGAATTCAACCTCCTCACCTGATTTTTTCTTGATAATCAGCTTATTTATTCCAAAGCCGGACTCCACGAACGCCCGCTCTATCTGGCTGAGACTGCAGCTGTTTATTTCCTTCTTCGCTTCTTGCACTATTAGCCTTCCTCCAGATATTAGGACGTGCTCGGCCTTCAGGTTGAGTCTGTGGTCGAGGTCAGTCTCTATTTCAAGTTCTACCTTAGTCATTGGACCACCATTCGTATCATCCACCACCGCTCTCGTAGCGCTTGAGAAGGTGCAGCGAGAGTTCGTACAGTCCTACCGAAATACCTATTGCTATAAGCGCGGTTGAAGCGGCATACACATAGCCCGTCTTGCCGAATAGAATCATTGCTGGGAAGTACGACGCAAAGGTCATAGGCACTACTATAGAGAGCACTGTCAGACCTAACATGCCGTATATCGCGGCGGGATACTGCGAAGCTTGCTGTGCAATGTTTATACCCCAATGTATGAAATTTGCGTCTTTGAATGCTACATATGATGCGAACGTTATTGCCAAAGTTGCAAATATCAGCGCGGACATGCCCGCTAAGTATGCTGGAACGAATGCGAGGAAGGCATATACCCCGATTTTCACATTAGAGAGGGCGTATACCAAAAGCGCAATTCCGCTAATCACCATACCGATGGAAGAGGCATGGCTGTATCGCGAGAATATTACAATTATAATATTGTACGGCTTAAGCAGCAGCTGGTCCAGACCCCCGCCCCTCATGCTATTTGCAATGTAGGTCGGGTTTATGAAATACCATAATATACCTCCAGATATCTGCGCTATTGCAGAAAGGGCGAGCAACTGGAAATAGGTCCATCCTGGCAGGCCGCTCGAGACGCTGTATATCACTGAGATTGATATTATGGTAGCCAGTGTGCCGATCCCTTGTATCACAGTCCAGGTTATGGCTTGTGCTCTGTACGCCACGAAGAAGGATTTCCAGTTGTACTTTTGAGAAAGCAGGAAGAATTTCATGTTTCTCGTTATATCTGACGTGACATTCATATGTACACCGCATTCATTCTCACACTCATTCTCTTCCACATGAAGTATGCGATTACTGCGAATGCCGCAATCCATACGACCCCTATAGGTAACAGGCTTACTGCTGTGGATGCGCTAAGCATTCCGACCAGAGTGCCGGCCGGCACGTATGCCAAGAACGCAAACGGCAGCATCAATAGTATGTGCTGCATGTTTTGCGGGAAGAAGGCAAGCGGAAGCATTCCTCCACCTATTATTGTTGTGAGCCACATAAGTGACACATTTATGCCGTATATATCAGTGAGGTAAAGTGCAAGGGAACCAACTATAAAGCCAAGAAGAGTCGCAATTATGTAGCCAAATATCACATATGTTACAAAAAGGATTGCTATGGGCAACGCTATTGATAGATTGGCAAGGATCACCACGGCCACGATTACAGGTATGCTCACCATTACCAGGTTCGGCATTATCATTGCGATATCCCCAACTATCAGCTGGCTGAAATAATTCATTGGTCTTATCAGCGATGTCGTTATCGTGCCTTCTTTTATATCAGTATACATCGAGTCCACAATCTCTGATGGTCCGAGGACCGGCGCGAGGGCCCCGTCAATTACAAAATATAGCAGGGTGGTTGTGAGCGTGATTCCTGCTATTGATGATACATGCGAGAAAGTGTACACAGCTAGCCATATGAATATTCCTATTACCGAATATAGCATAAGCATCAGGCTGGCGAGCAACACGCCTACTCTATAAGACATCTCATTTTTGAACTTGACCACAAAAAGCGAGAGGTACATCCGCAATGTGCTATTCATCATCATAGGCACCTTCTGTACTTCTGTGCTTACCTTTACCAGACGCGCTGTAGAACCTCTCGAGCACGGTGCTAAGGCTCGGCTCGGATATACGGTAGTCGATTATCTTGCTGCTAGTTATTAGCCTAGACAACCAAGCTTCCTTCAGCTCTCTGGGCTTTATCTCAACTTTTGCGTATCCAGGCTTGTATTTTATGAGCGTTCCATGGATAATGAGTCTCTTTGGATTCTCTTCTACACCGAAGCGCAGCTCAAGGGTCAGGTTCTTCGCGAGCATGTTTCTCATGCGCTCCTGGCTGCCATCAAAGATTACTTTCCCCTCATCAAGCATCACTATACGATCCACGTTTGCGACATCATCGACTACGTGAGTGGTTATCAGGAATGTCATCCCATAATCCTTTCGCAGCTTGAGCACCGCTCTCCTTATGCCCACTCTTGCAGGAAGGTCCATGCCTATGGTGGGCTCGTCCATTATGACCAATGGTGGCAAGTGCAGAAGGGCTGCTACCATCTCGCATTTCATCCTCTCGCCCAAAGATAGCTGGCGAGCCTGCCTCTTGTACACCTTCTTCAGGCTAAGTAGTTCTATGAAATATTTCAGCCTCTTTTTGTAGTCGTCGTCGCTTATTCCATATACTCCTTTTATGTACTTGAAGGTGTCAATCGGCGGAAGGTCCCAGTACAGCTGAGGATGCGTGCTGCCGAAGACCACGCCTATCTGCATTGCAAGCTTTTTCCGCTCTTTCCACGGATCAAGTCCCATTGCTCTCACACGTCCAGAATCAGGATGCAGTATACCTGTTATCGTTTTTATTAGAGTGCTCTTGCCAGAGCCGTTCCGGCCGAGAAGCGCGAGTATTTCACCCTGCCTGACGCTCATGTTCACGCCCCGGAGCGCCCTTTTAGTCTTGTATACTCTTCGGAGCGACCTGAAGATGCCCGTGCTCCTGGGCTCGTAAGTCTCGAAGTTCTTATGCAGGTCCGATACCTCTATTACGTATTTCACATACTCACCGCTAACCATTCGTTCTTCATGCGGCCAATTAACCTACTCCAAATAGAAATATATGGTTTTTGTATTGGGCATTTGGCATGCGAATTAGCGGAAGGCGATGCCTGCGCAACGCTTATATATTTCGAAGGCAGGCATAATACCAGTGCACACTAGCGTGCGGGGCGACCGGAATGGTTTTTGCCACATCAAACGCGCATATCTACTCAAATGAGGAGTTCAACGCGATGTGCAGGTTCAGGAGGGGCCAGAGGCTGGAGCTCACCCTTCCGGTGAGGGGCCTTTACTATGACCAGATGAGGAGGAGCCTCAGGATAGACACGCTTTATTCATATGAAAGCAGCGACGCCCCGACCAGCAGGATATCGGCCTTCGTCAACAACGTAGATCCCATGGAGGCAGACATCGAGATACAGAGGTTCCTCAGTGTGCACGAGAGGGCTGACGCCTCGGGCCCCGACATGGTGTCGTGCGTTACGCTGGAGGCGAAGATAGACCTGCCTTTCAATTTGAAGAACATGAGTGCTAACCCAGAAATGGCAGCTGTTCTGATAAGAAGAGAGGTCAAGACATATCCGTTCACTCTTAGGTCATGGTACGTCCTCCATAATGAGAGAAGTTCGAGCCTAAGGTTCGATATCGGCAAAATCTAGGCTTAGGCAGCGCGCCGCTACGCCGCAAATTAATATATATTTCAACACTCTAATCGCTCTAAGACTGAGGGGGGTTTGATGGTAAACACTTTTAGGGAAGATAATAGCAGCACTTCCGGGGCGAGGGTGCTTGTGAGGAAAGAATCGAATGCTGACGAGGCCTACCTCGGCATTGTAAATAGGATTCTCAAGGAGGGCAAATGGAAGGAGAATAGGACAGGCGTGCGAACACTTGCTATAGCAGGTGCAACGTTCGAGCATGACATGGCGAGTGGATTTCCCCTGCTTACTACTAAGAAGATGGGCCTGCAGAGCGTGGCTGCCGAGTTGGAGTTCTTTATAAGGGGAGTGACTGACAAGAAATGGCTCCAAGATCGCAAATGCACGATATGGGACGAGTGGGCCAATCCCGAGAAAGCGCCATATGGCCATGATGAGAAGTCGAAAGTGCTCATGAGAGCGGAGCGCGACCTCGGACCGGTATACGGCTGGCAGTGGAGGCACTTCGGCGCCGAATATATTAGCTATGACACTGACTATACGGGCAAAGGGTATGATCAGCTAGCAGTATTGATAGAGAAGCTGAAGAAGGACCCGAATGACCGACGCCAGGCCGTATCAGCATGGAATCCGAATCAGATTAGCAAGATGGCTCTCCCACCGTGCCACTGGGGCTTCCATGTTACAATAATAAATAATAGGCTTAATCTTACGTGGAACCAGAGGTCCGTAGACACTATGTTGGGTCTGCCATACAACATAGCCAGCTATGCACTATTGCTCCATCTACTCACGAAGGAGATAGGAAAAGAAGTTGAAGGCCTTAAGGAAGGGAAACTGGTAGGTTTCCTCAGCGACGTCCATATATATGAGAGCCACATGAAAGGCGTGAAGGAGCAGATTTCGAGAGATCCAAGGAGATACCCATCGCCGAAGGTCCAGACGGACCACTTCAAAAGCATATTCGAATGGGAGTACACCGACACAAAAAAGGTTGGGTACGAGAGCTATCCGAAAATAGAGTTTCCAATTGCGGTGTGAACTTGATGGTAAGCATAGTCGTAGCTATGACGCGTGATGGTGCCATAGGAGACAAGGGCACCATGCCATGGCACATACGTGAAGAATCCGAGCACTTTAGGAGCCTCACGGCAGGAAATGCAGTCATAATGGGGAAGAATACATGGATCTCTATACCAGAGAGGTTCAGGCCGCTCCCAGACAGGCTGAACATAGTCGTGAGCTCAACTATGGGCGATCAGAAAGGGGCAGTAGTCTGCAGGACAATCGAGGAGGCGGCAATGATAGCCGAAGCATCAGGCAAGGGCGAGGCCTTCTGCATAGGAGGTGCGAAGCTCTACGAGGCAATGCTTCCGATGGCCAAAGTGCTCCACATATCATGGATAGAGGGCAGCTACAAAGGAGACACATACTTTCCGAAAGTCGACTGGACACAATGGCAGCTCAAGAAAATCGAAAGGTACGATAAATTTACTTACGAGAAGTATCTCAGGAAAGATTGACTGAAATATAACCGGAATACAGCATGGTCAGTTGCTGCTCCAATGGTGGAGCCTGTCTACTGCCCCGGATACCATCTTTCTGGCTATCTCTAATTCGAGAGGTGCGACCTCTTTCTCAAAGAGCTTCGTTAGGTTATGGTGCTTAGCTATGAGCAGATCCTCAGTTGCAAGGGCAGCCTCGTACATCTGATTAAGGTGCTCAGAGAGCTGGTTGCGTGGTATAGGTGAGTCGCGTATGTAGTGGTGTATAAACTCGTGCGCCAGTATCGGATATGCACCGAGGTAAGCCCTGTAGACTTCGTATATCTGCGCTTTAAGTTCCAGGGATATTACGTGCTTGCCGGCTAGACTCACGATATCAGACATGCCATCGCAAAGCTTCTCCACCTTGTATTCCGCGAGACGGTTACCATTATTAGTCTTTGGAATATCCTCAACTTCCCAGTATCCCCTTACGATGCAGTTATTGTATCCCCCATCCTCTTCTATAATAGATGGGTTCGCTATTGCAGCATCGGCTGCACTGGCTGACATAAGGCACAGCTTCGCGTTCGCTATCCCTATTTCTACCTTCTCTACCTTTCCAGAATATGACACATTATCACTTCTTCGCTTTGCATTCCAAGAAGCACACTTTCCTTAAGGCTTTCCATATATTTAAGTATTGCTGGCACTCCAGATTACATTAGGCAAAATAGTTAGACACCAAGGATATGCATTCCTGCAAAAACGCCTACTGCGGTTATGAGTGATGCCAGCCCAATTACTATTGCTACGACCACGCCGCTCAGCAGCGTTGTCACGAACGCCCTTAGCCTTGTCATGCGCAATATGTTTGAAAGGGCTATTATCTGGACTATGTACCCCCAGATAGCTGACAAACCTACTATTACTAGCCCAAGTATAGGTATACCTATAAGCCAGTAGACCAGCACTACCGGCACTACCCCGTAAGTGAACGCGCTGAACACTTTCCAATAGTCGGACCTATACAGGTTGAACAGCCTGCCAACTATGATATGATATACGAAACTGTTTACAAATAGGCTCACCGGCACTATCACAATCAGTGAGAGAGCCAGCATGCCTGCTGCTGCAGGCCCACCTAAAAGAAGCCTTATCAGAACGCCAAGTATCAATGGTATTACCATAATGGCATAATAGAACCTGAGCGAGTTGCGCATGCTCATAGCCTTGGCTGTGCTGTTGCCAGGGCTAAGCGTTACATTGAATGCTTTCTCAAGGTATGCCTCAAAAGTGCTCTTTCCTGCCATGCTCATCTACATTAAATATTTGTAGCAATACTTTTTAAGCAGTGCGAGCATCGTGCGTGTATCGCAGCCTAATCAGCTCCTGCTCTTATCCCTATTTTTCGCAGCGTCGGTTTCCTTTAGCGCCAGGAAAAGCGCTGCGTTGACATTTCTGACTCTTACTATATTAATGCCATCATCTACGATGCACCTGTTGTAGACCTGGTCCACTAGCATCAAGTGCTTGCCGCGGTAATTGGCCTCGATAAGCGCGTCAGCTAGAGTTGGAGCATCGTCCATGAATATGTCATAATCCAGTTCTACTTTCTTATGGACTTCATTCACGCGAACTATGTTGCGGAATCCTATTCCAGCATAGTTCTCTTCTAACCACCTTCTGCAGTAGTCGATGCTGCCTTCTGACCTGCCCGTAACTATGTCTATATCGTAGTACTTAAGCGCTTTACCGAGCAGATCGGGAGATGCGAGAGCAGGTATGGATTTCCAGTTTTCGACCCAAACCTTATGATATATTTCGTGCGTATACTCCCAACTTATACCATACTCCTTCTGCAGATTGACCATCTTCCAGTCTTTGAAGTCACCCTTGGAGAGCGAGAGCCCGAGCTCGCTGTTGATGCGCGCTACAACTATACTAAGCGCATCAGCCAGCGTGTCATCTAAATCCAGAGCTATCTTTCTCTTTACAGTTTCCAATCAAACACCTGGAAATATCTGCCAAAGTTGGCACTGTGTGCTAGAATACACAAGTCATTTGTCTATTTTGCGATTACATAGATTAGTAGTAATCGTCATACTTGTTGGTTGACCAGCTCTTGCCGCTCTCGTATGTGAGCTCTTTCTTTATGTCTTCCAGCTTCCTTTCATTGGTTAGGCTATCGACAAGCTCTGTGGTATTTTGATTTAGTATTCTATGGACTTGCCCTAGAGTGTCCCCTGTGAAGCCCTCTTCTTCTAGTTTCTCTAACACATCATATGCTTCGTCGCGGTTCAGGCTGTAGATCACATCTTCTACGACATGCTTGGCTCCAGAATCCCCACCTATAACCCTGTTGACCAAGGAGTACATCTCTGGATCTGTCTGCCTCAGCATGCTCTTTATGTCGGACAGGCCGGTATCTTGTTCCTCACGCATTTTTGTGTAGTTTCGCATTGGATTTCACCTACAATCATGAGTTATAAGCCGCTATTACCTTCTCCAATAAAGTTCTGTGAGCCTCCTTTCCAGCCACTCGCTGGCCTTGGTGTCCTTCTCCTTCTTAGCCTGTTTGCGCAAATCCAGCAGTATCTCTTCGTTGACGTGCCTAATCAAGCCATCAAGCATTCTCTGATTCGGTGAGCGCATGTCGCCGCCAGATCTGATTAGGTCCATGATGAAGAATTCGCTGTCTATTTTCTTAACTAGACCCACTATCTCATTATAGATGTATTTTCCATCGGATTTTGGCGCATTCTTCAGCAGCCACTCCATGTCTCTGGAGTCGCCACCAGCATCTTCTTTTATGGCCTGACGTATATAGCTTATATTGAAAACTACATCGGTAAGCGCCTTTTGATGGGCTATTTTCCTTGCCATCTTATTAGACATGCCCTCTTCTTCTGCATATGCCTTGGAATAGTTATCAAAAAGCCTTGCATACTTTGAGCTAAAGTCTGTTTTCCTGCTTTCCATATCAATCAGAGATGTCGACATTCTTGCCACTTTCTAGGCCACGACGGGTTTGTGCATCTACTCATGCGAAAATAACTACAGTCACTGTCTGGTCGTTAATAGTGCGATTATCCTAATATTTATGTTTTTTCTTTGGATTTTTGAATTTTTTATTTGAATTTGGCCGAATTTACGTTCCAAGTTTGAGGACCGGACGCCTTTCACTTATGTGCATTCGCATTAGCGCCATTTCTTAGCAGTCTGGCGTTATAATTCAAGAGCACCATAACATACCCCTCTGGCTCCTTGGCCTTCTTTGCGGTCTCTAGCGCCTCTTCGAGTGTCTTATACATCATTTCGGCCCTGTGCGCTGATATCCTGCCATCTATCTCATCGAAGTCGATGCTAAACGGCTTTACGTACGAGTTGCCGTTCTCGTATGAGCTGCCAAACTTTGTCGGAGGGACGCCCATAGTTGCATTTGTCTTGTCTCTCTCTTTAACAGCTTCCTTTATCCTAACTCTCTCTTCCACGAGTTTGATAAATTCGGCGGCTCCATGCTTGCGCATCCAGCCAATCGAATCGCGGTCACCCTTCTCTATAAAATCCTCGACGATATGAACATTGTATATTATTTCATTGAGGCTAGTTTTAGCTGCGAGAAACTCAGCAGTTTTAGGACCGAGATTGTCCTTGCGGGACATGTTCATGAGCCTCATCGAAGTGTCATTTTCGTATTTCTCTTCGATTGGCAGCTTCGCCTTTTCTCTGCTTTCCATATGATCACTATTGCAATTGTAGCGCAGCTGCTAAACTCTGCACTAACGGCAATAGAATTTGCGCCTTCTGAAATATTTAAAGATATCTATTCGATTTAAAAAGCGATATACTGCCCATGATATAAAATATTCATGTATAATAATTAGCGTGATTAGGTGAAAAAGAAGATAGACGTGGGGGGATATACGCTTGATGCTGAAGTCGATGGAGTAGAATCTGCGAATGCAGGAATAGTCTTGGTGCACGGCAAGCATAGGGGCATGAATGATACGCTTATTTCATTGCTGTTCGAACAGCTCTCTAAGACGCATCATGTTATGAGATTTAACTTTTCATATTTTGCAGACGGAACAGAACCCGATAACGTGAGGTCTTATACAGAACTTAAAGCGTGCACCGAGCATATGAGAGACAGGGTCTTGATTCTTATAGGTAAATCCTATGGCAGCTATATTTCGGTGAAGGCTGCAATGGAACAAGCAGATAGGATAAAAAAAGTTATTTGCATAGGCTATCCATTCAATGATGCGGATGATAATAAGAAGACTAGCGACCAGCTCCCTTTACTCGGAAACATAGAGGATAAGCTGGTTTTCATATCCGGAAGCAATGATCCGTGGTGTAGATTAGGGAGATTTATTAAGAACCTCCCAAAACAGGCAAAGTTCTACATGATAAACGGCGGCGATCATTCCCTCAGAGGCAGGGATGATGCAGTTACTCGCAGGAACATGGCCGAAATGCTAAGGCTCGTTACAGAAGCAATAAATGAAGTCGACAAGCAGCTTAAATAGGCATCTGGAAAGATATATATAATTCCTAACAAAATCCCCTTCAGAGGGGTTATCATGGCTGAAAAAACTTCAATGCAAATGAAGTTAGGCGATGCAGCTAAGCAGTTGGCCAGCAGCACAGAGATGCTTATAGATGGCATAACAGAAGCGCTCATGCCCGGTTTCTATACACATAGACGTGACGACGACGCTAATCACGATCCAATAATGTTCGTAAAGGACACTGAGAGAGATGTAAAGCAGCAGATTGCAACAGCCATTGATCACAGCGATGCAAGCTATACAAAAATAATAGGCTATGAACGTGACTCTAAAGTGGCGTTAAAGAAAATAAGAAGGAAGTTTGAAAAATCGAGTGCGTCCGACAGTAAGGACGTGGAAAAGCTCATGAACATACTAAGAAGCACAGTTGGAAAGTGGAGGAGTGAATCCCAGCCGCTCGCAGTAGACGATTCAAGATACCCCGGGATTGTTAGAAAGCGTATAATTGCGAGCACGAATGATATGGTCTTAAGCATTAATGAGAGAGTAGGGCTGTTTGAGGTTACAGCTCCTGCCGGACCGCAGCCAGGTATGCGTATAGAGAAAAGGAAAATGCGGTCCTCTGCTGCTGACTATGTGGTTGAGGTTGGCTATGACCTGGCCAGGAGGTTGGAGAAGGAAGCGGCAGAACAGCATATGGAAGAGAGCACGGTAATGAGAATGCTCCAGATCGATCCGTTTACTATAAACCCAAGCCAGTGGATGATAGCACAGCCGCAAGAATACTACTATAATGGAAGGCAGCTTATCGAGATGGAGGTAGACGAGTACGGAAAGGCAGCAAGAGCTGTAGTGAAGGCTATACGCAAAAGAAATATGGATGAAGATGAAGTAATTGCCCTTCTCATCAGAAAGCTGGAAAAATTTGAATAACAGATCCAGGCAGGTTTGCCATTCTAAGCTGCATGCTATTGATAATGGCGCAGGGTAAGTTTATGCTATCATCATGCATAGATGAAGAGGAATGCACCAATGGCACGTTGGCGTCAGCACTTCGTGGAATAGACCGTGCAACAGACAGGCTGTGTATGGTGATAGAGGCGATGCCGGACATATCGGACAAAGGTAAATCGGCGCTCGAGTTTATGGTGACATACTATTCCGCTGACACGAAGAACAGCATTGTAAGGAGCGTTGGGGAGAAGTGCAAGATAAGAGATTTTTGGACAAGGGATATGGCTGGCCATCTCCTTCGGCGCAATCCGGATATTATGGAGGAGCGTGTGCTTGACGTGCGCGCAACGAAGAAGGTAATTAAATACATGGAAAGAATGAACCACTACTCTGACAAGCTGGAGTTGAAGTATGCAGATGAGTTTATGGTACAGAAATACTTGCGCAGGGTATCGATGGACAACGCTATGGTTTCACGCGCTGTACAATTCTTGTAGCGGTCCTGCCAGAGTATTGGACAATCTTTTTAGCACTGCTACATTATCTATTTATGAGTTCTTCGTGGCACTCTATTGGTTGCCTCTGCAATCAGTATGAAGAGTGTTTACAGTATCTGTTATGCCTGGTGAAGCAGTGGTGAAAGAGAAGATGGGCTCTGACAAAAAATCAGTGCTTACAGTAGTAGTCGTCGGTGTGCTCATGGCAGCAATAGACACCACTATAGTTATACTTGCTCTGCCAACAATAGACGCATACTTCCATACATCGCCATCAATCTCCATCTGGATAATAATGGCATACATACTGGTTCTTACAGTCCTCTCGGCCCAGGTCGGTAGAATAGGAGATAGGTTCGGCAGAGCGAAGATGTACAACTACGGCTTCCTGATATTCATAGTTGGCTCAGCCGTATGCGGCCTGAGCACCAGCATATTGATGCTGATAGGCGCAAGAGTGCTGCAAGCCGTGGGAGGCGCCTTCTTGAGCACGAACTCTTCCGCAGTGGTATCCGACCACTTTGACCCTCATGAAAGAGGAAGGGCGTTTGGCTATACCGGAATGGGATGGAACATGGGTGCCATATTAGGCATATTCCTTGGTGGTGTGCTTACGAGCATAAACTGGAGGCTTATATTCCTGATAAATGTCCCAATAGGCGCAGTCATACTCCCTATAGCTTTCAGGAAGGTCAAGGATGTAATAGAAAAGAAGAAGGAAAGATATGATGTTGCAGGTAGCATAGTCTTGGGTGTAGCGCTGACCCTGCTTACTATCATGGCAATATTCGCCATGACTGAGGGGCTTACACCCCATATAGTAGAGTTCTTGGGGGTCGCAGCTATTCTTTTCGCAGTGTTTGGGATTTTACAGCGGAGGGAGAAGGCGCCCACTATAGATCCAGGCATATTCAGGAATAGGGTGTTCACGCTTTCAATGCTGGCAGGAACTTTCCAGTTCATAGCCACGTTCGCAGTGCTCTTCATACTTATACTTTACCTGCAAGGAGTCAGAGCGCTGAGCCCCCTCATGTCGAGCGTTTACCTGCTTCCAGGATATATAGTAGGAGGGTTGCTCGCGCCGATGAGCGGCAGGCTTTCGGATAGAATAGGCGCAAGAGTGCCTGCTACTGCAGGACTCCTGCTCATAGCCCTTGCATACTTCCTTTACATAACCCTGCTTACACCTACGTCGCCTTTGTACTATATACTCATAATAACTCTCTTTACAGGATTAGGAAGCGCTCTCTTCTTCCCGTCAAACTTGAGTGCGATAATGGCGCATGCACCTAAGGACAAGTATGGCATGGCTGCAGGTGTGAACCGCTTGCTTAACAATGTTGGCATGGTCTTGAGCTTTGTCATAGCCCTGACTATAATTTCTATAGCCATACCTAGGTCGGTGGCACTCGCTATATTTACAGGCACCCAGATAGGAGTAGCAAGCGGCTCTGTGTTCTCCGCGACGTTCACTAAAGGTTTAGATGCCGCCTTACTTATCTCTATAGTAATAATACTTGTTTCAGCAGTGATGTCAGCAGTACGCGGAAAGGAGGATAGGAGGGCTCTGGCGCGTGAGTAGCCTGTTGCATTGCAGCCGCGCTAAATTAATTGCCACAAAACCACTTTTCATTTTCTTCGGCAACATGACAGAAAACACATATATACTTGTCGACGCAAACAATTTAAGGTGGATGAATGGTCGACAGTATTTTTATGGCTACAGCGCGGCTAGTTGACATAGCAGATGCAGACGAAAACTCGCTCCTTCTAAGGAAGGCCGATAGCAGCAGCAAACTGCAGGCAGAGCAGGTATCTGGGACCCTTAAAGTGAACAGCAAGATTTACTCCAGACGTTATACAAGCAACACCGACGCCTACATAGGATTCTCCGACAAAGAGGACCTTGTTGGAAAAATATTTAATACGATGCCGCTAGTCGACGAGGCAACATTGAGCTACAGCGGCTTCTTCCACCTTTTCATAAAGCCTGTAGAAATCGTTCAGGATCTTGGCGGGGCTATTGTAATGAATGACAGCAGGGCGCTCAAGTTCTCAATCGAGATATTCATAAACAGCACGGTAGCGCACTGGTATGGAATAGCTGAGAGACAGAAGATGCTGCTCAAACTGAATCCGCTTCTAAGACCTGCGGATATGCAGAGGCAAAACGGTGAAGGCAACGGTGTTACGCGGTAGAATTGCGAATGCCATTGCACTGCCTTATCAAAGCCTAGCGACGACACACCGCCACAGGCCCGTGCAATTCAAATTTATCTTACCGGGCCGGACCAATTCCTTGTGCACTGCTCATTCTATGAAGCCGTAGCCCGTGAGGCGCCATCTCTTGGTGTCGTTCCTCATCACCGCCACTTTTGTCTCAGCTGTGGCACAGACCGGATGATTGAGTTCTACATCGATGTCATTCTTTCTTACCTTCTTTATATGGCCGATTCTAGTGGCAGTGCCTATGCCCAGAATAAGGGGTTCGCCTAGGGAAAATGCCCTCTTTGGCATGTCGGTCCTCTTAAGGTCAGTGTACTTCAACGTTATCTCATTCTTTGACTCTGGCAGCTTGCCTTTCCTGCCTACGAGGCTGCCGACCAGGCTATCCGCTTTTGTTATCGAAGGGTCAAGAGCCGTACCGAAAGCAATAAGCCCGCCGGGCACCGCCTCATCCAGGTTGGTGGAATCGGTGCTTATGCTGAGTATCTTGGTCAGTATTGGCTTGTACGTGTTCCCCTTGGCGTTGGACGACTTCATGCCAGGGCGTATCTCTATCTCTTCCCCTAGCCTGAATTTCCCAGACACTATCGCGCCGCCTATTACTCCGCCGTTCATCTTCGTAACATCCGCCCCGGGCTTATTGACGTCAAACGACCGTACCACGTACATTATCGGATCCGCTTCAGTGTCTCTTTTAGGCTTTTCCATCTTCGTTATCATCTCAAGCAGAACATCTATGTTTACACCGAGATTGGACATGACTGGGACTATCGGGGCATTCTCTATAGCGCTGCCCTTCAAGAACTCCCGTATCTGGTTGTAGTGCTGCACTGCCTTGTCTCTACCCACTATGTCGACTTTGGTCTGCACCACGATTATGTTCTTTATGCCGAGTATGTTTATTATCATGAGGTGCTCCCTTGTCTGCTGCATAGGGCATGGCTCGTTCGCGGCTATGACGAATAGTATCGCATCAATCACGCTGCTGCCTGCTATCGCGGTGGCCATCAGCGTCTCGTGACCAGGCGCATCAAGTATGGATATGCGCATTACAGGCTTGGCTTCGCCTTCGCACCCGATGCATTTATTGGTTGTCGTGAAAGCGGATGCTCCTTCGCAGTGTTCGCACTTCCTGATTACCGCATCGGCGTACCCAAGTTTTATTGTCATGTTTCTCTTAAGGCTTTCGCTGTGCTTGTCCGTCCAGACGCCGGTTATGGCTCTTGTCAGTGATGTCTTACCATGGTCGATATGGCCCAGCGTGCCTATATTGAGCTCGCTCTGCTTTATTGACATTGGCACCTTAGACTCTTCGTACTTCTGCTTCTGTTCAGCCATGTGCACACTACTTGTTCTCCTCGTTTTGCGCTCCTGCCTCCTGAGCGTCGTCCTTCTTGGACTCTTTCTTCGGGAGTATCTCGTCTATCGGCTTGTCGCCGTATTCTGTAATCACCAGATTGACTTGGGCCGTATTCTCGGATATAATGCTGCCAACCACAGTTCTCCTTACATGCTCGCCTTTGTGCTTGCCAGTCCTGCTTTTGAGCGCCAGTATGCCGATGTTGCCAGTGCCTTGTATGCCTTTCTTCATCGGAAAGCCGCTCGTGGATGAGCCACCTGTTATCTTAAGTTTATAACCAGTGAGGCCGATTGCCGATCCATCTATCACGTCGCCTATGCTCCTGTTAAGGAACAACGCCTTCCTTTCGTCATCTATCTCTAGCTGCGCGCTTCTGCCGCTCTTCTGGTCAGAGTAAACAATCTTCAATACATCACCAAACATTAGTAGAATAGCTAATAGCAAATAAATCCGTACCTGTCAGGGCTACCTGTACATGTTCTCCGGCTCGTCCTTGAACTTCTTTATGCGTTCGACAAGCTCTTTGGGTATTGCAGGTTTGACCTCGGATATTGCATGGTCGAAGTCTTCCTTGGTGACCACATATGGCGCCTCTTCAGCAGGCGTTTCGTTTCCGCCCTTCTTGCCTTCTAGCACAACAGCGGAAGCCTTCATCCTCTTTCTTATGGCTTCCATGCCTGCTTCGCGGCAGATGTTCTCTATCTCGGCACCAGTATAGCCTTCGGTCGCTTCAGCCAGCTTCCTGAGGTCAATGCTCTTGTCCAAGGGCATGCGCTTGGTATGCACCTTGAATATAGCCTCTCTCGTCTCGGCGTCCGGCACAGATATTTCTATTATCTTGTCGAACCTGCCAGGCCTCATGAGAGCTGGGTCTATCATATCAGGCCTGTTAGTCGCGGCTATCACGACCACGTTCTTGACCTCCTGCAGCCCATCCATCTCTGTAAGCAGCGTGTCTACGACTCTTTCGGTAACCATCGAATCGTTAGAATCAGAATCCCTTGCTGTAGCTATAGAATCTATCTCGTCAATGAATATTATGCATGGTGCGGCCTGGCGCGCCTTCCTGAAGATCTCCCTCACGGCGCGTTCGCTCTCACCGACATATTTGCTGAGCAGCTCCGGTCCCTTGATAGATATGAAGTTTGATTCCCTCTCCGTAGCTACAGCTCTAGCCAACAGAGTCTTACCAGTTCCCGGCGCGCCGACAAGCAGCACGCCTTTCACTGGCCTTATACCCATCTTCTCGAATACTTCTGGGCTCTTAATTGGCAGCTCTACAGCTTCTTTGAGCTCGCGCTTGACTTGCTCAAGGCCGCCAACATCGCTCCAGTGCACGTTCGGCCTCTCTATAAACACCTCACGCAATGCACTTGGCTGTATAGATGCGAGCGCAGCGTTGAAGTCATCCATCTGTACGTTCAGCTTCACGAGTATCTCGTTCGGCACCGACTTCTTGCCGAGTATTTCAGGTATGAGTTTCCTTAATTCTACCATGGCGGCCTCACGCGCCAGAGCAGCTATGTCGGCGCCAGTGTAGCCGTGCGTCTTATCGGCCAACTCATCAAGGTTGACGTCTTTTGCGAGCGGTATGTTCCTCGTGTGTATCTGAAGTATTTCCTTCCTCGCATTCCTATCAGGGACGCCTATTTCTATCTCGCGATCGAACCTGCCAGGCCTCCTGAGCGCAGGATCTATCGCATTGGGTCTGTTGGTAGCACCTATGACTATGACCTGGCCCCTCGAGCTCATGCCGTCCATGAGCGCAAGCAGCTGCGAAACCATGCGCCTCTCCACTTCGTTCGTGGCCTCTTCCCTCTTCGGCGCTATCGCATCTATTTCATCCATGAACACTATTGTAGGTGCCTTCTCCTTTGCCTCGTTAAATATCTCCCTAAGCTTCTCCTCGCTTTCCCCAACGAACTTGCTGACGAGCTCGGGACCAGATATGTATATGAAGTGTGCATCGCTCTCGTTGGCTACCGCCTTGGCAAGAAGGGTCTTACCAGTGCCTGGAGAGCCATAAAGCAGCACGCCCTTGGGCGGCTCTATACCTAGGCGCTGGAACAGCTCCGGATACCTTATCGGAAGCTCCACCATCTCCCTTATTTTCTCTATTTCCTGCTTGAGACCGCCTATATCCTCGTAGTGCACGTCGCTTATTTTGACCATAGACTCGGAAACAGGCTCGCTCTTGACTATAACCTCAGTGTCCCTTCCAACTCTCGCAACGCCATGAGGGGATACCTGTACGACTATGAAGCTGAATGCGTATCCGAACATGCTTATCGGCACTATGTCGCCCTTCATCAGCGGCTTCTCCTCCAGCTTGTTCTTCGCATACTCTGAAAAGTCCGGGCTTAGCGGAGGCTTCTGATTCGGCGGCGGAGCCAAAATTACCCTAGTCGCTTCCTTGACATCAGCCTTTGTGACAAATACCTTGTCCCCTATGCCAGCGCCTGCGTTCTGCCTTATGTAGCTGTCCATCCTTATAAAATCCAGGCCCTCATCAGTCTGATGCGCAGGCCACACTATAGCCGCAGTCGACTTTTTCTTTCCCTTTATCTCTATTATGTCTCCTGATATGACTCCGAGCAGCTTTCTGGCCTTCGAGTCTATCCTCGCGAGGCCCCTGCCATCGTCAGTTACCAGGGCGCTAGCCACAGTCAGATCTATGCCGTCTACCAAAATGCTTCACCGATTTAGCGTGAATATGCCGCATGTGCAAAATGCACAGGATACAGGCCGTATATTATTTGTATATCGCAAGGTATTTAATGTATAGGTAATTGCAAATGTAGCGCAGGCAATCAAAGGATGCCGACGCTTCGCTGACCTGTCATTTCGGAAAAGAATCATGCCACTATCAATACAGGCCAAAAATGAGTGGAGAACAAATAAAAGATGTTGTGGCACCAAGCGGCGTAG
>JAMCYG010000018.1 GCA_023473425.1 Candidatus Martarchaeota archaeon
ATATTACGCGTTGTTTGAAGGATGGCTGCTTCTGAGCCTACCTCCCGACTGTCTATGAAACTTCCGGCCTTTGACACACTCAATCAGGATTTTGGGACCTTAACCTCGATCACCGTCGTTCCGGTCTCGCGATGTTGGCTTACCCAGCATCGCCGACTCCAAGGGTCTACGCAGCACGTGCATTCGGAGTTTGACAAGAAGGGGAGGCCTCTCGACCCCTTACCTCCTAATCGGTAGCTCTACCTCGCGTGCAAACTCGCCTTGAGCTATCCTAAAGATACTTCAGATGGGACCCGCTATTGCCACGCTCGAATGGTTTATCGCCGCTACCCGCAGCTCGCCCAACAGGTTATACCATGACAGGTGGCGGACCTCCACCAGGCGTTAGCCTAGCTTCGTCCTGGCTGCGCGTAGTTCGCAGTGGCTTCGGGTCGTATAATAGTGACTTTGGCATTTTCATACCATGCGCCTCGTCTAGGACTGCGCGCTATCGCTTTCGCTCCGCCTTTCGGCTTGCCACTACCATACACTCCCTGGCTCTTGCTTCAAGAAGAATGATAAGACACTGGTCCATGCGCCTCGCTCAGCGCTTTCGCGCTTCCGCTTCGGCACACTTCTACCCTTTCGTGCCTTACCTGCTTGTAACTGCCTAGTTTCAGATCTGATTTCACCCGCACGCGTGTGCGTTCTTTTTAACTTTCACTCACGCTACTCGTACGCTATCGGTCTATAGTCAATATTTAGGGTTGGGGTTTAATGCCCCCATATTCGCACCACATACTCAGGCGGCGCTACTCTCTGCAGCTATCGCCAACACACTTAACCTACGAGGCTGTCACTCTCTATGGCCGCGCTTTCCAACGCGCTCGGCTCATGTGCTGGCTGAATGTCGCTGCACCACATCTCCGTGCCTTTTGCAAGGACGGATTCAGTTCGCCCTGTGCGGCTTTCATTCGCATTACTTACCGCATCGAATGCTCTTTCTTTTCCTGCGGGTACTAAGATATTTCAGTTCCCCGCGTGCGCATGCCTGCTTACGCAGGCACAATTCGGCAATCCCGGGTTCAAAGCCTGACTTGCGGCTACCCCGGGCTTATCGCAGCTTGCCACGGCCTTAATCGCTACTATAGCCTAGTCATCCCCTAGGCAGCTTTAATTTGCGAATCTCTTCTCCTCACATCAATCATGCAACAAGCACGATATCATAAAAGATTGTTAATGCTCAATGCCAAATTTTTACAATGCAGAAGCATAGAAAAGATCAGGCTTCAGCACATTAAGGGCATAAGAGCACCGCAATATATTGAATCATTAAGGTTTAAATACATTTCTTCTATTTAACACACTCGAAGCGGCTCTTGGTAAGATTGACTGAACGCTTAGTAATAAACCTATTTGATTAAAAAACGCAGGCGCTTGCTTCTCGGCAGTTTCACACAATTGGATAGAGTGTAGTATAAGCGCAGATAGCTATTTAAACGATTAATAGCATTGTAATATTAGGTGTGAACGTGTCATACGTCGACAATATGCATAGGGCCTTAGATGCGCTGTTGCATCCAGGGAAGGCTACGAAAAAGAGCATGGGGATAGTTGAAGCCCTGAAGTTTTATTACACGATAATGATAATACCGCTCATACTTGGTATCATCATAAGTATAGTGCTGAATACATCTGATATCGGCATAGGAGTTGCAGCTGTTGTAGGCATACTGCTCACGTTCATTGTGTTCTTCCCATTAGGAATACTTGTCGATGCAGGAATATACCACCTCATCATCGGCAAGCTGTTCAAGCTGTACAAGGGCAACTATGCAAAGCCGGTAAGTGCCTTTACATATGCGATAATGCCCTCTGTGTTAATATATTGGCTAGTTGGGCCGCTTACTGCAAGTAACGGTTTTCTAGGCAGATTTAGTGCAGTTACCCCATCAATTGGCGCGGCATACCTCTTCGGCGCAATACTTAGCGTGATATTTGGCATATGGTCCATTGTTGTGATGATAATAGCTTTGTCAAACCAGCTCTCGATCAGCAGGCTGAAAGCGCTTGGCACCCTCTTGCTAGAATGGTTTATAGTAGGTGTGATTGCCATGGTGCTGACGTTTATATTTGCAGCGACTTTCATTAGCACCGGCCTAGTTGGCACTGGCGGATTGTCTCCTACTTTAGGCAATACGTGCATTGGCAGTATTGGATATATGTGCACGAACCTGTCCTACAGTGGCAGCCACCTGAATTTCACGTTTGGCCAGGCCACTGGCAGCAGCTGGACAGGCGTGATACTTTATGCTGTGCCATATAACACGTCTTTCTCGACTTCTGACGGCAACGATGCAATAGGCAACCTTGCCTCAGGAAGCGTGACTGCTGTAAGCATACCAGTGCTTACTTCAGGAGGCAGCACATGGGTCGGCAGCATATGGGCAGTTTATAATGTTGGCAACACCACTAAGGAAAATGTGGTAGCCACTGTTTCAGCAACTGCTAAATGACCCGCGCGGTTACCGCGCTTTCATTGTTTTCTTTTTCTTTCATTTGCTTTTTCATTTTTCGTCTTTCTTACCATGATTTAGAACTGCCGGAGTTGCATGGTGCTTTTAAATGTTATGATAGATATTAAACTGGTGATTGGTTGTCATATCAGGATAACTTAAAGAACGCCTTTGGAGTGCTTTTGCATCCAGGGAAGGAAACAAAACGACAGATGGGTATCGGCGAATCGCTGAAGTTTTACTACAGCGTGATGATAATACCAATGATACTGGGTATTATATTGGGCGCTGTCATCGGGATGTCTTCAGGTGGGGCCGTAGCGATGATATCCGCCGTGCTGCTGGACTACGTAATAGTATTTCCGATAGTCAGCATACTTGTTGGTGCTGGAATATATCATGCCATAATAGGCAAGCTGTTCAAGCTGTACAAGGGCAACTATGAGAGAGTGGTGAATGCATTCACGTACATGATTATACCATTCTTACTCATATACTGGATAGTGCTGCCTTTGTCCGTAAACAGCAGCCTGCTTGGGAGCACCGTAGCGGTGAACGGAATTCCCAGCGGCGTAAGCGCGCTTGCACCCATCGGATTGTTACTGACAGTGATCTTTGGAATATGGGCATTGATAGTAAGCGTTATTGCGCTTTCTACGCAGCTCAACATATCCAGAGTGAAGGCGTTCGGCACGATGGTCCTTGAAGGTGTCATCATCGGCATTATATATCTGGTAGTAGTGTTGATGGTGACCGCGATAGCGCTATAATAATTGGCGCAGGGAGCATGCTCCGGCCTGACCCCTTATACTTTTTTCCTTTTTCTTTCTGATTTTCCTTCAGTATCTGGCAAAAAGCCTTAACGCGAGTGTCCATGGCCTACTTGCCTCCGTTGATCTCCTTCCCCATCAGGTACAGCTCTGTAGCGAGCTTTATCTTGGAGACGCTGTGCAGTATCACCCTCCCTGTTCCGGTGAAGTTGGCAAGGAATAAGCCTACGCCGCCGAACATGGCCGTGCGCACGTTGTCTACTCCTCTTATAGTGTAGTTAAGGCTAGAATCGAAAGCGGCGATGTGGCCGGGGTCAACCTCTATATGGTTCGTGCCATCGAGGTCGTGACTTATTGTGTCACCGACCACATGTATGAACACCTTTCCAGGGCCGATAAACTTCTGCAACATTAGGCCAGCCCCGCCCCAGAATGCCGCGCCCATGCTCACTCTCTGAAGCGTAAAATTGACACTCTCCTCTACAGCGAGCAGCGCACTGTGCTCAACTGCAAGACCTTGATCCGGCCCGAGGTCCACTTCGACGACCTTGCCAGGCAGCGTACCGCTGACGGACACGACGCCCTCGCCGCTCTTTGACTGAAACTCTGTAAGCATCGCTGTGGAACCTGTGGCCTTCCTCTCTATAGCCTTGATGAGGCCGCCAGCTATTCTTGGCGTCATGCTAATGTTATCGCTCTTGCTCAGAAGATGCCCCGAATCCGCATATATCTTCTCGCCCTCTTCTAATATGATGTTCAGCGCCTGCATGCTTTCTCCAGCTATCTGGTATTTCATATGCACACCGTAAAGCAATTGCCTGCCATGATTTAAAACCCTTGCAGGATAATATAGGTCCATGCACAGGCTTTCAAAGCAGCGCAGGCAGGCTGCAGCCCTTAAGCAGAGCCCAGAGGACTTCGTAGTCGAGGAGATAACTGAGTCAGGACAAATCCTGGAAGTCGGAAGGGCGTACGATGCAGAGTCAGCAGGCATGTCCGCATCCGATGATGGAAAGTTTACCACCTTTGTACTGCAGAAAAGGGACTGGAACACTACTCAAGCACTGTTGCGCATAGCGAAGGCCCGCGGGCGCGGCAGAAAATCTATCGGATTCGCAGGAACGAAGGATAGGACATCCATTTCCACGCAGCTGTGCAGCGTATATGGCATAACTCCAGATGAATTAGCATCTGTGCGGATCAAAGACATATCAATCAACGGCGCATGGAAGAGCAAGAGTGGAATAAAGCTCGGGGACCTTAAGGGCAATAGGTTTACAGTTACGGCAAGAGGAGTATCAGACCTCGAATCCGTATCAGGCATAGATAAGGAGCTCGGCGGGTTCTTCCCAAACTACTTCGGCGAGCAGAGGTTCGGTTTCAGGAATAACAATGTAGAGATAGGCATAGCAATTATGAAAGGGGACTTCAGAAGCGCAGTAATGTCCTTCCTGACCGATGCTAACAACGAAACTAATGCTGAAGCTGTCGAAGCACGGAGGAAGCTTTCTGAGACGCAAGACTTTGAGAAAGGGCTGAATTACTTCCCGAAATATCTTAAGTACGAGCGCACGGTGCTCGGGCACCTCTCAACGCATAGCACGGACTTTGCTGGCGCACTGAGGAAGCTGCCGCGCCAGCTGTCACTAATGTTTGTGCATTCCGTAGAGAGCGATATGTTCAACAAGGTAGTCGAGGCCAGGATCCGCGACGGCACAATCATGCCTTCTGAAGGCGACATAGCGTGCGGTGCTGACGCAGCAGGCTGGCCAGACCTTAACAATGTATACACTGTTGGAGCAAGGAAGCAGAGCGGTTTTCTGGTAGGAAATATAATAGGGTACAACACGCAGAAGCTTGACAGGTATGAGCGTGAAGTGCTGGACGAGAGGGGTATAGAGCCAGAAGCATTCAAGCTGAAAGGCATGCCTGAACTCAGCTGCAAGGGCTCTACAAGGCTGCTGTTCGCGCCGTACATCGGGTTCCGCGCAGTAGTTAAGGATGAGAGCATTGTATTGGGATTCTCATTGCCTGCAGGGTCATATGCGACCGTGCTGCTTGATGAGTTCATAGAGGGCCATTCGGAGCAGACTTAGCGGAAGAGAGGCTTTGTTAAAATAGGTGTAAGGCAGACATGCGCTGCTAAAATCTTATTCCCAATCAAGCATTGCCAGGCCCACCGTCACCAACAGTAGCCCAGGCACATATGTCTGCCACGTTCCGGGGCTGACGATGAGAAAGTATATTACCACAGGTATGAGCTGGAGATCTGAGAGTATGTACCCAGTGGCTACGGAACCGCGCCCTACCAGCGAAAGGACCTTCATCATGGTAGTTTCAAGGTAGAATGAGGCGAGCAGCACAACGCCAACTATAACTGCAAGCAGCAAGTATTCGCCTGTTATCAACGGTATGAAAGATTCATGGGTGAAGAAAAGCAGTGCCATGCCGTATACTACCACCTGGGGTGCTTGTATGAAGAACATTGTGGTAAACTTGCTTTTTATGTGCTTCGCAGAGAGGTAGTAGAAGTATGTTGCAGCGCCATAGAAAGCTGCAATTATTATACCAAAGACTATGGTCTGGGTGTTAAGCACGTATGCCCCTTTCTGGATCGCAAGAGACTCAATCACAAGACCGCCAGCTATTACCGCAGATGCAAGCGAATATGTGGCTATGTTTATTTTGCGCCTGGCCGTGAGCCACAATAGCAGCGTAAAGATGATTATCTCGGCTGCACTAAATGCGCTTGCAGCAGGCACGCCATTCGTGGCTATCAGCACATAGAACACGTAGTTTCCTACAGAGTAGAGGAAGCTTGAGACAACAGGATATTTTAGGTCCGACAGCCTCTCAACTCTTACATCACCCTTAGCTATCACGAACACGATAGCGGCAGATGTAGCTTCTATTAGCAGCCACGGGAACAAAGGACTAATATAAGGAGAGCGGGATACCAGCGAACCGGAGAGCAGATACCACAGCGAGTACATCAACGATGTGGCTATGGCAAACGCATACCCTTTGTACTTCATAGACAGCATGTTATGCACCTCTCCTACTCTCTCAGCCTATGCCGAGTGCGCCAGGGTTGGGATTTGAACCCAAAAGTCCTTGCGGACACCGGTTGGCCTGTTGCATCACTATTCAGCTCTCGAATGATTTTGCAATCTCGAGACCGGCGCGATACCAGATTCCGCCACCCTGGCATGTACTGCATCTCCGCCCCATGCTTATATATCGCGATGGGCGCTCAGGAACCTTACGGCACCCATAGGATTTATAGGCTTCGGATAGCAATATCTATAAGCCTTAAGCCTTTATAGCTTTATTCACAACGTAAGAATGTAAAGTATGGTTTCATGGTAACCGATCTCGCTGACAAGGGCTTCCTTGTCAGGCTGTTCAGTGTAGCTCTGTTCGTGTTCCTTGCAGTGGCAGGTATCGGTTTCGTGCTGTACCTGTTCGTTATAGCGGATAGTGCATACATGTTTGTACTGGCAATAGCGTTCGCTACGCTTACAGTTGTAGCAGGCTTCTTCAACATCTTTGCCGCGCTCGTTTACTACAGGTCATATTTCTATGATAGGTATCTGGAAAAGATAAACAGGGCGCTGAAGCACAGTGGAAGAAAGCCGACCGTAGCCGTGGTAATGCCGGTATTCAATGAGGATGCTGCTCTCGTCGAGAGGAACATGCTTAGACTCAAGGACATGAAATACCCGGAGGACAAGATAAAGTTTTATATGATAGACGATTCGACAGTGCAGTCGACAGCCTCTGAGCTGGAGAGATTCAGCAAGGCAAACGGTATAGTATATGTGCACAGGACTGCTAGAAAGGGGTTCAAGGCAGGAGCACTGAACAACATGCTCAAAAGGTCGAAGGAGGAGCTCATCGCCATATTCGACTATGATGAGTACCTCACTAACACAAACTTCCTTCTAGACCTAATACCCTACTTCGATGACGAGAGACTGGCGTACGTCCAGACCGAGAAGAGCACGTTCAATGGCAACTTTTTTGCCAATGCCGTGAAGCTGTTTGATGGATTTTTCTTTAAGTTCATACAGACTGCAAGAGCATTGAACAACACTGCAATATATGCCGGCTCATGCGGCTTGATAAGGAGGAAGGCGATAGATGCGATAGGAGGGTTCCCTGAATACGTGATAGAGGATACGTTCTTCAGCTTCGAATCTGACAGGAGGAATTTTAGGAGCATATACATACCAAAGGTATATGCGTATGGGAAGCCAATATCCACCTTCACCGCGCTTGCAAAGCAGCAGTGGAGGTACAACTACGGCGACACGCAGTTCATCAGCTACTTCTTCAAGTTCAGGAAGTCGATGAAGAGCTCGCCGCTTACACGGATGGATTACATAACGCACGGATTCGGCTTGAACTACCTCTCAATAGTGCTGATACTATTCACGCTCGTATCGGTGCTCATAGTATTCTCGTCTCTTCCGTTCCTTCACATGACCATAAGGCACTTCTTCAACCAGACATACATAGGCTTAGATCTTGAAATAATAGGGATAATCGCCTTCATGGCTTCCCTGCTCGCACCAGTTATGCTTGCAAAGATATATTTCAAGTCTACAATGAAAGGATTTATGGTATTCGTGCTCAACTTCAGCCTTGCTGTGATAAGGACGAAGGCCGCGATAGCAGCGCTTAGACACAAGAACCCATCATTCAATTGGAACAGAAAGAACGAGAAGCCCAGGCCGCACAGCCTGATGTCCAGCCTGGTAAATACAAAGACAGAGCTAACGCTTTCGCTCGGCCTGTTTTCGCTCGGTGCGCTCTCAGTATTATACTTCCACAACATAGCAGGCGGAATGTGGCTGCTCTGGTATGGCGTGATGTACAGCGCCGCGACTGTGCTGTTCTATAGATATGGATGAGATGATGCATTGATATTTCTAAAGATACACAAAAGCGAGAACGGCGATATGGTGGCCATGTGCGACGAGTCGCTCATAAGCAGCGTGATAAGCGAAGGCGCAATAGAGATAAACATAAGGGACTATTCGGATTTCTACAAGGGAGACTTGGTCTCAAAAGAAGACGCTGCGGGCATGGTGGACCCCAAAACTATTTATACAGCCAATATAGTTGGAGAGGAAGCAGTCAGCGCGGCAATAGAAGCCAACGTTATAGATTCGGGAAGCGTCAAGAGGGCAGGGAGTGTACCGTACGCCCAAGCCTTCAGGGTAAGAAAATAAGGATTGGACAGCTTGACGCAATCGAGACTCAACTGCCTTCCTTGAGGCGCATAATCGCGCTGGCTATGTCCCCTTTGCTCTCCTCAAGTGCTGCCTTCGCCCTGCTTGGATCATAAACTCCGCTCTGCTCCATCACGAGCTTGACGTCGTCATCAGTAATCTCCACCTTTGCCTGCTCGGCTGCCTGCTCGCTAACATTGCCTGCAACGCTGAACGTTACCATGCCTTGAGCATCTATTCTGGTAACCTGCGGGTCTGATATGATGATATGCCTGTCTGGGCACTCTATTACTACCCTCAGCGCATCAACATCAGTAGACTTGATCCCCATCTTCTCCATTATGCTCTTCATCTGCTTCGGATCCATATTTGGCAACATCACATCACCTCGGCTTTAGCGCGTTTATTATTTCTGTAGTGGTGGCTCTTATTCCTATCCTCGGGAATATGTTGCCGACCGTGCCATCATGCTCTTCCTTGGTCATGGCAGCCATTGCATCTGTCGCAAATATCTGGTTGTAATTATGGTGGTATGCATCTCTAGCGGTCGACTCCACGCCTATGTTGGTTGATATGCCACACAAAACTATCGTATCTATGTGCCTCCTCCTCAGCTGCAGGTCAAGATCCGTTCCGTAGAAAGCGCTCCAGTTGTGCTTGAGTATCACATGGTCGGAATCAGACACTCCAAGCTCAGGCATAATGTCGGCCCAGTCCGCAGCCATATGCCTGCTGGCCATGCTTATTGACTGCTCTGCATTCACAGAAGGCATGTCTTTGCCATCCGTCGAGCCAACGTGCACAGGTACAATAAACGCACCAGCAGCCCTCAATGCTGAAACAAGCTTAGAGGCGTTTTCCACGACCTTCGCGCCATCTATTGGTGCAAGCGGCCTCCCGGTGGCTGCTATACCCTTCTGTAGATCTATTATGACCAGGGCAGTCCTGCCCGGTTCTATCTTCAGCTCTGTCATCATTTCACCTTCAGTTAGAATAACGTGCACATTTTGATTTATATTATTCATTGCATGCGCAGTATATTATGCTATTCTGCACACAGGGATATGTGCTGTTGGAAAGACATAAAGAACCTGTCTGCATTAGGATTGACAGGAATGGCTGGTATGCAGTGGTGACATGGAAAATAAAACAAATGCAGCTTCAGGTGTATCAAGAACTTACAGCGGAGGTATCGCAGCATTAATCGATTTCCTCATATTTGTAATTCTCATTGGAGGAGGGTATTATGTAGGAAATATTCCTTATGCGGTCGCAGGATTCTTTCTAAGCCTGATACTTATTCTCACGCTTTCTGTAAGAGTTCTGAGCGAGTGGAACAGGAAGGCAGTGCTAAGATTTGGGAGATACAAAGGGATAATAGGACCGGGAATATTTCTTATTGTGCCAATAGTGGACGCCACAACATCCACTATAGATACAAGAGTGCTAAGCACCTCGTTTAAAGCCGAGAAGACGCTCACTAAGGACAATGTACCCGTAGATGTGGATGCGATACTTTTCTGGCAGGTAAAGGATGTAGAGAAAACAATACTTAATGTTCAGTCGTACTACAATTCTGTTCTTCTGGCTTCGCAGACAGCAATGAGGGATGTCATAGGCAAAAGCGAACTTTCCACGATGCTTGCAGGCAGGGACATAATAGGGAAAGATATAAAGGATCTCATAGAGGAACGCATACATTCATGGGGCATAGAAGCCATCTCTGTAGAGATAAGGGATGTCGCTATACCGCCGGAATTGCAGAGCGCCATGGCCAGGGTCGCCACATCCGATAGGGAGAAGCAGGCAAGGGTTATACTCGCAGAAAGTGAATCACTTGCCGCAGATAAAATGATTGAGGCGTCTGGCAAGTATGAGAAGGACCCGTACGCCATGCAGCTCAGGGCATTGAACATGATGTATGAGGTAAGCATATCAGGCAAGAACGTAATGGTATTCATACCTACGGAAACCAAGGGGCTTGCGCTCCCGATACCATTCGGTGTAAGAGGCCTGGACGACTTCATCAAAGAGCAGCAGCAACAGGCGCAGAAGAAGCAGAAGCCACAGAAGAAGCAGGATGGAGATAATCAGTGAATGCAGGGTACAATTCCCCCATTCACATCTTGCTGACCTTGCGCATCAGCCTATCGAACTTGGTGAAGAAGGCGTTCCAAGAGTAATACTTCTCCACCCTCTTTCTCCCCTCTCTTCCCATTGCATCAGCGAGCTCGGCATTCTCCGCTATAAGAGCCATCCGCTTTGCCATCTCTTTTGGGCTGTTCACGAGGAAGCCAGTCTTGCCGTCGACTATCGTTTCAGTAGGGCCACCTTCGTTGACAGATATGACAGGCTTGTAGCTTGCCATCCCTTCTAGAGGCACTATACCATAATCCTCGTTTATCGCAGCGAAAAGGACAGCTGTTGACCTCGAATACGCTTTCCTTAGTTCAACATCAGAGGGATTTGGCATGAATATTACATTCCTAACATCCATAGCCTTAAGCCTCTCATAATACTCCCTAAAATCGGCATATCTGTCGGACATGCTGCCAGCCAGAACTAGCTTGTAATCTCTGTACTTTCTGTCCTTTGTCAGTATAGAAAAAGCCTCTATTGCATAGTCCTGGCGCTTCTGCTCAGCTATTCTTGAAGGATATATAAAGTACTTGCCATCATCCGCGTTGTAGAAGTCCTTGTAGTCTATGCCCGGATTTATTATTTCCGCATTGCGCCCAAAAATCCTTTTAATTCTGCCCCTGGTGACGCCGCTATTCGTCGCTATGGCTTCTATTTTCTTTACGACGCCCTTCTCCATGCGGGTATACACTCTGCCGAATCCCTTGTACATGATGCTTTCGCTTAAGGACTTTTTCCTGAGGTTTGCAACTGTAGGATCATAAAGCTCCCTGGGCGGCGTATGGCAATACCACAGCACCCTTGGATTCCTGTTGCGCACCCACTCGCTTGGAGACATATGAGAGTTTATTACGTCATAGTCCTCCTTTATCTTTAGGTTGTAGAACCCATAACCGTAGTGTAAGGCATTCGATACTCTTTTTGGGAGCACGTTCACAGAACTTCTCCTTTCCCTGAATACCTTTATATTCAATGCTTTAAACTCCTCAAACGTGCCCTTCGGGTCGTATCCAAGAGTATATATCGTGGCGTCATACCTCTGAGCAATCTTAAGTATCACCCTCTCTGCGCCGCCGCGGTCATTTATGCTATGCTGGGTAATTACTAATTTCATTTGAATACCCTTTTTTGGTACCTGTCGAGCTTTGCCATCTTCTTCTTGTCGACGCCGCTGACGTTTGATATGTTTGCAGGGATGCTGAACGTCTCTGTTATAGCAGCAGCTTTGGTAAGCTTAGATAGCGCATTCCTGTCACCATCTACTGCTGCAAGTATGAAGTCCTGTATGTTGATTAGAGATTGGTAGCCTTTTGCTCCCTTATTCTTTGCAAAGTGTTTCGGCACTATGACGAGTAATGGCACTTTCACTATCTCATCAGGTATCACCGTGCCGTGGCCTACGAATCCGTGCTCCCCGAACAGTTGCCCATGGTCGGATGTCAAAATTATTATTTGGTCATCGCCAAACTTCTCAAGCAGGTGCCTTATGAGCTCAGAGCCATACTTTAGGGCCCTGAAAGCAGCCTTAGAATAGAGCGACTTCCATGCTGATATTAGGCTCTCTTTAGGATCAGCCTTCATGAATGGAGTGGCCCAGTTGAAGTCCTTACCCTTCTTCCCTATATATGGGTCGTGCGCCTCCATGAAGTTAACGAAAAGAAAGAAGGGCTCCTTGATGTCTAGGCCACTTATGGCCTTCAGCATGTTCTTGCCTCCCTTCTCGACAGGCCAGCCGTCTATGAGCTTTGCCCTGAGCTTTTTGTACGCCGCTTTGGGAGTCAGCTTTCCAGCACTCAAAATGAGCTCGAAGAAGAGGTTTGGATCTTCTCTGATTATCGCGCGTGCCATTCCAAATAGGTCTCCACCATATACATTCCTATATTTTGATACTTTGGGTTTTAGGTCTTCGGAGATCTCGATCACGCTTCCGAATATGTCAGTGAAGTAGGATTCTGCTACGTACGTATCGAATCCCTCAAAGCCATATATTGGATGTATGTATGGGTTTGCCGACAGCCCATACGTTGCATAACCCTTGTCCTTGAGCCTTTCTGTAATAGTCTTCTTTGTGAGCTTTATGTTGTCTATGTCAAGAGACTTTATGGATTTGGTCTCATGACATCCATGCTCTGTTTGGCTCATACCGGTGAATAAAGAGGCATGCGATGGCAAAGTCCATGATCCGGGGGCGATGCATTTCCCGAACCTAATGGCATTGAATCCGCTGATTAAATTGGGGTTCTCAGCAATTAGTCTGTCGAACATGTCAAGCCTCATAGTATCGAGCACTATTATTGTGACATTTGGTTTCTTCTCCAAATCAGCACCGCGAATGTTATCTTATCTAAACGTAGTTAATCAGACAAATAATAAAAAGCCTCTAGAAGCATTCCGAGCACATAGTTGGAATCAATTTACCGACAAGGTGCTGTGGACTCGGCGGGATTCGAACCCGCGACCCCCCGCTTGCAAAGCGGGTGCACTACCCCTGTGCTACGAGCCCCGAATACAAGAGAGATTCTACGCTTAATTATAAATATTCGCTGATTTGCTAGTGGCACTTTTGCCGCGCGCAGTGATAAGGATTAGGTTACCTTCGCTTCGAGGACTTTCCGGCTGCTCCCTTCTTTGCCCCCTTCCCGTTATGAGCGTTTTTTTTGATAGCGTGAATGTGCTGACTTATGCTGGGCTTGCCCCCCTTCTTAGAGAGGCTGACCTTCTTTCTCTTCTCTATTCTTTCGCCTTTCTCGATAGTGCTGCTCTTCTCGACGAACTCAAGTTCTTTTCTTTCCGTAGGCGTAGCACCCTTGCTGACCAGCTTGGCCATCATGGTCTCGAACAGCTCATCGTCGGCGGGATCCTGGTCGCCCCTTGAGGTGCTGTACAGCAGAGCGTTCTCCGCTTCGCTCCTTTGTATTATATCACTGACGGACTTGAACTTCTTTAGCTTCTCCAGCTCTTCCTGAATCTTCTTATTGTTCTTTGCCATATGCTTCTCCCCACCCGCATTTTATACAGGGGCATAACAATAGAGCCAACATATATAAATTATGTTGGTATGCATACGTCATATGGCGATATACGTTGTACCTGCGCCCATAGATTATAGAGTATGAGTGCTGCCTATGCTCGGTACGGTTGCCTTGTATTTCTTCGAGATGTCTTCCCTGAACTGCTCTGACTTGCTTTTTTCACCATGCACTATGAAAACGTTCTTCAGGCCCTTCACTTTCGTAAGCAGATTGAGCAGCTGCGGCCTATCCGCGTGCGCTGAAAGATGGAATGTCTCAACCTTCAGCTTTATCGCTACCTTCTTCTTGTCAATCTCGACCTCCTTTGCGCCGTTCTGGAGCTCATTGCCCAAGGTGCCCTTTGCCTGATACCCAACCATCAAGAGCTTATTAAGCGGATTTCTAGCCATATGAGTCAGATACTCGAGAACCGGCCCTCCGGAGAGCATGCCGCTCGTAGTGACTATTATCTTTGGCTCTCCGTCCCTGATGACCTTCATCCTCGACTGCTTCTTCTCAACCGGCTTGTAGTTGTTGCTCTTGAACGGGTCGTACTCACTCACAAGTATCTTCATCTGAAGCTCTTTCCTGCAGCTAAGTATGTTGTGCCTATGTATTCTGGTTATCTTGTTTATCATACCGTCTATGTATATCGGCACTTTCGGTATCTTGCCAGAGTTCATATAGTCGTCAAGGATAAGCAGCACTTCCTGTGCACGCCCGACGGCAAAACTTGGTATTATAACAGACCCATTCTGCATCAGTGTTTCCTTCACGCTATCAACCATGCCTTTTACGATGGTGTTCTCCGGAGGGAACTTATCATCCCTTCCTGCATACGTGCTCTCGGTTATCAAGGTATCGGCCTTTAGGGTTCTGGTATCAGCCCCCTCCATCAGCCTGGTCGAAGCCAGGTTTATGTCACCCGTATATAGGACTGTGTGCTTGCCATCGCTAACACTTATAAGCGAGCTGCCGAGTATGTGGCCCGCAGGTATGAACTTTATGGTGAGGTCCTTCAGCTTGATAGTTTTCATGTACTCAGCTACAACGTAATTCCTCATGAGCCTCCTCAGGCCCTCCTTCGACACGTTCTCTGGCTCTGAGAGTCGCATGTAATCGTTTATCATAACGTTCAGTATCTCCATGGTCGCCTGGGTGGCGAATACCTTGCGGTCGTATCCTGCACTGTATATGTGCGGGAGATAGCCGCAATGATCCAAGTGCGCATGGGATATGAATATCCCGTCTATGTTCTTGAGCTCTGCATCCGGCAGCTTTGGATACGGGTCTTCATCCCCAACCTTAATGCCAGCATCGAGAAGTATCTTTGATTGCTCTGATATTATCATTATGCAGCTCCTTCCAACTTCTTCCTGTCCTCCGTAAAACTTTATTTTCAATTTAACACCTTTGTTTTTGTTTTTATTTTTATTTTCGTTTTTGTTTTTTTCTGTCTTTGTTTTTGTATATTGTATCTGTACTTTGCGTTTCGATTTTTATAGTACCCGCCCGCTACCGTTTTCCAGCGCAGGTTCATCTTCTAATCGCATTTATGCACTGCCTACTTGTGTGCGGCTTTTAAAATCCTTTACGGTGCGGCAGTGCATAGCCTTTGCAAAAAGTAGCGCGCACCGTGCTTTTGCTGCAAGCATCAGGCGCTCTTCTTCTTCTTTATTATTGCGATATCCTCGAAGTTTATGGCCTCTTGCTGCTCCCTGAACTGCGGCTTTCTCTCCCGTGGCTCGCGCCTCTCGTACCTTTCGCCTGGCTCCCTGTGCTTGCTGCGTTCTATGCCCAGCAGCTTCCTGAGAGCATTGTACTTCTCGTCGAGCTTTGAGTCGACCTCAGCTATCTTCTTCGTAGCAGCTTCTACTTCCTCAGTATATCTCTTTATGTCGCCTTCCACGAACTCTATCTTCTTCTCGAATCTTATGCTCTTATAGAGATCCTTGAGCTTTGCATTGACTTCTGCTATTTCCTTTACCAGCTTCCTCTCCTCGCTGAGAGATCTGGCTTCTGTAGATACCCTGAATTCGAGGCTGTTTTTCATCCTCTTCATCTTGCCTATCTGCCTCTTCTGCTCGGTAGTGTCTGTCTTGTTTTGCTCCATTGTTCGCTTTACGTCTTCTAACTCATGCTCCTTGTATGCCAGCCTCTTCCTGGCTATCTTTACCTTTATTATCGCCTCTATCCTTTCCTTCTTAAGCGCGTCTATCTCTTCCTTGAGCTTCGCCGCCTCGGGATTTCCGGACTCAGCTATGAGCCTCATTATCGTTTGGTCGCCGCTAGACCTCTGATGCTGCGGGGCGCCGCTCACTCCCTTGTCCCTGCTGCCCTTCGCTGCATTCTGCTGCTGCCCCAGCTCTTCCTTCTTGGAAACGGATGCCTCAGGCGCAGGGCTTGCAGCACCTTCGCTTTTCACTTCAGCTCCAACTTCTTTAGACTCTACTGGGCCTGATTCTACCAGTCAATCGCCTTTACTTTATTCACTTCTCTAACTGTCAAACCGTTAAGCAAAACGAGCATATTCGTTGCTCATTGACTTCTTGTAGAAGTCAAGCAACCTGTCAGTAGTGCTGGAAATCGAGTATTCCTTTGCTACCCGGTCGGTTATCTTATATGCATCTGTATTATTTATAACTTTTTCTATCTTCCTTGCGCATTCCACACTATCTCCAGGCTTAAACTTCTCCCCGTTCTTGCCATTGACTATTAGGTCAGACAATGCTAGATAATCCGCCGCAACGACAGGCTTTCCGGACGCCAGCGCCTCGAGGGAAACTATCCCTTGCGTCTCGAATGTGCTGGGCATGCAGAACAAGTCAGCAGCGGCATAATACTTTGGCAGCATCTCATCTGTTATATAACCCTCAAAGAGAAATCTGTCAGAAAGGCCCATGCGCTCCACCATGTTCCTGTAATGATTCTCGAACGGGCCCGTGCCCACCATCACGAACCTAACGTCCTTGTTCTTTATTTTCCTCGCTGCTTTTATCAAAGTATCTATCTTCTTCTCCTTGCTCATTCTCCCAGTGTAGAGCACCATTTTCTTGTATCTCTGGCCCAGAAGCCTCTTCCTCAAGGCGCTGCCATCTACTTCAGGGCTGAACCTTTTGAGGTCGACACTGTTTGGCACTACCGTTATGTTTTTTATGCCGTGCTTCTGCAAAACGTTCTTCACGCTTTCGCTTGGCGCTATGACGCCGTTGCATCTGTTGTAGAAGAACCGGGCATACGGCCAGGCGTATTTGGTGAACACCCTCTGCATGTACTTGTTCTTCGATGCATATTCCTTTATCACAGATTTCTCGGTAAAGAAGGTATGGAACGTGCCTACCAGTGGTATCCTGTTTGTCCTCGCTATTATCATTGACGAGAAACCCATCATGAACGGTGTCTGGGCATGAATTATGTCTATGCCTAGCCTATTGACATCGAAATGTGTTAGGAATGGGAACGCAGCCAGCGTGTACTGTGGATAGTTCTTGAACTTTATGCCCCTAACTACGTACACATTGTCCTTCTCCTTAGTTATGAACCTGGAGTTAGGATCACCACTGGTGAATATGTACACCTTATGGCCACGGCGCTCAAGCTCCTTTTTGAAGTTGATTATCGACGTAACTACGCCGTCGACTGAGGGCTTGTAGGTATCAGTGTAAAATGCGATCTTTAGGGATTCCGACATAGAGCGACCCTATGCGATGGACGTAAACTATTCTTTAGAGCTGGACGGCCTTTCCGCCGGCCTTCTCTATCTTCTCGCGGGCTTTCTGTGAGAAGGCAGATGCCTTTATCTCTGCGGGCTTGGTCAGCGCACCGTTGCTAAGCACCTTGTACTTTCTGAGCTCAAGTGCACCCCCTGCCTTGCTCGTCTCAAGCATGGCGCTTATCTCCCTTAAGTCTATTTCTTTTAGCTTAGCCTGGTTCCACTTAGTGAAACCCTTTCTGCTGAGCAGCCAGGGAGTTTTTGCAGTCATGTACGTGAAATTGTGCTTCTTTCTTACGAGCTTGCCTCCATGACCTCCGCGGTCTCCTGCTCCTCTGGCATTCTTTATGTTGCCTACGCCCCACCTTCTGGTGCCGTGGTATTTCCTGTTCTTCTTCTGATGTCTTATCGTCATTTAAACACTATATACTCTATATTTTACACTTTTAATTTTTATGTTTCATTTCCTATCTTTTATCAACGTATACTTTCCATTTCCATTCTGCGCGGCCGGGCAGGCGAATCACAGCATCCTCTTCAGCAGGCCGTTTATGTCCTCGCCCACATACCCTATTACTCCCTTCTGGGTCGCATGCTTCTTTATGCTCTTCCTGAATCCGTGCCTTGGAGGGTGCAGCCTGAACGGCATGCTGTCCCTGATCTGCTTCATAGACTCTAGGCTCGCAGTTGCTTCCTTCGGATCCTTATCAACCCCGTTCTTCTTAAACAGGGCGGCTAAGGTTTCGTCGTCTATCATGCCGAATGCAACGTAGTCGCTGCACCTGTTCAGCATGCCAAGATAAGCTGCATTCGCCCTTATCAGCGTGCAATTGTTTACCCTGTTCAACTTCAGCCTTTCTAGCGTATTCTCTATATCGTGGTCTACGTTGACCCTACCCCTTATTCTTATTACTACCACGAGCTTGTCGTTCAGTGACTTGTAAGATTTCTCAGCCATAAAAACACGACCTTTTGATTTTGACTGCACTTCTGTATGCTTGATTGGTAATCCTGACTCAAGGATTTGTTACACAGCTACTTTTGTAGCAACAATATATAAATTCTTTGCTATTGAGAGGGAGGACAGGCTATCCTGTGAAATCGGAAAGCCCTTTCTGCCTTACAGCGTTCTGCCTGATACCTTTTTTCTTGTTGAGCAGGTCTAGCACGCCAAATACGCCGTTGTATCCGGGCGTTATGCCTATGTTCTCGTTTCTCACGTTCATTATCGCGTTGGCTATGTCATTGCCGGCAACTGCGGCTATCCGCTCTGGCAGTATATCAAGCAGTATGTCGAACTCCGGCCCGAGGGCTGAAATCATCGAGGTATATGTCTCAATAGTGCTCCTTGAATACGAAGTCTTGCCTGTGACATACGCTATTACCTCCATTAATGGCACTGCATGCACATAGGGTATGCTACCTTGTGGAACTACCCCTGGCGGCCTGTCGGCAAGGTCATTCACCCTATGTAGCACGCCTATGACAAGACGCTTGCCGCATATGGGGCATCTTTCTATCTTCGACGCCTCTGGATTCACAGAGAAGTGACAGTTCCTGTGGCCATCGAAGTGATACTTCCCCTCCTCTGGGTAGAACTCTATGTTCTTGACGAGCTTACTCCTGTCCTTGCTGTTTATGGCTTCTACTAGAGATCTGTAGTTGAAGTGCCTTTTATCAATATCAAATACATTGGCCTCGCGCCCCATTTTTGGTAGAGAGTGCATGTCACTATTGCCGAGCAGGGTATACTTATCCAGTTTCGATATCCTCCAGTTCATCGGCGAATCGGAGCTGAGGCCCATCTCAAGGGCATGTATATGCTGTGCCTGGTCTTCGTACGCTTCCTCCATCGAATCAAAGCCAGAGAATGCGCCGAACACCCCGAAAAATGGGGTCCATGCGTGTGCAGGAAATATAACCGCATCTTTTGTGATACCGCGCACATTCTCTACCAGTTCTGCCGGGCCCATGCTGAGTGTGGGCCTGCCGTCGGAATCCATTGCTCCAAATTTTGAAAGTGACTCCCTTACTGCTTCTGCATGCTCTATAGAGGGCAGAAGTATACAGTGATGAATTTTCTTGGTGTTTGCCCCTCCAGGATTGAACACTGTAGAAACTTCTACACCTAAGATAAATCTCACTCCTGAATCGGACCCCTTCACTTTAAGAAGCCCGGTCCCTTCGGGATCTTCTAAATCTCTTTTTATCTCTGCAAGCCAGCCCCCATGGGTAAAATCTGCTGTGCTAACTAGGCTTATGCCCTTCTCGAGCGCCGTAGCTTCCATGCCTTTTATAGTAATGCTGCTGCTGCACGCCATCGCATATCTTGAGTGGGTATGTAAATCTGCTATGACTTTCATCTGATCACACGCTCTTGATTACTCCGTTTTTCGGACAGATGACATTCACAGGGCACTGACTGCACAGTGGCACGTTCTTGCACAGTTTCTTTCCGTGCGCCTTCAGGGCATAAGCGACCCGTCCCCAATATTTCTTCTCGAGAATAGCCATGAGATCCTTCTCTATCTTGTCAGGATTGGTGTTTGCACTTAGGCCAAGCCTTGGTGATAACTTTATAACCCATGTGTCAACAGGTATGCCTTCCACTTTTCCGTATGCATTTATCAGTATAGTATTAGCCGTCTTTCTGCCTATGCCTGGAAGCTCAACAAGCTGATCCATGCGGTCAGGAACCCTGCCATTATACTTGTTTACTATCTGCTCGCATGCCTTTATTATATTGCTGGCCTTGTTGCCGGCAAAACTTACGCTCCCGATATACTTTGTAAGCTCGGAAGGCTCTGCCATGGCATAGTCCTTTGCAGTACTGTACTTCGCGAATAGCTTTGGAGTGAGGGCGTTTACCACCTCATCCTTTGTCTGCGCAGAAAGTATTGCTGCCACAACAAGGTCTATTGGAGTTTTGAAGTTTAGATAGTAGTGGGAGTTATAGCTCTTCAGCAGTATGCTGACGAGGGAGTTGGCACTTTCCTTGCCGAGCAGTTTTATTCCTCCAGCCATGATTTGGATTGTCATGATATATATTTATCCGTTGAGCACACATCATTTTATTGCCTAATCTAAGGGATGCGCTTGAGGAAATTGAATGACAAGACGTACATGAGTGAAGTTCTACGTCTGCTCAAGAAAAAGTATAGCGGGCAAATGCAGACTTCGCTCCATCATGAAACGCCGTGGCAGCTGCTTGTAGCGACCATACTGTCAGCGCAAGCACAAGATGCACAGGTCAACAAAATCACGCCTGCATTGTTTAGAGACCTACCAAACGTAAAAGAATATGCTCGAATTAGGCCAACTGCCCTTTACAAGTATATAGGCAGCATAGGGCTGTTTAGGTCAAAAGCCAAGAGCATAGTGGAATCGGCGAAGATTATAATGAATGAGTACCATGGCAGCGTGCCATACACCATGGATGAGCTGTTGAAGCTCAGAGGGGTGGGAAGAAAAACAGCTAATGTAGTACTGTCGAATGCATTTGGGACAAACAGCGGTATAGCTATAGACACGCACTGCATAACGGTGGCAAACCGGCTTGGCATTGCACGTACCAGGAATCCGGTAAAGATCGAGAACAGACTGATGAGTATAGTACCAAAGCACGACTGGTCTAATGTTTCACACTTGTTCATAGCACTAGGAAGAGACGTATGCACCGCAAGGAAAAAGCGCTGTGGTGAATGCACGCTTAGGAATATATGCCCTTCCAGCACTGCAATGAAGAGAAGGAGATGACATGATAGCTGCCCTATTTAGCGGAGGAAAGGATTCCACCCTCGCAGTGCATAAGGCGCATCAGGAAGGTAAGACCGTAGAGCTTCTGGTTACAATGTCACCGGAGGACGCCTATAGCTACATGTTCCACAAGCCAGGCATACAATTCACACCGCTGCAGGCCGAAGCCATGGGAATAAAGCAGGTAATGGCTATTACCAAGGGTGAAAAGGAAGAGGAGCTCGCAGATTTGGAAAGGGTGCTCAGAGGAAATAATGTAACAGAACTTTTCACCGGAGCGGTAGCAAGCAGCTACCAGAAAAGCAGGATAGATGCAATCTGCAGTAGGCTAGGTATAGTTGTGCATTCTCCCCTATGGCATATAGACCCGATGGAGGAACTTAACGAACTTGCCTCAAAATTCAATGTTATAGTGACGCAGGTAGCAGCAGAAGGCTTCGATGAGAGCTTCCTAGGCGCCCGGATTGATGGCAGGATGATAGAGAAGCTTATGAGGCTTAAGGACAAATATCAAATTAACCCACTCTTTGAGGGAGGAGAAGCCGAGAGCTTTGTACTTGACGCACCATTGTTCAGGAAACGCATCAAGATAATTAGTGCTAGGAGTGTCTGGGAAGGCCAGGTTGGTAGATATGTAATTGAGAAAGCCGAACTGGTGGAGAAGGATGTATGAGACCCCAGGCAATGCATTTTATTATGTAATCACAACAAATGTATGGTGGTTGTATGTCTTTTATTTCAAAAAGGAGCTCGTTCGTTTACAATCCGATACTAGAAGAGGATTACGAGGCTGCCAAGCTGGCGAAGCGCGGAATAGAAGTAATGAAGCTTAACAGGGGCGACCCTGCGTATTATTTTCCGACGCCAAAGTACATTATAGACGCATATGTGGAAGCTCTGAGAGAAGGCAAGACTTACTATTCCGATAGCGCAGGAGTGAGAGAGCTCAGGGAAGCTGTAGCTGGCAGATACAATAGGATGTATAACGTCAGTGCCAGCCCTGAAAATATTATAGCGACCGCAGGGATATCAGAAGGCCTTGCATTCATCAACAGTGCACTCATTGAGAACGGAGACAGGGCAGTCATATTCAAGCCGTATTACGTGCAGTACATAACCAACCTCATGGAATATGGAGGGAGGCCGGTATTTGGGATTTATGATGAGAAAGACGAATGGAACATACACTTTGACCACATAAGAGGAGAGCTAAAGAAAATCAGGCGCGCTGGAAAGATAAATAGAGTAAAGTACATGATACTGACGAACCCGAATAATCCAACGGGCACCGTGCTAAGGCGCAAGGCGTTAGAAGAGATAGTGGATATAGCGAATGAGAATGACATCGTCCTGGTAAGCGACGAGATATATGATGAAATAGTCTACAACGGTGCACACTTCACCAGCATAGGCCAGGTTGCGAAGGGGGTATCACACATAATATTACACGGCGCTTCAAAGGTGTTTGATGCTACAGGTTTCAGGCTGGGATACATGGTATTTCCAGAGCAAGACAAGAAATCTATGTCGATAAGAGACAAGATACTCGACTATGCACAGATGAGGCTGTCCCTCAATACGCCAGCAGAGTATGCACTGGCTGAAGGGATAAGAAACAGAAAGGAGCACGAGCGCGCGATAAAGGGCATGGTATCTAGCATCGAAAAGAGAGTAAATTTTGCAACAGACATACTAGAGCGCAACGACGCAGTAAGTGTAGTAAGGCCAAAAGGGGCATTCTATATACTACCCAAACTTAAGATGGCAAGACTGCACTTTAAGGATGATAAGGATTTCGTAAATAAGGTGCTTGAAGAGGAGCATATACAAATAGCCAGAGGATCTGGATTTGGCATTCAGGACCACTTCAGAATAGTTGCACTGGCACCAGAGAGGGAGCTCGAAGAGGCGGTTGGCAGAATAGAGGCGCTGCTCACGAAGTACAGCCGCTGATTGGTTTGCGCGCCAACCAATTTATATATATTTCAGCGAATAAGATTTAGCATGGGCTCGTGGTCCAACGGTATGATGCCAAGTTCTTTCTGAACGCATAAGCCTTACACGCTGGAGACAGGGGTTCGACTCCCTTCGGGCCCATTAATGCTGATAATATGCCTGTAGTAAAAGAGTTGGAGGGACTGAATGGAAGTGGAGCAGAGGATAACACTGCAAAGCTCCGGACGGAATCTGCAACAGATGGGATTTACAGCAGTGTAGACGCATTCAACTCTTACATTGAAGCAATGCTGCCGCAGGCCATAGAAAATAGAATCCATAGCCGCCTCATCAATTCCACAAAATTGTACTCCGACAGAGGCGGAGTAAAGGAAGCGGTGGAAAAGATAGAAAACGAAGTCCTTGACTATCCAAGGAGGGGGAAGGCAAAGCTCCTAAGATCTAAGATAATGTGGTTGGTTGGCAAGATGTACGGAGCGAAAGAAGAGGACCTTCTGCTCCCTGCCATAGCTATAGAGCTATCGCAAAACTCAATACTCATAATGGATGATATTGAAGACGATGAGAGCGTGAGGAGAGGGGATGCGCCACTACATGTGAAGTACGGGCTGGGCCATGCAATAAATGCGTCAAATTACCTCAATAAGGAAGTATGGGCTACAATAAATGACTATGCAGGTACGGCAGGCAACAAGGTGGCAAATAGATTGTATGATATACTGCAGAATTATGCGGATAGCACGTATGTAGGCCAGAAGATGGAGCTTGAATTCTGGGATCTCAACAAACTCGACGAGGATATGTGCGAGATGATAATAAGGAACAAGACGGCAGGTTATAGCGCAGCGGCACCAGTCGAAATAGGAGCGGCGATAGCAAAGGTCAACGATAAAGTGGCGGGTAAGCTCAGCAGAATAGGAATGGCGATAGGCACTGCATTCCAGATAAGAGATGACATAGCAGATATAGAGGAGGATGTATCAAGAGGAACCCCAACATTCCTGATTTACCATACATATTCGAAGGCTTCGGCTGAAGAAAAGATGCGCCTAAGGAAAATATATGCTGAAGTAAACAAAAGCAGGATAGATATGGACAAGGAAAGAATGCATCTCTCAGATCATGAGAAAGAATATATTGCAGATATGCTGCGCAGGCATAACAGCATGGCGCCGCACCCCAAAAACAGCGACAAGAATTACATTGAGAACCTGACCGACAAGCTAGCCGCCAAGGCCCACATATCCGAAGATGACAAAAAGTATGTGATGGGCCTAATGAAAAAATACAAGAGCGAAGAGTATGCAGTAAAGAAGAAGGGAGAGTACATGCAGGAGGCTGTGGATTTGTATATGGAGTGCATGAGCGACGGCACCATACCAGATGATAACTACTCATCGCTCATAATAGAGATCTTCGGCAGCTATGTATACGGAGGGTAACCGAAAAAATATGGAAGTAAAAAAGCATTTCATTAAACTATTTAAAGTAGGGCGCCGATTTATCAGTTATGGACGGTGAAAATATTGATAGCCTGAAAGGCAAATGCGTAAGCTACTTTGAACTTGGGAATGGCAAGAGGGTAAAGTATTATTCCCTTCCGAAGCTGGAGGAGGCAGGCATAGGGAACATATCAACACTGCCATTTTCTATAAGAATCGTTCTTGAATCGCTGTTGAGAAATGCCGACGGCATGGAAATAACCTATGAGAGCGTAAAGAGGCTTGCAAACTGGGATTCAACAGACCCAGGCGACGATGACATACCTTTTAAAGTTTCCCGAATACTCATGCAGGACTTCACCGGCGTGCCGGCGGTTGTGGACCTGGCGATGGTAAGAGATTACCTTTCAGGGGTGAAGGGAATCGCTGCAGGCAGAATACAGCCTCAGATACCGATTGATCTCATAATAGACCACTCCGTACAGGTTGACGCATTCGATGTGCCCAATGCACTCCAGCTCAACCAGGAAATAGAAATGAGGAGGAATAAGGAGAGATACCAACTGCTCAAGTGGGCCAGCAAGGCCTTCGCATCGTTTAAGGTATTCCCGCCATCAGCGGGCATATGCCACCAGGTGAACCTTGAATATCTTGCAACATGCATCACTACGAAAGAGGTAGCAGGCGAACTCGTTGCATACCCTGACACATTAGTCGGCACCGACTCGCACACGACCATGATAAATGGGTTGGGTGTCGTAGGATTCGGAGTAGGTGGAATAGAGGCTGAAGCTGCGTTACTAGGTCTGCCAGTATCGTTCACCACTCCGAAGGTGCTTGGGGTAAAGCTGACTGGTGCGCTTAATGATGGCGTAACTGCTACAGACTTTGCGCTTACACTCACTAAAAAGCTGAGGGAAAAGGGCGTAGTAAACATGTTCGTCGAATTCTTTGGTAGTGGTCTGAACAGCCTGACCCTCCCTGACAGAGCTACCCTTTCCAACATGTGCCCCGAATACGGCGCGACAATAGCAATATTCCCAGTCGACGAAGAGACCTTGAGGTACTTAGAGAGCACTGGAAGGAGCACGGAGATTACTGAGACGATAAGGAAGTATTATACGGCTCAGGGTATGCTTGGAATGGATTATAACAAGGTAAGGTATAGTGATATATTAGAGGTAGATTTAGGCTCAATAGTGCCCAGCGTATCCGGCCCAAGCCAGCCGAAGGAGCAGATGCCGCTGGGCGAGATAAGGGACGAGATGCCGCTGGGCGAGATAAGGGACGGCTTCATACGTGATTTCGTAGATCCAGACGACGGATTAGTAGAAGTGGAGAAGCCGAGCAAAGATGACAGCAGCAGGCTTTCTGGAGAAAGCGGCAACGCTGTGGAGCTTCCACATATGGCAAGCGAGCTGAAGCATCCAAAATTAAAGTCTGTTAGGATAAAGTATGACGACGGCTATGAGACAACCCTTTCAGATGGCGATGTTGTCATATCTGCGATAACCAGCTGCACGAATACTAGCAACCCATCAGTCATGATAGCTGCGGGACTGCTTGCAAAGAAGGCCCTTGAAAAAGGGCTACGCGTAGACAAAAGAAAAGTGAAGACCAGCCTGGCTCCGGGCTCTCGCGTTGTTACTAGGTATCTTGAAAAAGCAGGACTACTTGAGCCGCTTGAGAAGTTGGGGTATGATATAGTCGGATATGGGTGCACCACATGCATAGGCAACAGCGGACCGCTCATAGATAAGCAGAGCGAAGCGATAAACGCGAATAAACTTGCAGTTGCTGCTGTGCTGTCCGGTAACAGGAACTATCAGGCAAGAATACATAGGGATGTTGCGGCCAATTATCTGATGTCGCCGCCGCTGCTTGTTGCATTTGGCATAGCAGGCACCGTACTAAAAGACCTAACTAAGGAACCCCTCGCCAAGAACGCCAATGGCGAGGATGTCTACCTGAAGGACATATGGCCAAGCCAGAAGGAAATAAGCGACGCGGTGCACAATGCGATAAGCGAGGACATGTTCGAGAAGGAGTATGGAAGCAACATATACGATGTTAATCAGTATTGGAATGCGCTTGAGAGCGCATCGGGAGACCTCTATGCATGGGACGAATCTAGTACCTATATCAGGCTGCCACCGTTCCTGGCAGAATATGACACCGACGCAAAGCATGAGATAGCGAAGATCAAGAACGCCGCCATACTAGCAGTCTTCGGAGATTCCATATCTACCGACCACATATCGCCTGCAGGCGCTATAGGATACGACAGCCCGGCAGGCAAGTACTTGGTAGAGCACGGCATTACTAAGGATGGATTTAATACCTACGGATCCAGAAGGGGCAACCATGAGGTAATGATGAGAGGCACATTCGCCAACAACCGCATAAGGAATCTCATACTAGATGGTGTCGAAGGCGGATACACGCTCCATTATCCTACAGGAGAGAAGCTCACCATATATGACGCCGCAATGAAATACATGAATGAGGGCAGACCTGCCGTCGTTTTCGGTGGAGTAGAGTACGGCTCGGGAAGCTCAAGAGACTGGGCGGCGAAGGGGCCGATGCTGCTTGGAGTAAAAGCGGTTATAGCGAAGAGCTTTGAAAGGATACACAGGAGCAACCTCATAGGCATGGGCATAATACCGCTGGAGTTTATGGATGGGCAGTCATTCGACACGCTGAAGATAGACAAGGCAAAGCCCATAGACATAAACCTTTACGAGGGCATGGAACCAAGAGCGCAGATAACTATGCATTATATAAGTGCGGAAGACGGGAAGCCGCACGAGGCAGTTCTCAAGAGTAGGATAGACACACCTATAGAGCTAGCTTACTTTAAGGAGGGAGGCATACTGAACTATGTTGCTAAAAAGATTGCTAGTGCAGATGTAAGTATACAAGCATAGGCGTGGTTGGTTGATGCAGAAGCGCTACGATGTTATAATAGTAGGCGGAGGAATAACTGGATGCGCTCTATTATACACCCTTAGCAGGTACACGAGCATAAAGAGCATACTCCTCCTCGAGAAGTACGATGCGCTTGCCATGCTGAATTCTAGCGCTTCTAGCAACAGCCAGACGCTGCATTTTGGCGATATAGAGACTAATTATACAAAAGAGCACTCTCTCAAGACGAAGGAAGACGCGGAAAGAGTGCTGTATTATGCTAGGCGGCTGCACGGTGATGCGAAACGCAGGATAATAATGCCGGTGCAGAAGATGGTCCTTGGTGTCGGAAGCGAGGAAGTGGAAGGCCTTGAGAAAGGATATCATTCCTGGTTGAAGAACATATTTCCGGGCCTTAGCCTGTTAGGCAAAAAGGAGCTAGAAAGAATAGAGCCCAATGTAGTGAATGGAAGAGACAAGAGAGAAGAAATAGGCGCGCTTCTTTCTGATAAAGGTTACATGGTAAACTTCGGCCTTCTCGCGAAACAGCTTGCGAAAGATGCAAGAGTCAGGGGGAAGAAGATTGACATCATACTCGGAGCAAGGGTAATTGAAGCAACGCCACGTGTATCAGGATACAAAGTTCTCACTAACAAAGGTGAGTTCTATGGGGGCTTTGTGGAATTCGCTTCTGGATCCTACAGCTTGTACTTCGCAAAATCCATGGGTTATGATAAAGGGCTCACAATTCTATCCATAGGCGGTAACTTCTTCTACTCGAAGAAGGTACTGCGGGGAAAAGTATATAGGGTGCAGAAAGGAGGCATCCCATTTGCTGCAGTTCACGGAGATCCAGATATAACCAGACCAGGCATAACGCGCTTTGGCCCGACAGTCACAGTTCCGCTAGAGCTCGAGAAGGGGCATCCAGAGACTTTCACAGATTATATGAAGGTGTTCGACTTCAACGAACCGACCTTCGAGAGCATATCCAACATACTATTCAACAAGGACATAGAAAGCATACTGAGGAGAAACGCAGTATACGCGCTACCCGAAATAGGCAGATACGAATTCCTGAAGATGGAAGCGGGAGTTATTGTTCCTTCCCTCAAAGTAGGTGATCTCCATTTCGCATCAGGCACAGGAGGCATACGCCCGCAGATAATAGACGAAAAAAAGAGGAACCTGCTTCTGGGTGCATCTAAGCTGTATGGGGATAACGTGGTATTCAACATTACCCCCTCTCCAGGAGCGAGCTCTGCACTGGGGAGCGGCTTGGAGGACTCGATACTCATATCTAAGACCTTAGGCGCAGAAATGCTTAGGGAAAAATATGAGAAAGAGATGGGACCAATAAGCAAATCAAAATAAAGTGATAAAGGCGATTAGACGAATTACAGCCTTAGGTGCCACAGATGCGGAAAAGTCTATGATTCGGGGTACAGCTCGCAGATATGCGACAGCTGCAATGGCATACTTGAAGTGATGTATAAAGGTAAGCCTGATCCCAAATCATTCGACTGGAGGAACTTCTGGAGCTATACAAGCGTACTGCCAAAATCCAAGTACAGGCACTTCGACGTTGGTGGGACGAAGCTCGCGGTGGATGCAAGACATGAGGGGTTTTACCTCAAGATGGAAATCAACAACCCTACAAGATCATTTAAGGACAGAGGATCTGTCATAGAGATAGCGAAGGCGGCTGAATACGGCTACAAGGAAGTTGTCTGTGCATCTACAGGGAATATGGCATATTCCGTCTCGTATTACGCGAAGCTGTACGGTATGAAAGCGAAGATATTCATCAGCGACAACGCAAGCAAGGATAAGATAAAGGACATAAGAAGCGTCGGCGACGCGATAATAACGAAGGTCAATGGCGATTTCAATGAAGCCCAGGATAGGGCAATTAGGTACTCGAAGAGCAGAAAGGCATTCTTAGCTGGGGATTATGGCTACAGAAAGGAGGGCCAGAAGATTATAGCATATGAGATAATCGCAGCAATGCCTTCAGTAAAAACGATAATTGTGCCGGTAGGCAATGCCACACTTCTGAGCGGCGTGTTTAAGGCTATGGAAGAGATGAAAAGAATTAATATGATAAGCAAACCGCCGCTTGTGATAGGGGTCGAGGCAGCAGGCTGCAATCCTTTGGAAGAAGCGGTAAAAAGCAGAGAGGGCGTGCGCTACAGAAAGCCAAGGACCGCTGCAGATGCGATAGCTGTCGGCTACCCAACATTCGGTGGTCAAGCCCTAGAATACATAGATAAGTACAATGGAATGGTAATCAGCGTCTCCGACAAAGAGATGAAAACTGAGCAGAAAGAACTGTACGACTCTATGGGCATAATAGCAGAGCTGGCGGCAGTTGCAGGCATAGCCGCCTACAAGAAACTCAGAAAGCGCATCGGGGAGGGCCCAGTAGCCAGCATCCTGAGCGGAGCGAATGTGTAGCTAGCATAAGCACTGCTAGTGGCAGGAACGCGCTTAGTTATATTATCTTAGGTTGTCGAAGTTTCTTACCTCGCATCCATTGGCACATATTCTTTGTCTATGTCGCCGTTATAATACTCGAGAGGCCTCATCAGCCTATTGTCCCTCCAGTACTCTATCATGTGAGCGCACCATCCAGGCGCCCTACTAGCAGCGAAAATGGGTGTGAACAGATCTATAGGAATGCCTATCTGCACATATATTGGACCTGAAAAGAAGTCGACATTCGGCCATATGCCTCTTGTCTTGCCAAGTTTTTCTATCATCATATTCTCTGCCCTGAACGCTATGCTTATCAGATTTTTCACTTCTTCTGTCCCAGTCGCAGAGAGCTGCTCGAGATACTTGTGCATTACTTTCGCTCTAGGATCATAGGTCTTGTATACCCTATGACCGAAGCCCATTATTTTTTGCTTGCCCTCAAGAGCTGAGTTTATGTAGTTCTCAGTGTTATCAGGGCTTCCGATCGAGTACATCATGCGAAGGGACGCCCTGTCGGCTCCACCATGCAGAGGCCCCTTCAGGGTGGAAATGCCTGCCGTCACTGCAGAATATATGTCCGAAAGGGTAGATCCTGCTACCATCGTCGAGAATGTTGAGGCATTGGTGCTGTGCTCCACATGTAACACCATCATTACATCAAGCAGTCTTGCTTCATCGCTGCGCGGCTTCTTGCCCTTCAGCATGTAGAGTAAGTTTTCAGCATGCGAGAGCTTTGCATTTGGCTTCACATACCTCTTGCCTTCCATCAGTCTGCCAGTAGTCGCAACTATGCTAGCAATGGCAGATATAATTCTAGCACTCTTCCTTAGATTAGCAGCTTCCGACATATCTTCCACTTCTTTGTCTTCAGCTGACATGGCCGATAGTGCAGTCCTGAGTATATCCATGGTATCGGCCTTCCCAACCATGCCTTTTATTATGCCGATAACGTACTTCGGTAGTGCCCTTGACTCCTTCAGTGCAGCATCAAATGCGGACAACTCACTGGCTGTAGGCAGCTTTCCATAGAGTACTAAATAAGCTGCCTCCTCGAAGGACGAGTGTTCTGCTATCTCTTCTATTGAATAGCCGCGATAGTACAGCTTTCCGGCCGTACCATCTACCTTGCATATTGCGCTCTCACTTACGTATATGCCTTCCAGACCCTTGGTTATTACTGGTTTGACATCCACCATCAGACCACCTAAACCTAATCACGATTTGTAGGATTGAAGATAGATGCGCAGGTGCAGCTTACTTTGATATTATGCTTATGAGTGCATCGGCGTACTCCTTAGTCCCTACCGGCTCTATGCTCATGTACCTTGCTATGTCTTGCGTGACTGTCTTATTCTTCATTGCCGTGTCTATCGCACTTCTGATAGATGCTGCAGCCTCATTCCAGCCCATGTAATCAAGCATTAGTGCACCAGCATTTATTATCCCGGTCGGATTGGCTACGTTAAGGCCTGCATATTTCGGAGCAGTGCCGTGGGCTGCTTCAAACATTGCGCCAGAGTCCCCGAGATTCTCGGAGCCTATTATTCCTATATCCCCTATCAACGCTCCAGCCTCATCCGATACATAATCACCGTTCAGATTGGGCGCAAGGATTACGTCATAGCTCTCAGGCCTCGTCACCAGCTGCTGCAGCATATTATCGGCTATACGATCATTGAGGAGTATCTTGCCTTCCGGCATCTTCCCCTCGTATGCTTTGTTGAGCTCATCTTCGGTCACGATGCTGCTCCTGAACTCGCGGAGAGCAAGGGCGTAAACCCATTCTTTGAATGCGCCTTCAGTATATTTCATTATATTGCCCTTGTGCATTATGGTAACCGACCTGCGCTTCCTCTCTATCGCATATCTTATCGCCATCCTTGCCACTCTTTCTGTCTTCTGCCTTCCTATAGGCTTTATCCCTATGCCGGTGTCATCCTCAATCTCTATACCAAAGCTTCTTATCAGCTCTCTGACCTTGGCAGCTTGCTTGCTATCGTATTGCCACTCTATGCCACGGTATATATCATCTGTGTTCTCCCTGAAGACCACAAGATCGACGTTCTGCGGATTGCGCAGCGGGCTCTCAATACCCTGAACATACTTGACAGGCCTGACATTAGCATATAGGTCAAGAAGCATGCGAATGTGTACATTTATTGACCTGATGCCTGTGCCCACAGGCGTCTCGAGCGGGCCTTTTAGGAGAATCCTGTACTCTTTAACCATGTTGGACGAACTCTCAGGAAACCTGCTGCCATGCTCCTTTTCTGCACTTATGCCGGCAGGCACTTCGAGCCAGTTGATCGACTTCGATCCCGCATAGGCCTTCGCAACCGCCGCATCAATGACGCGCAGCGCCGCTTCTGTTATCTCAGGCCCGATGCCGTCCCCTTTGATGTAAAGCAGCGTGGGCTTATCAGGCACTACAGGGCTGCCGTTCTCAAATCTTATTGCTCCAGACTCACTAGTCATGTTAGAGAGTTTCGTATGAAGTGCTTAAATGGTTTCTGAATTATTTGAGTATGACGATACTGCCGCTGCAAAATCTTGTTAAATATTTTTACACATTAGATAACGTACCGGCTGAGACCATATGCATGGCGAAGATTCCATTGGAGAGCTGCTTGATAGATATTCCGGCATGGCTACCGAAGGGCAGATAAGGCGTGTAATGCACGAAGAGCAAGCGCCTGCCAGTGAGCAAACCGCCGCCTCTGCCGAAAGGGCAGTCACATCTGACGCGAAGGCGATTGCGGACTTCATCTCTTCCAGAAGTGCAAGCAAAAGCACTAAGGCGGCAGAAGAGCTGAAAAAGAAAATATATTATGCAGATGTGAATGACATTGTATACAGAGTATTCAATATGACCACATTCCGAACGGGGGACAGTAAAGAAGTGAATATGCGTGTGGTCGTGCTTGGCAAGGAGGGCAACACATTAAGGTTCGTCGCAAGAGGGTCACTTGCCAGTTATATAGACGCGCAGGGGATTGAAAGGGGGGACAAGGTTCTGATAAGGAAGTCGCTCATTAATATAGAGAGAAGCGAATTGAAGAGCATCTCGGATACCACGATAGTGAAGTTAGGTGCATCAGAATCCACAGTGGTGCAGATTTCGAATATCGATAAGGAGATGAGGAATGTAGACATACTCGGAAAGGTTGCTGCCATATATCCGATAAGGTACATAAGCAGAGAGAATGGGGCATCGATTGCCACATCGAGGATAACGATTACAGATTCCGGTAGATCCATGGATGCATCGCTCTGGGGCTCTTCAGCCATCGCGACAGCCGCGATGAATCCTAATGACTATGTCAAACTGGAGTTCTGCACAGTCAGAGAAAGGTATGGCAGGCTGGAAATATATGCCAATGACCTCTCAAGAGTGCTCGTGACCAGGAAGCTCGCAGGCAAAGCCGAGAGATAAGTTTATCTTTCCCCGTATCTGGCGAGGAAGCGCAGGTACTCGCTTATAGTGTCTTCCGGCGCAGAGGGCTTGAAGGCTTTTATTATTTTGATAATATTATCAGTAGTTACTTCTGCCTCGGCACCGTTCTTTACCGCATCCTCGAGTGCATGGGTCTTGACTTCGCGGCACACGTTGCTTATGTCGGCGCCAGTGAAGCCCTTCGTAATTGATGCTAGCTTCTCGTAGTCGATAGTGCCAGAGCCAGGCACTTTGATAAGGTACTCCTCGAATATCAGCATGCGCTCGTGGTCATTCGGCGGTCTTACGAATATTATTTTGTCTATCCTCCCTGGCCTGAGCACAGCATCGTCTAGCGAGTTTGGTCTGTTGGTAGTTCCGACAACTATTACCCCCGGCATATTGCGCAGCCCATCCATCCCTTTGAGTATCTCTGTCGTTATTTGCAGGCTAAATTCGCTAGAAGTGGCTCTCTTAGGTACCAAACTGTCCATCTCGTCTATGAATATTACCGAAGGCACATTCTCACGCGCTTTGTAGAAGACGTCCTTTATAGTAGTGGATGCCTTGTCGAAGCCGGCTTTGATTATGTCGGATGCATTGAGATCGACGACATTTATGTTTCCCTTCCACTCATTCATTATCGCTTTAAGCAGCATAGTCTTACCGGTTCCGGGCGGACCGAAGAGAAGTATGCCGTTTATGGCCTTGACGTCGTACTTCTTCATTAACTCGGGATGCATGAGCGGCAGCTCTATCGACTCCTTTATCGCCTTCTTTGCATCATCCAGGCCCTTTACATCATCAAGCGTTACCTCAGTGGTCTTTTCCTGTGGTATCTCCTCGTATTCCATCCTCTCCATATCGACCTTGAACTTATTGTACTTGTCTATCTGTGAGAGTGTGGTCGAAGCCTTTATGTGCTTCAGGCTCTCAAGTATGTCCGCCTGCTCTATTTCTAATATTTTGTGCTGCATCGCAGCCTCGTGCGCCACTTTTTGTGAGACACTTTCGCATATCGCTTTTATGTCGGCGCCTGTGTATCTTTCAGTCTTCGATGCAAGCTCATCTATGTTCACGTCCTCTGCTATTGGCAGCTTTTTGAGGTACATTTCAAATATTTTTTTCCTTGCGTCGTAGCTTGGCGGAGGCATGTACACCAATTTGTCCATCCTTCCCGGCCTCAGTATCGCTTCATCTATCAAGTCAGGAGCGTTAGTCGCTCCAACAACTATTACCCTATCGAGCTTCTGGAAACCGTCTATCTCAATGAGCAATTGTGACAACACTGCTTTCCTTGTATCATCAGTAGAAAGTTCCCTTTTCGACGTTATCGAGTCTATTTCATCAAAGAAGAGCACGCATGGCCTGTGCTTCTTGGCTATCGCAAATATGTTTGATATCATTCTCTCCGTCTCACCGGGGTATGCAGAAAGCAAGTTCGCTGCCTTGACGTAGTAGAAGTAACCGTGTATTTCATGGGAAAGCGCCCTCATCATCAGGGTCTTTCCTGTACCTGGAGGGCCGAAGAATAGTACGCCACGCACCGGCTGCACGTTGTAAGCTCTCGATATGCCACGCTCTTCAATGGGTGCTATTATGGCCGCCCTCAACTCCTCCTTGGTATGCTCATAGTTCGCTACACTCTTAAACGTCTCGCTTGCCTCTCCTTCCGCCAGGTCCTCAAATGCCTCGCCGAACTTCATCCTTATGTCGGCCTTTTTTATGTCTAGCACTTTGACTATTTCTATATTAAAGAGCTCAAGGAGATATAGTGCTATGAGTGCTATTGCCACAGCCAGGGGTATGTATAGGTAATGAATGTCTATCTTTACCGAGAAGAACTTGTCTATCCCGATGAATGCAATCGGGTACGCTATACTAATTGCACTTGATATAGTGCCCTTATATTTTTGCCTCATGCTGGATGCAACAGTGTCTATTATGAATGCCATTAGAAGCAGTACGGCCAGTTCAGTCAGATAGCTACTGACATTGTATGCGAGTGGCTCAAGCAGTATGAAGAAGGCTGATGATATGTTGTTTGTGACATTGCTGTTCACAAACTCGTCGTACGCTTTTCCAACATTCGGTGCAAAGTTTGAAAGCGTAAGCGCGGGTTCATTGCCATATATGTATTGAGTTATTGGATTACTGGTTAAAGCTTTGTGCGCGCTAGATATGCCATATGATATGTAGGCATGATTCGACACGCCTATAACTCCAGAAATGGCAACTATACTGAGTACTGCCAGTACAAGAACTACGGCTGACCGCCTGAATCCGGTCATGAGTATGGTGAGGGCTATGGCCAGCACTTCAACGAAATAGCCTATGGGAGAGAAAGCCGCTAGTACTATTATATAGAGGAACACGAGCATGCGGTGGTGCATGTAGCCATATATCAGAGACAGGCTTATTAGAAACAGAAAGACCCAACCGAGAGCTGGCGCCTGATATATTACAACAGGCATCGTGAGCAGCATAAGCAGCGCGTAAGCAGGGAATGAATGGTACATGCCAATTGCAAAAAGCAGTATCAGCAGGATTATAATCATGACCAGCGGGTAGAATGGGAAGGCGGTAACAAGGGATACGAAAGCTGCGAGGACCAGCATCGTATTGAAAAAATTGTGGCTCGTCGTGATATTAATGGCGAGATCCTTCAGTTTGTAAAGGAATATTGGCATGCGCTGCCTTCGGCTTGATAGGCGCATGGACTGCACGTTAACTCCATCTCCACCGCTTGGGCCGCCACTGCCTTGCATCGCAATCAATAGATTTATATTTGGTTAATTTTATATATAGCTGTTGCTTTATTCTCTATTCTCTACGGCAATAGGCAATAAAGCTATTTAATAGTAACAACAAAATACCAACATGTTTCGAGCCCGCTGTAGCTCAATGGCAGAGCGACCGGCTGTAGTTTGGAAAGCCGATACCGGTAGGTTGGGTGTTCAACTCACCCCAGCGGGAAATGCATTTGCGCATGCATCACGCATTATTAATAGTTTTATGCTCACAATAACCTGTGCTTACAAGCCTTGGTGGTGTAGTGGTTAGCATACGAGCCTGTCACGCTCGCGACCCGGGTCCGACTCCCGGCCAAGGCGCTTTTTCTTGAATGAAAATTTGCAGGGTATTTGCACAGCCGATGTGGAATGGCAGTGCGAATTGGTAGTGCGAAACGTTAAAAGGCAACGGCTCTTATTATTATCGCGATAGGATGCAGAGTAGCAGGGTAAAGAAAATTGAGAGGAAGTTCCTTGAGGATGAATTATCAGACTATAGGTTATACGATGGTACTGCAAAGCACGAGAGCAACAGGGAGCTCAGGAAGCTGGTACTCAAGCTAAGGAACACGGAGCTGAAGCATGCGAGATTTTGGGCAGCACTTCTGGGAATCAAGGATATTAGAAATATAAGGATGCCGCTTAACCTTAGGATCAAGGTTTTTCTTTACGCAATTGTGAGAAAAGTTCTCGGAATAGCATTTGTCACGAAGATGCTTGAAAGGAACGAGAAGGCTGGGCTCGAGGACTACAAGAATCTTGTCAAGAGTGAAGGGTTCAGCAAGCCCGTCCTCGAGAGGATAAAGTACATCGTAAGAGAAGAGGAAGGCCATGAGCGTGTGCTCATGCAGCAGACGCAGAAGCACGAGGCCGTGCTGAGCTATACCAAGTCCATAGTGTTCGGATTGAACGACGGGCTTGTAGAGATACTTGCTGTGGTTGCAGGCCTTGCGATGGTTGCAACGAACGCCTTCACTGTTGCACTTACAGGGATAATAGTTGGCGTATCTGGCACGCTTTCGATGGCAGCAGGAGCATATGTATCATCGAAATCTGAGAGAGTTGTAGAAAAGTCGCTCAACGACAAGGAAAATTTAAAGACGAGACCTTCAAAGGAAGCATATTACACAGGCATTTTCTACTTCATAGGCGCACTGGTCGCGACTTTGCCTTTCATACTCGGCGCATACAGCTATTTAGGGATTGTGGAATCTGTCATACTTGTAGCCGTGGTGCTTTCAGCGGCTTCCGCATTGGTCGCAATAATAAGCGATACGAGAATAATGAACAGGATAATGGAGATGCTAGCTGTTTCGCTGGGCACCGCTTTGGTCACGGCAATTATAGGATTTGTTGTGAGGACTGTATTCGGAATCGCGATATCTGCATAGCAATCGTATGTGTCCAGCAGGTGCATTTTTGACACTAACGCGGCATCACCTATAAATATGTTTTAGGTATCAATACTACCGAAGTGTGCTAATTTTAGCTGCAGGGTGAGTTCATGAAGAGCAACGATGAGATAAACGCGGCAATACAGCAGGCTACGAAGCAGATGGACATCTTGATAAGCGACACGAGCGTGCCAAAGAATGTGAGGAGCGCAATTGCACAGGCACGGAATGAACTTAATTCCACTGGCGAATATGTGGTAAGGGTCTCTTCTGCGATATACAACCTCGATGAAGTAAGCAACGATATCAACCTCCCGCAGCAAGCAAGAACGATGATATGGAGCATACTCAGCCAGCTTGAAGCAATCAAATCGGACTGATGGCGATGGCTAACGGCATGAATGCTGTTGGGAACCTTGTTAAGAAGCTTGAGGGAAAGGGCATCCTATTGTCTTCAGATGTCGACAATACTCTGCTTGAAGGTATAGACATAGATCTCGTCTCGAGCAAGCTCATCGAAAAGCATTCTGATTCTTCCCAGATGCTGGTAGTAGGCAGTGACGTGATTAGGGGAATAATAGATGAGTTGAAGACAGACAAGGCACCTCTTCCTCTCGACATAAAGGCAAGAGCCGGATTCAGGGCAGCTGCTGCCGAAGTCGAAGCGAGATACAGTATAGGCAATGGGAAACAGCAGGATGACATGCGTACTGAGGGCAGCGTAAACGATTTTGTAGCATATTTCAGGAGCAGGCTGCAGAAGATAAAGCCATTCGTAAGCACTCACAGTGCCGCGAACGGCATGGTACCAAGCCTGGAATTGATAAAATCTTATACGAACGGACGAGAAGTGACCATATGCGGCATAGTGAGCAACAGGATAGTGACTAAGAATGGAAATATAATGGTGCTCATAGAGGATGAGACTGGCGACGCAAAGGTCATGTTCATGAATGGCACTTCCGACAAGGCACGATCCCTCTTCTCACTCGCAGGGGACATAATAAACGATGAGGTAATAGCCGTGAAAGGGAGAATATCGGGGCCGTTCGTGATAGCGAATGAGCTCATATTCCCGAATGTGCCGATAAAAGAGAGGAAGACAATAGATGAAGACCTGGCTATCGCCTTTATATCAGATGTGCATGTTGGAAGCAAGAGGTTCATGGAGAAGAATTTCCTGAAGATGGTCGACTGGCTCAACGGGAATGTCGATCTTGGACCGCCAGGCCTAGCCAGCAAGATAAAGTACATAGTGATGGCTGGCGACGTTGCAGACGGCATTGGTGTATATCCAGGGCAGGATCGCGACCTCGCCATACTTGACGTCTACATGCAGTATAAGAGGCTGGCGGAGCTGGTCGAGAACATACCTGATTACATACATGTATTCATGCTCCCTGGCAATCACGATGCTGTGCAGTCTGCCGAACCCCAACCAGCCATAAGCAACGATATACTGAAGGATTTCAAGAGAGATAACATACATTTCGTACCAAATCCGAGCTACCTCACCCTACACGGGATAAAGGTGCTTGCCTATCACGGAACATCGCTGGACTCAATAATAGCCTCTGTGCCTAACATGAGCTACGCGGCACCGGAGAAAGCAATGGTTGAGACGCTCAAGAGGAGACACCTGTCGCCAATCTACGGCGGCAATATAATAGTGCCGAGCAAGACAGACAACTTAGTCATAGATACAGTACCGGACATACTCCATATGGGGCATTTGCACAAGAATGGCATAACGAACTATCATGGAGTGGACGTTGTCAATAGTGGGACCTGGCAAGCGAGGACTGATTACCAGATAAAACTCGGCCATATGCCAACTCCGTGCGTGATGCCGGTGTTTGATGCGAAGAAGGGTAGCTACGTGAATATGGATTTTAATGGATGATTCTGTGGATATAAACGCGTACTTCAACATGCTCTCAGAGGATTTTGATGCAGCGTACGCGATAGCGACAAAGGCAAGAAACCGCGGCTTCGATCCCGAAACGTTTGTTGAAATAAAACCCGCTCCAGACCTCGCGTCCAGGGTCGAGGGAATACTGAATGTTGAAGGGCTAGCCGACTTAATAAGGAGCAAGTCTGCAGGCCAGTCGAACAGGGCGCTTGCATTTGACATAGTAAGGGACTTATGCATAAATCCCAAGTTCAAAAAGGGCACAGTTGAGGGTCAGCTGACACTCGCACTCAGAGCAGGATTATCAATATTGACTGATGGGGTGTTGGTAGCCCCCACAGAAGGCATACAGGGCGTGAAACTGCATAAGAATCCTGACGGGTCCACGTACGCGGCAGTAGTGTACGCTGGGCCGATAAGAGGAGCAGGAGGTACTGCAGCTGCACTATCCGTAGGTCTGGCAGACCTTGGAAGACAGATACTTGGGATAGACAACTACAAGCCCCAGCCTGCTGAAGTAGATAGATATCTCGAAGAGATAGACCTGTACGACTCCAGAATAACCAACCTCCAATACAGGCCTAGCGATGAAGATACTAGGGTGATACTTGAGAACTGCCCGGTATGCATAGATGGGCTTGCAACGCACGATATGGAAATAGGCGTGCACAGGAATGTAAAGAGGCTGGATGCAGAGGGTAAGGAAGAGATTATACCTAACAAGATAAGGGGTGCGCTCGGCCTTGTAATTTGCGAGGGAATAGCACAAAAAGCAAAGAACGTACTGAAGTATACTAAGGCCGCCGGACTTGATTGGGGATGGCTCAACAATGTAATAAAAGTGAGCAAGCAGCAGGAAAAAGGCACGGAAAAGTCCCAGGACAAAAAGAGCAGCGTGTTCCTGCAGGACCTTGTTGGTGGAAGGCCGATACTCTCATATCCTGATGCACGGGGAGCATTCAGGCTCAGATATGGCAGGTCGAGGCTGACGGGAATAGCTGCAAAGGGTTTCAGCCCCGCAACCATGATAATTCTCGATGAGTTCATAGCAACCGGGACGCAAGTGAAGGTTGAGAGCCCTGGAAAAGGGTGCATAGCCATGCCTGTGGACAGCATAGAGGGACCGTTCGTCAAGCTGTCAAACGGGGAAGCTTTCAGGGTTAACAGCGCCGAGAAGGCTAACGAGGTGAGAAGCCTAATAACAAAGATACTTTCAGTCGGTGACATGCTAGTGACGTATGGCGACTTCAAGAAGACAAACACACCTCTGCTCCCTTCGAGCTATGTTGAAGAGTATTGGTACGAGCAGCTGAAGGAGAAAGGATATGAGGGAAGCATGCCTAAGCCTACAAACTTTAAGGAAGCATTCGAGCTGTCAAAAAGATATGGAGTGCCAATGCACCCTCTTTATATATACGACTATTCCGACCTAGATATCTCGGAGCTGCGGGAACTCGCGCGCGGGATTGCAAAGGCAGATGTTGATGCTGAGAGTGTGTTCGCCGTCAGGGAGCTAAAAATAAAAGACAATGTGGATTATTCTAGGGAAGCGGTAGAGAAGTTATGCGTGCCGCACTACGACGACGGCGCGACCATAATACTGAGAGGCAGTGATGCACAGTCGCTTCTCATGACGCTAGGCTTTGCGGGAGATGATGGAAGATTGATGATGAAGGGGAGCATTGCCGACACTTATTCTGATGAACAGACGGCGCTGGAGGCAGTGAACGCGCACGCACCTTATATGATAATGAGGAGAGCAACGCGACTCGGAGGCAGGATAGGCAGACCAGAAAAAGCAAAGGAGAGGCTGATGAAGCCGGCACCCAATCTCTTATTCCCGATAGGAGAGTATGGAGGCAAGGAAAGGAATCTGTATAAGGCTTATATAATAGCCACAAAGAAGTTCGGTGACAGTAGGATAAGTGCAGAGGTAGTCAGGTACAGATGCCCTGTTGGTAAGGAGATAATGATGTATCCTTATTGCAGGGAGCACAAGGTAAGAGGGGTAATAGAAAAGGTATGCAAACGCTGCGGAAAGACGAGCAAGGAAAGCGTGTGCCCAAGCTGCGGAGGACCAACTTCTGGCAGCGAGACGCAGGGTATAGACCTGATATCGATGATCAACGAGGCAGTTTCCAATCTTGATAGAGGAGCAGGAATACCTAGGATGCTGAAAGGTGTGAAGGGGCTCTCCAGTGCGGACAAGATAGTTGAGCCAATAGAGAAAGGCGTTCTTAGGAGCATGAATGGAGTTTACATATTCAAAGATGGGACTGCGAGGTTCGATGCTACTGATGCTCCGATAACGCACTTCTATCCTGATGAGATAGGCCTGAGTGTAGAAAGGGCACGGGAGCTCGGTTATGAAAAGGATTTTGAGGGCAATGAGCTGACGAGCGGGAACCAACTCGTCGAGTTAAGGCACCAGGATGTGATAATAAACAGCAGGGCCGCAGAGTACATGGCCAGGGTGGCCAGCTTCATAGATCAGCTACTTGTGGATTACTATAAACTTGAGCCGTACTACGGAATAAGTTCGAAAGAGGGGCTCATAGGCCAGCTCGTGATTACTCTATCGCCCCATACGTCTGCAGGTGTGTTGGGCAGGATAATAGGTTTTACAGATGCCAAGGTGGGGCTAGCTCACCCATACACCATATCGGCAAGAAGAAGGAACTGCGACGGGGATGAGGACACGATGATGCTGCTACTCGATGCACTGATAAACTTCTCGAAAAGATACCTGCCGACGACCGTAGGCGGGACCATGGATGCACCACTTATACTAAGCGTAAAGGTGCATCCTGAAGAAGTCGACGATGAGGTGCATGAGATGGAGACGGTCAGCAGCTATGGCCTGAAGTTCTACGAAGACACCCTGAACGGAATGGCACCGCCAGATGTAAAGGTGGACATAGTCGCAAATAGGCTAAAGAGCGAGTCAATATACAGTAATTTGATGTTCACACACTCGAGTTCGGCCAGGGCGATTGCAGATGCACCGAAACAGAGCGTCTACACGAAGCTGAAAACCATGCAGGAGAAGGTAGAGCTGCAATTCAGGCTGATGGACAAGCTTGAGAGTATAGACAAGGCAGATTCAGCGAAGAGGCTGATAATGAGCCACTTCATACCAGACCTCATCGGCAACCTCCACTCGTTCTCTAAGCAGACATTCAGATGCATAGCCTGCAATGCAAAATACAGGAGGGTACCGCTTTCTGGTGTGTGCACCAGATGCGGGGGTAAGCTCGTCCTGACGATATCGAAAGGAGGGATAGAAAAGTACCTGATAATGGCCACTGACCTCGCTGATAGATATAATATCGAACCTTACATAAAACAGAGGCTGGCGCTAATAAGGGAAGAGATAGAGAATGTATTCGGAGGCGTAGGCGCGAAATCGATACCCACGAGGCAGTTCAACTTGTCCACATTCATGTGATTTGGGGCTATCCCCATACATCTGCTTTTACCTTCTCCTTTGGAACGTTGAGCTGCGTAAGGACATCCTGGACCGCTTTTACAAACCCTAAGGGGCCGCATATGTAAGCGGTCCTATCCATGAAGTCAGGCGCATGCTTCTTCACCATTTCGGCTGAAACGTGTCCAGTCTCGCCGATCCAGCCGGCGGAGCGCTCCTCAGTTGGTCTCGTAACGCATATTACCATCTTTAACTTGAGGGCCGCCTCAAGCTCCTTCAACTCGTCCTTCCGTATTATCTCGTCAGGGTACCTGACGCTATAGAGTAGCACAACGTCGTTGTCGTACCCGTTTATCCTCAGCTCGCGCAGCATTGACATGAATGGGGCGAGACCCGTGCCTCCTGCTATGAAGAGCACTTTACGATCCTCTTTTGGCACGAACCGGAACTGGCCATAGGGGCCTGTTACGGTGTATATGTCGCCCACCTTGGCGCTATCCAGCTTGGAGGTGAACCTGCCATGTATCATATGTATCTCGAACTCCAATTCATCCGAGTTCGGAGCTGATGCGATTGAGAAAGCCCGGGTTATTTTCTGCTCGGTGCCTTTTCCAGGCCACGTCAGCATGACGAACATGCCCGGATCGAATGCGAGCTTGGAGCCGTCCTCTGACTTGAACCTGAAAGTATCGACGTCCGGCGTCTCCTTTATTATCTCTGCGAGCCTGTAAGGTTTGTTTACTATAGAAGGCGGTTGTACTGCCATCGTGATCACTGGTGCACTGCTTCGTAAGTCTGTTGAAGCCATTGCGTGCGTTATGGGTATAAATGTTAATTAATAAATATTCTTTTGTCGATATTATTCCTGTAACTCTATTCTGCTACATTCTCAGTAAGGATGAAGTTGATTGTATGTACTCTAAAGACGATTTGTTAAAGAGGAAGGTTAGGGATGTAAAGATAACGAAGGGTATGACGGTCAGCGGCCTCATAAACCAGATGGGCGATATAGGAGGTTTCTCCGCCCAGCACATGGTGGACAGCATAGACATAGTAGGCAAGATGTTAAAGGATAAAGATTCTTTTAATTTTCTGTCGTTCCCCGCAGATATCGTTTCAACAGGCTTAAGAGGCGTGCTTGCAGGCATGGTAAAGTACTTTGATGCAATTATAACCACAGGAGGAACACTAGACCATGACATAGCCAGAGCGACTGGCGGAATTTACAACGTTGGCTCGTTCAATGCGGATGACAAAGAGATGCACAAAGCAGGAGTATTCAGGCTTGGCAATGTGTTCATCGAGAATGAAGAGTATGGGCTGCAGCTTGAGAACGAATTCAACAAGGTGATGGACGAAATCTATGCGTCCGCGGGCCACAAGGAGGAATACAGTGCTAGTGAAATTATAAGGGAGTTTGGCAAGAGGATGAAGGATGACGGCTCCATATTAAAGCAGGCATATGACCATAATGTGCCGATATATTGCCCTGGCATACTGGACGGTGCCTTTGGTACGCAAATGACTCTCTTCTCGCAGGATCACAAGTTCAAGCTTAACCTATTGGCGGACGAGCTCGAACTGAGCAATCTTATGTTCGACCACAAGACGACTGGCGCGCTGATGATAGGCGGCGGGATAAGCAAGCACCACGTGATATGGTGGAACCAGTTCAAAGGCGGCCTTGACTATGCTGCATACATAACTACAGCTACGCAGTATGATGGCAGCCTATCCGGTGCAAGGTTGTCTGAGGCGGTGTCATGGGGAAAGATAAAGGAAGATGCAAGGTACGTCACAGTGGATGGTGACGCCACCATAATACTCCCTATAATCGCAGCTGCCTTGGACCTGGAATGAACAGGCAATAACGGGAGCTGCACAAAAGCGATAAATATACTCGTGACACATTATCGAGAGTAACAGCATAGGGAGGATTGCAGTGAAAAGTGGTCAATTCCAAACGCAAGGGCGCATGTAGGCGCAGTGCGTAGCGTACTTATTCTCGTCTGCGGCTGTTGCAGCAACAGTAATATAAATATAGCTGAGCTTGCCAAGTATATAGAGCCAGACTATAGCGTTTGCGCTAATTGTGTGATCTTATGAAGATATTGCAACTGGATGTGAATAAGATAGAGTTTGAGCCGATAGAGCCCGAGGCAAAAAGCTACGAGAGAGCTGAGAAGAAGAGTGTGGAAATAACAGATGCTCTCGTCATGCTTGTCGCAGTGGAGAAAGGGGATACTGAGGAGTACGCAAAAAGAGCTGTGAGAGAGTCCGCTGCATTCGCAAGGAAGCAAGGCCTGAAGAAGCTAGTGATATATCCGTTCGCACACCTTTCATCTAACCTCGAATCGCCGAAAGAGGCAATGGCGATGCTGGAGCTTATGCGTGACTTCGCCAGGAAAGAGGAAGGCATCGAGGTAATCTCTGCACCTTTTGGATGGAACAAGAGACTCAGTCTTATGATAAAAGGCCATCCACTTGCAGAGCAGTCAAGGAGCTATACCGCAGAGGGCACTGGAAAGATCACATCAGGAGGAAAAGATTCGATTAGGCATGAAGAGGTATCCGAGGCCCTAAAGCAAGAAGAAAAGGTAGTTTCAACATGGTATATACTTACACCAGAGGCCAAACTCATTCCTGCAAAGGAATTTAATTTCGATGGACACGACATTCTCAAAAAGTTCGCGGACTATGAGATCAAAAAGGTAAGGAGCTACCAGCAGATACCGCCTCATGTAAAACTGATGCAGAAGCTGCAGCTGGTCGACTATGAACCAGGTTCAGATGCAGGTAACATGCGTTTCTATCCGAATGGAAGGCTCATCAAGGGGCTATTAGAGAAGTATGTGACTGGTAGAGTAATAGACTATGGGGCAATAGAGGTCGAAACCCCTATCATGTATGATTATGAGCACCCAGCGCTCAAGGAATATCTAAACAGGTTTCCTTCAAGGCATTACATAGTCAAATCGGACGACAAGGAGTTCTTCCTGAGGTTCTCTGGGGACTTCGGCCAGTTCCTCCTCATGCGCGACGCGACTGTATCTTACAAGCAATTGCCGTTCAAGTTTTATGAGATAACAAGGTACAGTTTTAGGAGGGAACTCAGTGGTGAGGTAACGGGCTTGAAAAGGCTTAGGGCATTTACAATGCCGGATATGCACACCCTCTGCGCCGATGTCGACCAAGCCAAGGAAGAGTTCAACAGGCAGTTCGACCTCTGCATTTCAGTACTCGATGAGATAGGCATACAAAAGGGTTCATATGAGGCTGCGATAAGGTTTACTGAAGAGTTTTGGAATGGCAATAAGAGATTCATAGAGGATCTCGTCAAGAGGTTTGGAAGGCCGGTGCTCATAGAGATGTGGAACTTTAGGTACGCATATTTCGACCCCAAGTTCGAATTCAATATTGTAGACTCCATGAACAAGGCTTCCTCACTCTCTACAGTACAGATGGATCATGAGAATGGAAAGAGGTATAGCATGTCCTATGTGGACAACGAGGGCAACAAAAAATACCCGATAGTGCTGCATGACTCGCCAAGCGGCGCCATAGAGCGCGTGATCTATGCCTTGCTAGAGAAGGCGAGCATCGATGAGAAGAATGGCAAAACGCCGGCGCTGCCACTCTGGCTGTCTCCGACGCAGGTAAGATTCCTGCCGATATCCGAAAAACACGTTGACAAATGCGTACAGATAGCGAAGGGGATGGTCGCAAAAGGCATAAGGGCAGATGTGGACGATACAGATGTGACGCTTGACAAGAAGATCAGAAACGCCGAACAGAATTGGACGCCGTACATTTGCGTGATAGGGGACAAAGAGGCCAATTCTGACAAGCTGCCAGTAAGAGTAAGGGGAAGCAGGGTGCAGAAGGAGATGGGTATCAAGGAGCTCGAAATGGAAGTGTTGGAAAAGGTTGGTAATATGCCGAAGGCGCCAATGTCTCTGTCGATGCTTCTGTCCAAAAGGCCTATATTCAGATGAAACAGATAGCCGCACCCGAACAGCCGAAGCAATGCAGGTTAGCCAAGCGCTTGGCACTTTAATATGAACGCAGTTATGTCTGCAGCAACTTCCGCTGGCTTGTCGATGTTTGGCGAATGCCCTGCCCCTTTTATCATCTCAAGCGCGCTCCCTTTTATATTTTTGGAGAATATATTGGCATACTTCGAATCTACGACCTTATCCTCAGAGCCCCATAGTATCAAGGTGGGCCGCGATATACTTGAGAGAATGTCGCTGTTTAACTCCTCTATCAGAGGATTTGAATCTAAGATGCTCTCTATCACATGCCTTTCATTGTTGCCGTAAGCCATAGCTTCGTCTATCATCCGCTGCCTGATATTTGCGCGGTTCGGAGACCTGGACAATTCTGCGATATATTCGTGCAGGCCTGCAGGTGAGATAAGTATAAGCCCCTTGAGAGGGAAAGGCATTGACGCATAATGTGCTGCGACCCAGCCACCATAGGAATGGCCCACGACATAGCCTGGCGCACTGCCTTCCTGCAGCGCTATGAACTCCCTGAACATCTGCGCATGCAGCGTAGCTCCGTATCCGAGTTCGGGTTTCTCTGATCCGCCAAACCCGAGCATGTCGATAAGATATACGTCAGCAGTGTCAGGCAGGTATTCCACAGTTTTCGACCACTCCTCTGCGCTGGATCCAAGACCGTGCAAGAAAGTTATTGGCGCACCAGTGCCTGCATGGTGCATGTATCGCATGCCACCCATTGAGACGTGGCACATGCCCTCTTCAAAATCGCTCTTATAATCCAAATACCACACCCAACATAAATTGATTATTTGCCTGAGGCGGCAGCCTTGCCCGATGCAGATGCCGAAGATGTGGGAGGCGGCTGCAGCGCGGCGGTAGGCTTGTACGTCACGAAAACACCGATTGTAAAGGCGATGTTTGTGAACAGTATTACCAAGAATATAAGGTCAACGAACCCAGGTATAACTATACCATATATCAGTGGCACTGTTGCTATTATCGCTGGTGATAGCCCTCGGGGTATATTGAAGTAAATCAGCGACTTTTCTACAGGCCCTATCTTCTTATCTGTCGATATTATCTTGCCCAGCAATGGAGTGAGCGGTATTCTTATTAGGAACACTAAAAGGGTTAGAATAAATGCTATAGCAAGATAGGTGTAGTTTATGCTGTTTATGTTGAATAGCAGCCCTATGTACACAAAAAAGAAGGTGCTGACGAAGAATACCACCTCTCTCTGATACTCGGTGGTGTGCTCCACGTCCTGCTTCGTTGCAAAGTACTTACCCAATGGATCGTGTACGCGACCGTCTGTCACACTCTTTCTGGACCCAATATTGGCGAATAGTATGCCGAACACGAACACTGCGATTGTGCTGTTCAGTCCGGTGTATGCTGCTATGCCATAAGTGGCTATAATCATTGTTATGGTCAGTACCCAACTATAGTCCTGGCTGTAGTCGCCAAACCTGTTGAGTATGTACAGCCAGAAGAAGGCTGATATGACGCCGAGCAGCGCACCGCCCACAAGCTGGGTAAATATGCTGTCGCCGAGAGAAGAAAGTGTGATTGATGCTGGATTAACTACTATACCTATGAGTGTCAGCGGAACTATGAGCTGGAGCACATCGCTTATGGTGCTTTCGTATACCATAGTAGTCTTTATGTTGTCACTCACGTTGAGCTTTTTCACCAGCGTGGGTATAATTATTGTGCTAGGCCCTGAAATCGCAAAGCCAAAGATAAGTGAGTATATTATGGACCATCCCAAAAATAAGTGCATAAGGAATGCAGTTATGAATCCTATCAATATCTGCGTGACGAACAGGAACCTCGTAGCTCCTATCAGCACTTTGCTCAGGCTCTTGAACCTTATGTTTAGGCCTACATCGAAAAGGACGAAGGATACTGCAATCGCTATTATGTAAGGGGTAAGGATGGCTATAGTGCTGTTCGGGGATGTATTGATGAGATGCAGAACAGGGCCTATTATCAAACCTATAAGCATGAGAGGTATTACGGTTGTTATCCTTATCCTATCGAATAGCGCAAATATTGTGAATCCTAAGAACGAAACTGCAGCTATGAATATGAACGCCGGACCTACAGATAACACCATCAGATGACCCTTTTTGCACCTTTGATAACGTCACTACCAATTGATTTTAATCATTTAAATGTTTGCGCCTGATTCCACGGTGCATAGCGCTTGGGTGGGAATTGATCGTATCTTCCGAGACCTCTTCTTCCAGCTCCTCTATTATGAAAACGACCCTTTCAAGCGTGAACCTGAGCAGGATGAGCAGCAGGGCTCCTGCCATCACAACAAGCATGCCGAGCACGTCTATATGAAATATCACAAAGGCGAACGCGATTGCAACTGCTGGTGCATGCTGACTATCAGTAATGTACAGCAGCACGGAAACCACGAATATTACTGCTGCTGCAGTGACATACAGAGGCACATACGCAAGCATCAGCGACCCGCAAAAGCCCACTACGCCACCTATGACATAGCTCTTGACGAACCTAGACACCTTTGCGCTCTTAGCCTTAGGGGTCATGAAAAGTATGAATGCACTTGATGCAAACGATGCAAATATTATGGCTGTGGTGCCGACCCCGTATGCGAGGTCGAAATGGAAGTAATCCAGTGCTATGAGTATTATCATCATGCTTATCGCGGTAAGAATCGCCGGGACCGCGACGTTCCTGAGCTTGATTTCCCAGTATCTGGGTCCGTGCCTCACATGTCTTGCTTGCCTGCTTTTTGCTTGCTCCTTTTGCATCCGATCGCCGGTTTAGCCGCTAGATAGAGCGAAACGAAACAATAAATTAGTATCCACCGTTAGAGATTTATACATCCGCTCGAATTAGGAATTGTGATAGGATGGCAGGCAAAGTGTATGTAGAAGGGAGTGACGTGGTTTTTAGGCTGGAGGGCGTGGATATGGTGCTGGCAATAAAAAGGGAACTGCGAATACCTATTTCCCACATCAAATCAGTATCGACGGAAAAGGCAGACTGGAACATGTTCAACGCGCTTAAGGTTGCAGGGGCAAGACTGCCGGGAGTCGTAGAGGATGGACGGTTTCTCAGCAAGGAAGGTTTCCTCTTCTATGATATGCACAACCCGGACAAGTGCGTGACCGTAGAACTCGAAGGGGACAGGTACAAGAAGGTCATCTTTGAGGTAGAAGACAAGGAAGCGACGGCCGCGATGATAAGGGGCGCCATGGGCGGATAAGCAGATATGAGAATAAAGTGGATTACCCTAGCTGTCCATACCTGAAGCATGAGACGAGGTGGTCGTTCACCATGCCCGTGGCTTGCATGTGTGCATAACATATCGTAGACCCGACGAATTTGAAGCCCCTTTTCTTCATATCCGCGCTCATCGTGTCGGATTCGCTGCTGGTTGCAGGTATCTGGGAAATGCGCGCCCATCTGTTCCTTACCGGCTTGCCGCCAATGAATTTCCATACATACCTATTGAAGCTGCCAAACTCTTCCTGCACTGCAAGGAATGCCTTCGCGTTGGATACAGCTGCTTCTATCTTCAGCCTGTTGCGTATGATTCCGCTGTCGCTTAGAAGGGATTGTATCTTTCTGTGATCATAGCGGGCCACCTTCCTAGGGTCAAAGCCAGAGAACGACTTTCTATAGTTTTCCCGCTTTTTTAGCACGGTGAGCCAGCTAAGGCCTGCCTGCATGCCTTCAAGAACTAAAAACTCGAACAACTTCCTATCATCGTGCAGAGGCACTCCCCACTCAGTATCATGATATTTTATCATGATTGATTCTGCGGACGACCATCCGCATCGCTTGAAGTTATCCGCCGAATTTATAGCCAGAGCCCCATCACGCGGTCCTTTTTATTATGTGGTAACCAAATTGTGTCTTTACAGGGCTAGACACATCACCGACATTGAGAGCAAATGCTGCATTCTCAAATTCCTTTACCATCTCGCCCCTGCCAAAGAAGCCAAGATCACCACCGCGCTTCCTGCTTCCATCCATTGAATACTCTTCGGCCAGAGCTGCGAAGCTACCGCCATTCCTTATCTTTTCCAGTATCTCGTTTGCTAGGGACTGCTTCTCCACGAGTATGTGGGAGCATCTTATCTTTGTAGGCATAACTTCACCTCTTATTGTTGTTCTACGTTTGAATTATTATTTGTGCCGTTGCAAGGATTAGAGTATGGAAGGCGCAGTGCACGCAGCTTTGATATTCATACCATTTACTAGCTGCGCAAAACTAAGAATTTTGGACTCGGCGGGGATCGCACCCGCGACCTTTCCGTTGCGAACGGAACGCTCTACTACTGAGCCACGAGCCCATGCATGATTATTCATTATAGAAGTTATTTATATGTTACACGAGTATCAAAATTGTGACGCAATGAGCATAGCCAGTTCTAGCAGTAAGAAGGAAAGCAAGGCAGATAGCCAAAGGCTCAGGGCTGTTGTAGACAGGGTAATTGACGACGTCAGGCCTTCGAAGAGCGAGATAGACGGAGTAATAGCGATATCCAACAACATAGCAGCGCGCATAAAGAAGCTGATGCCAAAGGATACGGAATTAGTGATTGTTGGGTCCATGGCGCGCGGCACACAGGTCAAGGGTAGCTATGACGTCGACATGTTCCTGCTCTATCCACGAAATTTTGATGAAAAACTCATGGAAAGGATGACTCTAGACATAGCGAAGAAGATAATAGACAAAAACAAAGGGGAAAGCTTCACGATAAAGTATGCCCAGCATCCTTATGCTAGGATAAACGTAGGAGGTGTAGACGCGGACATCGTACCTGCATACAAAATAAACAGTATTCTAGAAAAGGGGACCGCGGTTGACCGCACACCACTCCATAACGAGTTCATACTGTCGCACCTTTCTGCCAGGCAAAAGGACGAAGTACGCGTGCTGAAGGCATTCCTCAAAGCGCAAGGGATATATGGAGCAGAAGTCAGCATAGAAGGATTTTCTGGCTATTTGTGTGAGCTGCTTATACATACATATGGATCATTTGAAGCGCTGCTCAAGGCTGTGGTGACCGCAAGACTCCCGTGGGTGCTCGACCCGAAGGAATCCGCAAGGATAGAGCCGCAATCTGAAACCGCTTCTAAATTGGTGAAGAAGTTTCTGAAAGAAATTGTTGTGATAGACCCGACAGACAGCAACAGAAATGTTGCCGCAGCGCTTTCAATAGAGTCCTTCTCTCGCTTCGTCCTCGCTGCCAAGAAGCTACTTGCGACACCGTCAATTGAAGTATTCTACGGTAAGGGGTACTCTGATGCGTATGCAAAGAATAAGCTGGAACGCATCGCCAAGAGCCTTGACTGTGACGTGTATACCATGGCTTTCGGCCTGGCAGACATAGCTGCTGACATAAAGTGGCAGCAGCTTAAGAGGCTAAACAGGAGCATACAGGCGCTCATGAAAAAGAATGGCTTTGCGCCGATAATAGCCTTACAGGACATGGAAGGCGACCATGGAATACTCTCATATTTCATGAACAGGCACTACAATGGCTCCCGTACCGTTGAAGGACCTAGTGTATTTCTAAAGGGGGCTGCAGAGCTGTTCTGCAAGGTGCACTCCAAATCATACATGTATCTGGATGCTGACAGGGTTATGGCGATAGAAAAACCGGAGTACAAGGACGCCATGGAGCTGCTTAAGGGAATAAACAGGTCAAAGGAAATAAGCAAACTTTCGCACATACGTGTTAGGGAGGCAAAGTTCTTTTCTAGCACCAGCATGCCTGAAGACTATGCAAGGCTGGTGTACAGGAGCTTTGTGAAGAAGACTTCGCTCAGGGTATAGCCCCGAACTCGAACTCCCCTTTTTTTATCATCGAATACAGCTCGCCCATCAGGTTTATCTCCTTCAGCTTGGGTTTTATGCTCTGCCTGCCAGAAGCGATGGTAGATATGTATGCTATTAGGACCTTTGAATCGGCAGCAGTGGCCGCCTCATACGTCTCTTTCGCTTTTCCTATCATGTCAGTTCCAACGCAGTCCATCGCCTCACAGAGCAGATTGTCGCTTATCTTTGGCTTAGGGTAGTCTCTGGCTATGAGCCTCTTCAGGAGCACTCTGAGACTGCATCGCATTACGACAGCCATGTCGAAATGCATCCCAATGTAAGGCACCAGATGGCCGACTATTATGGCCAACGAAGCGCCGGCAGCAAAACCCTTTCGGAGCTCAGCTCTAACTGCTGCGCCAAGGGCTTTTGTATCAACTATCTTGGTTCCGTACTCGTCAACACCAATGAAAAGGTTCTGTACCTTAGCTACATCATTTACTTCCACTATGAAGGAAGAGGGCACAGCAGCAGCGAGTTTCTGCGCAAAGTAGCTTTTGCCTGTACCGGGAGTGCCCGACACCGCTACACTGAACTTCCTCAAGAGCCGAACCTCTTTATGTAATCCTCTGCAGTAGAGAGCAGATCGACGAGCTCACCCCTTGCAGTCTCTGCATTGAGCACTTCGTTAGGGGTCAAATACGCGTTCAGGATGTAGTTCTTGTGGCCACTGAAGAGCCAACTTGCAACGCTGTAGCTCTTTATCTTATAGCTATAGTCAGCAACATAGAACGTGTGGGTCAGCAGCCTGTCTATCAGCGCTGATGTCGATGAATCGAACGCACTTATGTAGACGGTTTCGTCCCTCGAATCGTCCTTGGCCAGCGAAGCAGGATTTATTACGGGCACCTTGTTCTGCCGGGCCTGGAGAATCACTGCCTGTGATAGCTGCTTCGACAGTGAGTCACATTTGGCAGCAGAATTCTCGAACGCATGCTCTTGGTCAGGCATAGAGGCTATAAGCGAATCTATGTAGCTGTTCACTTCCTCCTGTAAGTTCGATATCGTGACTGTTATATTCTGCTTTGAGGAGAACTTGCCTGGGTCGGTGAGCAGGTCTCTGAGTGAGAGTCCATACTTGCTTCCCACTTTGTTGTCGATTCCATCTATGACGGAATCGGTGTAATCACTCCATAAATCAGCCATTGCAACACCCTTACAATCATTATATGTTTCGATGAATTATATAATAAGGTTTCTAGATTCTGCAGGTGCGCCGCATGGCAGGAAGTAAGGATGTTATTGAAAGGATACAGAAGGACATACGTATGTTTGATGGCAGCATAGACACAGTCGAAAGCATGCTAAACAGCGAACAGGAGAACAGCGCTCAGACGAACGGCACGCGCATTAGGAGAATGAGGAGGATACTCGAACTGGCAAGAATGTACAGGAGCGATTCGGAGAGCTTCCTTGACAAGGGAGATACTGACACGTCGTTCTCGTGCATATCATATGCGCATGGGCTACTGGACTCGCTTCGCGAGTTGCTGAAAGGGGATGTATTTGAAAACCGTGAAGAGGGAAAAGAGCTTAAAAAAGAATAGCTACAAGGAGGGAAAGGCCACTGTTTACTTTGACAAAGAGGTCTTCCTTAATCCCCACGCAAGGCTGTCAAGGGAGCTGAGCGTGGCCGTAGTGAAAGCAGTAGGTAAGAAAGGGATGCGCTTAGCCGACCCGACAGCCGCTACAGGAATAAGAGGTATAAGGTATGCGCTTGAAACCCCTGTAAAGGACATAACACTGGTAGACATAAACAGGCAGGCGTATCTTGCGGCAAGAAGAAATGCCAAGGCGAATGGGATAAGCTGCAAAATAATTAATGATGACATTCAGCATTTCTGCAACGTCTCAAAGGAGCACTTTGACATAATCGACCTCGATCCTTTCGGAGGCGTCACACCATACGTGCATGATATACTCAGGATGTGCAGGGATGGCACATATTTTTTTGCTACGGCAACAGACACTGCCGTGCTCTGCGGCTCGAAGAAAAGTGCATGTATCCGGCTCTATGACGCAGTTCCAATGCACAACCATCTATGCCATGAAGGGGGGATAAGGATACTGCTAGGATACATTGCGAGGCATGCCGCCGCATATGGATTTGGAATAGAGCCTCTGTTATCAGTTACATACCGAACTTACATGAGGGTATTCACAAAGCTGTATCATGGCTCTGAGAAGGCGACTGCAGCCATCAAGAATTTGGGCTATGCCTATTACTGCCAGAACTGTGGGCTTACCCGCACTTCGATGACCGAGTTTCCAGATATGCTTGAATGCCCTGCGTGCGGCAGTCGCCTCATCATATCGGGAAAAATGTGGCTCGGCAGGCTATTCGACGAGAATGTTAGGGATAAAAGCCTGTCAAACACTAATGATAGCGGCTTAGATGGGGAAAACAGGAGGCTCATTTCGCTGATGAAAGAGGAACTGGACATACCTATGTATTACCATGTACCGACGATAACGAAGATGCTTGGAATCGGGTCGGTCAGCCCTCATGAAGTTGTGAAGTGGCTTCATGCCCACGGTTTCAAGGCATCATTGACCCACATTCACGACTCGAGCGTGAAGAGCGACTGTACAATAGAAGACATGAAAAGATGTATTACATCGATCAGCAAGAGCGCAATGCGAAGATAGTATGTTAAATGCAATTGCATACAATATGTAGCTGTTATATCTAAACCGAGGGATGAGGCATACCAACTCTTCCCTCGATAAGAATACTTTTTATACAGCAATTTGGGCTTTATTCCATTTAATATACAACCTATTGTAAGCAATGCCGCAAGATATATATTTCTTATGCTAAGGGGTTCTGCCATTTTCCCCTCGAAGACCCGCACTTCCCCTTTTCCCTAAATTCCAATATTGCTGACGATAGGGAAGGTATAAATATTACTCTCTGGGTGAAGTAAATTAGTGGGGGAAAGAGATGAGGATAGAAAGTGGAGGGAGGATAGCGGAGGATAGCGGACCTCGACAAGGACTTTTTGGATTCCTTAAAGAGGACGCGTGCAACGTGTGCGGCAGGAAGCTCAGGAGGGATGAGCTGAAAATGGTGATGCCGTCCAGCTTCTTTGAGACCAACAATGCGCCAGTGAAGAAGCGCTACCTATGCAGGACGTGCTACATAAAGTTCGCCAGAAAGTCTGCAGCCAGCAGAGCGCAGAGAAGCGCCGAATATGACCAGAGGGACCTGAAGGTCTATAGCATAGAGGCATAAGCGAACTGCGCACAAGAACATCATGCTTAGGGTTTCCCACCTCTCTCTGCTTTCTACCTGTCTTTTACCCCCGCTATACACCCAATAGCTCTTTTCCTTCATCAAAAATCGCGGATATCTGTAGAAGTAAGAATGCGATTAGGCATATACAGGATAATAAAGGAAACGGATCAGCAGGAAGTAAGAAAAATAAAAATTAGAAAGGCTTCAGCCCTTCTTGGCTCTTATAGTTATCATGTGCGTCTCATTCTCGTAGCCGATTGCATTCTTGAAGCTGTCGTGCTCAAGTGCTATCGTGTTGTCCGAATATGGGTCGTTTATGTAGACGCTGTCATTGTCATACCCTTTTATCACTACCCAGTGGGGTGCTGACTCCATGTACGGATCTATCTGACTTATGTCAACCAGCACTATCGGAATGCGGCCCATGTTGAGCTGCTTCTTTATCGAGTTCAGCGTTACGATGCCGTATTTTTCCTCCACCTTCAGGTTCTTGGCCTTGTCGCGTATCTCCTTGAATGAGGCAGTCAGCGTGTCTAGGTTTATGCCTTCATAGACAGCCAGCTTCTTCTCGAAGCCTTCGTCCTTCGCGTTGCTGATTATGTTTGGCCTTACGCCCCTCTTCGCCAGCGCGTACGCTAGACCATACCTTGATCCATGCCAGACGCTGCCGTGTACGGCTTCTTGCCATATCTCGAACTCGGTGTCCTTCTTCATTTTGAAATTTTTATTGACATATTTGAGAGCCATCATTGCACATGCCGCTGCGCTGGTGAACTCTTCAGACTGAGCATAAGTAGGTATGTCAAGAACCTTAGAATCCTTTATCTTAACCTTGCCCGCCTCGCTGGCTGAGCTCCTCGTGGCCTTTGTCTTGGAAGGCCTGCTACTGGTCTTTTTACTTGTCTTTGTCGGCATGATGAACACCTTTATCGTAATATTTGCTTGCTACCTTCTTTACTGAATACGGGCCACGTAATCACAAGCATATGCAGGGAGGGAGATTTGTTCAAGGTTTTGAACTCCCGAAGGCCTAAGCCAACGGATCTTGAGTCCGCCGCGTTTGACCGCTCCGCCATCCCTGCATGGTTATATGTTACTACCCTGTATTTAAATATTATTTCCTCGGCAACACCAAGCGCTCTGGTTTGCCACTCCTGTTGTGTTTTGCCGTCGCAGGCAAATTCACTGATGATATAGTATCTCCTTTAATATATATACTTTTCCAAGTGTTTTCGTCGATTATATTTAAAGCTTGGCTTTCATCTTCTTTTGCAGAATTTAGTTGCTGATTTGAGCGTAGGGAAATTTTATTGATGTTATATAAAAGGTTGTTGTTTGAGCGAGATTAGCCATGTTGAGAATGGGAGCGCAGCATTCGACTTAAAGAAGAAGCTTGATGAGCTACCCATAGAACTAAGGCTTAGAGCCGTGGACCGGCTAAGGATAACCAGGCTCAGGCATATGAGCAGCCCGATGTCTCGAATTCTTCTCCTGCTCGCACTGATAGGGCCAGGCGTGCTTGTGATGGTTGCGGACAACGATGCAGGAGGGGTCATAACTTATGCGCAGACGGGATCGATATTCGGAATCGGTTTTTTCATACCTCTGTTAGTGTTAATGATACCGGTAGCGTACTTAGTCCAGAGCATGACTGTGAGACTGGCAGCTGTTACGAAGCGCGGGCACGCGGAGATGATATGGCGCAGGTATGGCAGTTTCTGGGGCTCGTTCTCGCTTATCGATCTGCTTATCGCAAATTCGCTCACATTGGTTACGGAATTCATAGGGATAACGTTCGGCATGAGCATTTTCGGGATAAAGCCCGAAGTGTCAGTACTGATAGGGATCGCATTCGTATCGACCATAATGCTGGCACTGAGATATCATAAGTGGGAGAGAGTAAGCCTCATCATAGCCCTTTTCAATATGATATTCATACCACTCTTGCTGTTCGCTCATCCAGATTGGTCGCTTGTCGCGAGCACGTTCCTAACCTGGCACATTAATGGGGGGTTAACGCCTATATTTATCTACGTCCTCCTCGCCAACCTTGGCACGACGATAGCACCTTGGATGCTCTTCTTCCAGCAGAGCTCTGAAGTTGATAAGGGGACAGTGCCGGAGGATATAGGAGCAGGAAAGCGTGATACTTTCATCGGGGCATGCATAATGTCTGCAGTTGCAATTTCTATAATTGTGCTTACCGGCACACTGGTTTTCGGCGGCGCTAAGCCGGTTACAGGCGACATATACAACATAGGCTACATACTGAATATGATATCCGCGCGGGCAGGGATGCTTCCCGTGAAACTGTTTGCTTTGGGCATGATTGACGCAGGGCTCATATCGGCAATAGCGCTTACGGCAAGCACGTCATGGGCAGTGGGCGAAGCATTCCAGTGGCCGAAGAGCATAAACCTACCGTTCTTGCAAGGCAGAAAGTTCTATGTGCCGGGGTTGATTAGCATGCTCATTGCTGCAGGCATAGTACTAATACCTAATGTGCCTCTCGGCTTCCTTAACATAACCGTACAGGTGGTAGCCTCGATATTCATGCCTGCTGCCCTGCTTTTCCTACTCTTACTGGCGAATGACAAGGGAATCATGGGCAAGTATGTCAACAAGGCGTGGGAGAATGCCGCCATAATAGGAATAATGCTTGTGCTGGTAACGATGAGCAGCCTATACGGCCTCTCGATAGTCTTCCCGAATGTGTTATAGGTGTAATGATGGCGTTTGACGCAAAGGATTACGAGTTCATAAAGAACGAAAAGGACTGGGAAAACTTCCTGAAGCGGGAGAAGATAGCGGACTATTCGAAAATCCCAGTGCCTCGGGCGCACATAAAAGGCATTGTTAGAGTCGCATTCATCCTGCTACGAGTATATATAATTGTAATGGTAGTGCTCGTAATACTTGGATTTCTGCACATAATCTGAGCGCTTTATTTAGCCCCTGCCGATTATCTGCCTGCACGTGACGGCAAGCTGTGAGGGACTGGTGCCTGCCATATGCACCCTAGTACCCACCCCATCAAAGTGTTCCTCGGCAAGACGCTTCTCCTCAGGCGAGGTAGCTATGTAATGGTCGAGCCATGCAGATAGATTGAGGAATAAGTTCCATCTTACAAGACTAAGAGGCAGCAGCTTTCTCGCCTTCTCTGCAAGGAGGGAGAACACCGCTCCGCTATTATCGACATATATGTACCTTGTGCTGTCTTTCCTATTGAAGAGCCTGTATGTCTTGACGTACAGAACGTCCTTGAGAGAACTTAGTATTATGGCATCGAACTTGCCGCGATATAGGCCGCTCCGGTCTATGCAGTCCTTTTTAGGTATATCCCTCGGCGCCTTTCCGAATATGCAGACCTTGTACCCCCTTTCCCTCTTAAGTTGTCGGTATATTTCAGAAACCTCGTTCGCATGGCTGCCGCGTCGTGCAGGTGAATCCGATTCCATTATCAGTATGTGCTTCGCCATTCCACCACACAGTATTCTATTACATTCCAGATATTTAAGCATCTCACATAATGCTTTTAAGCCTTTATTTCTGAGTGGCAATGCTCGGAATGCGGAAATTGCACCCAAAAAAGGGTAAAATCAGCAGTTGCTCCTTGAAGCCCGCGATATCTTTACTGAAGTCGGCTTCAGTGCGGCGACTATGTATTTGAAAGCCGCATCAGGATTGCTAGCTGCGCCACATGAGTAGACATCGAGTGTGGCATAGTTGCCTTCAGGCCAGGTATGCAGCGAGATGTGGCTTTCTTCCAGCAGAGCAATTATAGACACACCGGCTTCGGCGCCGTGGAGCTTGAATTTTTTGGTGAGGATTTCTATTATATGAAGGTTGCCTGCCTTCGCAGACTCTTTCACTTTAAGCAGGAGGAAGTCCATGTCGGTGAGCAGCTTCTCATCGATTCCTGACATGTTTCCGTAAACGTGCATCCCTATAATTTTAGGGACCTGCCTCTCAAGCGTTATTTTTCGAATGCTAGCCATTTCTCCTCCTCACTTTGCACTAGGAGACGGTTCAGTGTGCGAACTTCTTCCCGTGCAATTAACAGAATACCTTTAAACGAAAAAGCTTAAATGGGTTTTCCCATTTAGTTGCACTAAAAATGTTTTATTACCGTCGGAAAATTACTTCCGTGGAGCGTAGGGCTGTTACGTGCATTATTTGGCTTCGAATAAACAGCCAGGCAGTTCACATTAAAATATTTCGCAGTACATTCACATGTGTGTTTGAAATGACAAGAGTAGTACTGCATGATAGGGATCATCCATATGTGGTGAAGTTGGAGGAGCGCCCGGGTTTTAAGAACCTGACAAGCGATGAAAAACTGTTGAAATTTGAGATTCATCTCTGCGCATGCGGGCTCTCAAAGGATAAACCTTTCTGCGATGGCAGCCACGCCAGGGTAAAGAATGAAGAGAAGGGGAAGGTCTACACTTACGACGAGCAGAACCAGCAGCACGTGATGGACCCGAAGTATGTATAATTTTTACAGCTTAAACTTTGGTTCGGTCCTCTGCCTCTTGTAGACGAAAGGCCTGAATTCCTTTCCATTGCCGCTGTAGAACTTGGAGAAGAACTCCACATATATCAGCCTGGCGCCTTGTATGCCAGGCTCGAAAAGGGCGATCACGATGTTGAACATCTGGCCCAAGACGAGTATCAGGACGCCCACGATGCCAAGAAGGATAGAATGATGAATCCCCGCCAGGAATATCAGGTCTATGACCTCCGCGAGTATTACCGATGCCAGCAGTATGCCGACAAGCCTGGTGTAGGAGAGTATGTGGCTTATCAGCGAAGGCAACTCCATCAGGCTCTGCGCGCCCTCTTCAATCAGCACAAGCACTATCCCGGCGCCGAGAAGCACGTATGATGCCAGCGCCATGATGTTTGCAGGGCCGAGATCTGCTTTGTGGAGGACATTGAGCCCGAATATCACAAACCCTATGGCTGCGAACAGCCAGCCGGCCTTGGCTATAGCGTGCTTTTTGTTGCCTATTGCGGCGTTGTTAAGTATGCCGAGCACAAACCCGAAGCACACCATGAATACGCCTATCCAACCGGATATGACCAAGAGCGTGCCGACGTTCTTCACTACGTCGAATGGCGCCGTATAAGGTAACTGGAACCCGAAAAATTCGTTGAAAAGCAGGCCGAGAGCTATAGCTATAATTGACCCGGGTATGATTGACTTCGCGACCACCCTCATGCCATTCGGACTTATTATCGTCTTCACAAATGAGGTAAGCTTGCGTGGCAAGTGGCTCTTCCTCGGAGGATTCTCTATCCTGCGTATGAGCCATAGCGCGCCGAGAAGCATCACCAGGCCATAGCCTGCATCCCCTATCATAAAACCGAAGAATATTGGGAATATTAAGGCGAACATGATAGTTGGATCTATCTCATTGCTCTTCGGCACGGAGTAGAATCTTATGAAGAATTCATAGAGGCGCGTTGTGACCGGATTCTCCATCTTCGTAGGAGGCACCTCTTTAGTCGGAACCCCCCTTTCCATCACATACACCTTGCCTGTTATCTTGGATATCAGCGACTCCAGAGCAGGGAGGTTTTCTTCTGGTATCCAGCCCTCCATCGCGACTGTCGAGTCGGTCGCGCCGAGCTTGGAAAGGGTCTCTACTCTTTCCAGCTCCCTGTCGAGCTGCTCTCTTATCGCGCTCACCCTATGGAAGTACTTTCTCGACAGTTCCTTCTTCTTTGCTCCAAGCTCGAGCAGCTCCTTTTGGTCGCGCTCTATGCTTGCCTTGATGGATCGGATGTTCTCTCCCGCCGAGCCTTCCATTTCAGGTATTGCTTCCATGTACACCTTGAAAGGAGCAGCCATGATGCTGAACGCCTTGTAGTCAGTCCTCCTTATGCTCACTATGATAGAATCCTGTATGCTTATTACGCTGAACGCGCTGCCCCTCTCCGCAAGTTCTCTCTTGAACTGCCTGAGCTGCGGCCCATATATTACATAAGAGGCTACAGTTTTCGTAGACAGTATATTTAGGTCTCTTTCAAAAGTGGAAAGCTTCGACAAAACCTTTAGTAGGACCTCGTTGTAAGATATATTTGCCCTGAGCGCCTCTCCCTTTTTGAATATTTCTGCGGCTCTGTCATCTATGTCTATTTCGCGTGCCCTCCTCTCAAGTTCTTCAAGATTGTTGAACGACATGCGCTGACCGTGGCCCTGCGGCTCTAGGAGGCCCTCAAGCGACCTGAACCTCTGCGCAAGGTCTGATATTTCAGTCTTGTCCTTGGCGATGTTGCTGCTGAGTATGGCAGCGAACTCCTGCGGAAGCTGCTCGACCTGCATGACTCCAACATCCTGCAGTGCAGATAGCACCTCATCGGCGTGGCCCTGCCCGACAACGAGCCTTACTCTAGACATGCGAGCTGGCTTAAACATTCTTTGCACCTATATCGAACTTTTTCCTGATGACCTCTGCGAAAACAGATAGGGCCTTATCCTTGCTTACCTTCTTGACATCAGCAGCATTGCGTTTTGCTTCACTCAGCACTGCCTTGCTCTTTGCTGCGGCTTCAGCGTTTGCCCTTTTTGCGGATTTATCGAGCAGGGATTCTGCAGCCTTCTTCGCCTCATCAACAATCTCTTCGGCTCTCTTTTTCGCATCTTCTATGCTCTTCTCCATGACTGCCTGTTCCTCCTCGAGCCTCCTTGAAGTTTCTACTTCTTTGTCTTTTATGGAAAACAGCACATCACTCCTGCCGGCACCTGCGGCTGCATTCGCCGCTAATCCAGCACCGTCCTCAGCCCCTTTGCCTCCAGATTTCTTCTTGCTGCTCATGAGTACAACCCGTATACAATAATGAATATGACAACTGCTGCGGCGGCTGCGGCTATCTTGACTGCTATTGACAGCATAGTGATGCGCCTGAACGCGCTCAGCCTAGCCTCCGCGTTATTATTCTGCATTCAGCATCTTCCTTTTCATGAACTTTATAGAGACTATCTGGTCTCTCTCTAAGTCCTCCAACCTCTGCCTTATGTACCCGACCTTGTATGCCAGTGAAGGCACAACAACATTCTCTATTGCGTTCGCCCTCCTGTTAAGTTTTTCTATCTCGTATAGCAGCATGCGCAGCGAGTTCTCCCTCTCGGCTACATCTATCATCAGCTTGAACAGAGTGGCATAGCTGTGCTTTGCGTCATCTATCGAAGTTGGCAGAGATATTATGTCATATATGCGCCCACCAGAGTTTTTCGAAGAGTTAGTCTGCACCTCAAGCCTGGGCATCTTCACGCCCATCACGTTCTTTGCATCGACTCCCATTATTATTTCAGCCTGCTCGGCCGCTATCCTCTCAAGATTTATCCTGCCGACGCTGAACTCTGCCATTACCGTGCTGTCCATTGCCCTTTTGACCGAATCCTTCATGCCGGTCATAAGCGATTCTATTTGTTCTGCCAAGCTGAAGAACTCAAGTACTAGGCTAGCCCTCTTCATCTTAAGCAGCTCAAGACCCTTCGAGGCAGTTTTTATCCTCGCCTTTGTGCGTATCATCTCAAGCCTTGTTGTCCTTATGTTTGTCTGTGCTGGCATCTTTCAGCGCCTCACTTCTTCTCAGTATTGCCCTGCTTTTCCTTCTTCTCCGCTTTCCCTGACTTCGCATCTTTCGGCTCGATAGCAGAAGAACCGGAGCCCCACTTTCCGTATTTTTGTATGTACTCGTCCTTGAGCCTCTTCATCTCCACCTTCGGCAGATCTGAAAGCAGCTCCCATCCAAGGGCAAGCGTTGTCTCTATGCTCCTGTCTTCATAGTAGTCCTGATTGAGGAACTTGGATTCGTAGGTATCTGCAAAGTGCAGGTATTTCCTATCGTTGTCACTCAGCGCCTCCTCGCCGACGATCTCTATAAGGTTCCTGAGTTCCTTGCCCCTAGCGTATGAAGCGAAAAGCTGATCTGCTACGCCGCGATGATCCTCTCTTGTCCTTCCTTTCCCTATCCCTTGGTTCATAAGTCTCGAGAGAGATAGCAGTACATCTATGTTCGGATAGACTCCGCGCCTATACAGTTCGCGGCTTACCACCATTTGTCCCTCGGTTATGTAACCAGTGAGGTCAGGTATAGGATGTGTTATGTCATCCCCGGGCATTGTTAGTATAGGTATCTGCGTTATTGAACCCTTCCTGCCCTTTATCTTGCCTGCGCGCTCGTATATCGAGGATAAGTCAGTGTACATATATCCAGGATACCCTCTTCTCCCAGGCACTTCCTCCCTTGCAGCTGATATTTCCCTAAGAGCTTCGCAGTAGTTGGTCATGTCTGTAAGAATTACGAGGACATGCATATCTTCCTCATATGCAAGATATTCCGCAGTGGTAAGCGCAAGCCTCGGCAGTATTATTCTCTCCATGGATGGTTCTGAAGAGAGGTTTAGGAACATGACAGCCCTAGAAAGCGCGCCTGTACTTTCGAACTCCCTCCTGAAGAAGTTCGCTTCTTCACTATTTATTCCTATTCCGCCGAAGACGACCGCAAACTCCTCCGATTCCCCGAGTATCTTAGCCTGCCTGGCTATCTGGGCTGCAATCTTGTTGTGCGGCATGCCTGATGCAGAGAATATGGGCAGCTTCTGGCCGCGCACTAGTGTGTTCATTGCGTCTATGCTTGATATCCCCGTCTGTATGAACTCTGATGGCTCTTCCCTTGAATAAGGATTTATGGCCGAACCCGTTATGTCCAGCATCTTGTCGCTGTATATTGGATTGCCACCATCCCTGGGCTTACCTATACCGTTGAATATCCTTCCGAGCATCTCTCTGCTGACGGCTATCTTAGCAGTCTCGCCTCTCAGCTTAACGCTGGTGGTGCTGGTGTTTGTGCCTGTGGTCTCGCCGAAAGACTGAATTATTGCAAGACCATCCCTTGTATCAAGCACCTGGCCGGTTATCGTACGACCATCATCCAAAACTATGTCGACCATCTCGTTATATGCTGCATCCTTTACACCGTCTACGAACAGCAGCACATTCGTTATCTGCTTTACTGATTTGTAATATATGTCGCTCATGGGCTCACCTCATTCACTGCGCACCTTCATCGAACCTATCTTCGATATAGCGCCCTCGATATCTTTGTAGTATTTCTCAATGTCGGCCTCCTTCACATACTTCATCCTGGCAATCTTCTGCTTCGCCTCTATCTCCTGCATATCGCTGACCAATACCCCGCGCTGCACTGCAGAAGCTTCGGCTTCGCTCAGCTGCATCACCGCCTTGAGCATCATATACTGCTTCTTCATCGAGGTGTAGGTGTCTACATCATCGAATGCGCTCTGCTGCAGATAGTCTTCCCTTATTACCTTAGCTATGTCCAGGGTCATCTTTTCATTCTCTGGTAGCGCGTCGTATCCGACCAGCTGCACTACGTCGTTTATCTCAGCTTCCTTCTGCAGTATGGCCATAACTGCCTTTTGTATTGACGGCCAATCTTTGCCTACGTTTTCCTGATACCACTTGCTCAGCTCGTCGCCATACAACGAGTAACTGTTAAGCCAATTTATCGAAGGGAAATGCCTTGCATTTGCAAGCGAGGCATCTAGCGCCCAGAATACTCTTGTGACCCTCAGCGTGTTCTGCGACACAGGCTCTGACGTGTCCCCCCCAGGAGGCGAGACAGCGCCTATGGCAGTGACCGATCCTATCTTACCGCTTAGGACTTCAACCCTGCCTGCGCGCTCGTAGAACTCCGCAACCCTCCTTCCAAGATAAGCAGGATATCCTTCCTCGCCAGGCATCTCCTCCAATCTTCCGGATATCTCCCTAAGGGCCTCGGCCCATCTTGAAGTGCTGTCAGCCATGAGCGCCACGCTATAGCCCATGTCTCTGTAGAACTCTGCAATTGTTATTCCAGTGTATATGCTTGCTTCCCTCGCGGCTACCGGCATGTTGGATGTGTTGGCTATCAGCACTGTTCGATCCATGAGAGGCTTGCCGCTCTTCGGGTCCTGCAGCTCTGGGAAGGTCGAGAGTATCTCAGTCATCTCGTTGCCGCGCTCTCCGCAACCGACATATACTACTATCTCGCTGTCGCTCCATTTCGAAAGTTGGTGCTGTATGACAGTTTTCCCGCTCCCGAACGGCCCGGGAACTGCCGCAGTTCCGCCCTTGGCTACAGGAAATAGCGTATCTATAACTCGCTGACCTGTTATTAGAGGTATCTCCGGGGGCAGCTTGCTCTTTACAGGCCTCGGGCTTCTCACCGGCCACCTCTGCGAAAGCTTTACCTCAACGATGCTGCCGTCGGCTTTCTTTATCTCTGCAACTGTGTCGTTTATTGTTAGGTCATCAGTGTAGATATTTTCGACCACACCATTGATGCCTACTGGGACCATCACCTTATGGTTTATCAGGCTCGTCTCATCAACTTCGCCGATTATGCCTCCTGCCATTACCCTGTCGCCCTTCTTCGCCTTCGGCGAGAAATGCCACTTCCTCTTGGTATCTAGCGGCTCTACATTGACCCCTTTAGTTATGAAATCTCCGCTCTGGGCCTTTATCTTGTCAAGAGGCCTCTGTATTCCATCAAAAATGGATCCAATCAAGCCAGGGCCCAGCAACACAGACAGCTGTGTGTTCGTGTTCTCAACCGGTTCCCCGGGCCTGAGCCCTGTCGTATCTTCATAGACCTGTACTATTGCGCTGTCGCCATTGAGCTTTATTATCTCCCCGATCAGCCCTGCAGATCCAACTCTTACGACGTTGTACATGTTTGCGTTCTCGACCCCGTTAGCCGTCACTACGCTTCCCGATATCCTGTAAATTATCCCGCTCATTTTTTCAACCCTTTTATGTCGACTCCTAGCACCCTTTTAGCCAGAGCCTCGACAGACTCCCTGCTATCTTCCACACCTGGAAGAGGAATGAATACAACCAAAGGATACAAGCTCCTTTCTATAGACCTGAGGGCCTCGGAGCTCATATATTTCTTTGCGCTCTCCGAGACCATGATAAGGCTGTGCGTCTTCGCATCCATTAGCTCAGATACGATGTGCGGCTCGTCCTGCGGCGCGGCTATGAATACATCTTTTACGCCTATCAGCTTGAACCCTAGGGCGAGCTCCCTTTCGGCCACCACAGCCACTTTGTCGAACTTCATAACAACACCTTGCGCAGGGTCCTTAGGGACTCAGCGCGCTCTTTGCTCACTGCATAGTGCTTGCTCAGCCATATCGACCTGAGCTCATCGCGCTCAATCTCGCTCCTTATTATGAAACCCAAAATAGATTCGATTGATCCTGGGAGGGAATCAAACACCTTCAGGTACTTTTTGTCGAGTTCCACCTTCAGGGCAGTCTCGATATGCGACAGGAAACCGTCCGTCTTGAATGTGTCGATTGCTGGGTCTATCTTGAACGGCATCAGCTGTTTGAGCGCTTCTGGGTCCTTCGACTGCATCTCAGTCAGCCTTGCGACCGGCAGCCTCCCGCCTGCTATTAGATAATCCTTAACATCTGCCTGCTGCTTTGATCCGCCCGCTCCCCCCTTCAGCACACTCATTATGTTCTTTATGTCTATGAGCTGCGATATGTATTCCGCCATCGGCCCCTCATCGCCATTGTAGAACTTGAGCGACTCTGTGAGCCTTTCAAAATAGTATATGTCAAGCGCGACTATCATTGCAGAGACATTGTTCGACCTTCGTGCGTCGTCCATGAACTTCATCAGTATTGCGCCATACCCGTACCTTACCAGGGAATTGACAACACCCTCTATGTCGCGCTGCTCTATTATCTTAGAGTAGTCCTCGCTTCCAATCATGCCACTGAATATTCCCACTGGCGTGCCCCTGCTTACCGTTAGGAATGTGTCTGTGTATTCCACACCATAGCCAAGCACCTTGGATGAGAGTATCAGCTTAATATTCTCTATGTCCCACCTGCTCACGTATGCCTTTACAAAATTGGCAGCAATAGGGGGCATAGCAAACGAGGCTTTCTTTATCATGTCGACCATATGCGCGTTTATAACCACTTCGACAAGCTCTGGCATCTTGTATATACTTGAGAGTCTGTCAATTTGCTGCCTATATGGTGTGTCGCTTAGGCTCTTTAGGAACTCCGAACTGTCCTTCTGGGCCAGCTGATCCACATAGTCAGGGCTGAGGAAGCTGCTCCTGTTCGCTCTTAGCCTGCCGTATGCGCCGAAATATGTAAGATCCATCCCAGCCCCTATACAAACCTTAATCTAATCCTAATACAGCCTTAATCTTCTGCAGACTTCGCCTTCGCTCTCCCGGCTTGGCTGCGACCTTCAGGGCTTTTTATGCTCTTGAGCAGTTCTGCGGCGACTGCATCTTTGCTGTCCTCCAGTATGTTACGCAGGGTATAGTCTACGAACTTCCTGCCATCGCCGGAATACGCAATTATGCCGTTGGGCACCTTCGAGTCGTCCGCTTCTACCTTGAGCTTTCCCCTTGAAGGCAGCAGCTTCCTATCTGCGCTGTTGACCAGTATCCTGCAGTCATCTCCCAGGCTCATGGCTGCAAGCTTGACAAGCTTTTCCAGAAGCTGTGGGTATTCCTTGCTGTTCCTGTATTCGCCGAACGACCCACGTATCTGCTCAAGCGCATCCTCCAGCGAGTCATTGACAGCCTTGTTGTACAGCCCTTTTGCCTCCATCTCGGCCTTAGATATCTCTCTGGAAATAATGCTCCTTGCTTCATCAGCGGCCTTGCCATTGGCCTCGTCGGATATCTTACCTGCCTCGCTTTTGGCCGCAGCAATAATCCGCGACTCCTCATCCTTTGACTTATGCCTCAGTTCGGATATCTTCCTGCTGGCTTCTGCCTCGATCTCTTCGATTATCTCTTCAAGTCCCATCTACGGGCACCCCTAACGCAGGTCAAAGTATCTGCAATAGCAGTATGAGCCCAAGCACGAAACCTATGATCCAGAGAGTTTCAGGTATGACGAAGAAGAACAGCACCTGCCCGAACTTCTCAGGCTTTTCAGCTATTATTCCCATTCCTGCCGCACCTATTCCCTGCTGTGCCATTCCCGTGCCTATTAGGCCTCCTGCTATGGCGATGGATGCTGCCACCGCATACAAAGGATCTGCTGTAACTACCATACAATTTCACCGAATAAGAAATTCAGTAATATTAAGCTCTATAGATTTATAAACGTAGCAGAGATTCATGATATAGTTGTTTCTGGCAGCGGGGCCATTTTTCAAGGTTTATATATTTTAAACTGCATAATTAGCGTAATATTGTAGGTGCGGCCATGCCAAAGATCAAGGAAAAGACGATAATAAGCCTCTTCACAGACAACGGCAGGAAGATACACACATGCCTGGCTTGCGAGTCCTACAAGAGAGAGATAAGAAAAGGCAACAGCGAGGCCCTGACCTTCTACCTGAAGCACATTTATTATATAGCGAAGAAGAGCAATGGGAACAGCTTCGTGGTCAGTAATGGCAGAAGGATAAAAGAGA
>JAMCYG010000006.1 GCA_023473425.1 Candidatus Martarchaeota archaeon
CACTATGGCACTTATTATGCGTTATTGGAAGGTGCCGACTCCAAATATTCTTGGTTGAGTCTCCCTAAATAGCATGAACCTAGAATCTTTTCTGAATGGTATCGCCTTTGCAAGAATCAGTTTCCATGAATCTCCTTCTTTTACAGCACTGACATTTGATTTTGAGAACCCTGAAACTAGAACCGCCTCGAAACTACCTGTTGATGCATCATAAAAGTTACTGAATGTTATTTTGGCATGTGCCTCTTTCCTTGCTTCAATACGCTCTGAGGATATGAAAGTGCCTTTGTCAATCTCAGAATATTCTGCGCCTTTTACAGCTATGCCGATTCTTGCGCCAGTAGGTACCTCCTCCATGTCGTTGTCCTGCACCTGTATTGACCTTATCTCTACCTTCTTGCCGCTTGTATGAATAAGCGAGTCGTGCTTCCTTATCGTGCCGCTGGTTACCATGCCAAGGACTATATCTCCGATCCCCTTTACCGGAAAAGCCTTATCGACCTCTATTGACTTGAAGCTTCCGGAGTTTTTCTCCCTTTTCACTTTAAGTATCTCGTCAAGCAGTTTGTCCTTTGAAACGATGCTTGCTGGGACGCCTGCACCTCTAACAATGTCAGTTGCATCGTTGTCATCAGTGAGCAGTGTTTTTATACCGAGGAGCCCGCATGCCACAAGAGATTCACCAAACACCTTATCTATTCTAGCAGTACTGATAAGTGCGACGTCTGCGAGTAGTAATCCAGTTGCCGCCCCATAGAACTTTTCCTCGAAGTTAGTTGGGGCGAGTACTGTGATGAACCTGTCATCAACTTTCCTATTGTAAAAGGTCACGCCATTCTCGCTCCCCTTCTTCCCGAGAAACCCGGCAAGATCGGGATCGTTAGGCACAGCAGCTATGAAGCATTCCATAATATGCACTTTTTAATATTCACTATTATATTGATAATTATATTAGGGCATATTAAAAACAGTGTGTGAGATGGATAGCAGTAATTCAGCTAACAGGTTTCTTGTTGTGGCCGACAGACGTATGCTCGATAGTGCAGTTGCTGAGCTGCATTCCTCTTTTGACGACCTTTCCCACATAGTGGTATGCAGTGACAGCACCATAGCAGTAATGAGCGTCAAGTCGAGCAAAATGGGAGCCTCTCAAATAAACAAAGTAAGCAAAGCTCTCACATTTTCATACATAGTATTTCACGAATGGATGGTAATAGACTCGCCTTATGACAAGGATAGAATAGTTGAGAGCATAAAAGGCCTACTTGATGGGAAGCTGAACCCCACATTCATGCTGGAAGCGAAGATTGTAGAGGCAAACCTTGGGATGAATGCCAAGAGTGTGGAGGTAGAGGTAGGCATGGCAGTAGAAGATGGGGGCTTTCGCCCTAGTCTCACGGCTCCAGATATGTACATATATCTTATAATATCAGCTGATAAGACGGCCATAGGTTATTCTGGTGTAATTGAGTATCCCGGACCAATCGATCCTTTCAGGATAGCGAATGCCGGTCCAAATGACGAACTGAATAGAGCAGAGCTAAAGTTTAAGGAAGCTGTCAACTTCTTTGATATAGACGTTTTTAAATGGCGTGTTGCAATAGATATAGGCGCTGCGCCGGGCGGATGGACTGCTGCACTATCTGGAATGATGTGCAAAGTGGTTGCTGTTGACAGCGCCCTGCTGGATTATGATAACACCTTTGCAAGGAAGACTTTGATTATATATGGGAAAGGAGATGACAGCCTTGGCTCGTACCAGGGTAGGAAGGGTATAGAGACGGTAGAGTTCAACGAGGATATGTTACCATTGGTCAATTACCTGAACGAGTATGACGTTGTGCACCTAAAAGCCAATATTGGCTCTCCAACAAAGAATTTCGACGAATACCTGCTGCAGCTGAAGGATGCAGATGCGCTCGTAATAGATTCGAATATGGCGCCGGAGAAGAATGCCGAGATGGCAGTAAGGCTCAAGAGCACGCTGAAAGCTGGTGCGACACTTGTCATGACCATAAAGCTATTCGATGCAAATATTCAAGGGCATATCGAAGATGTAAAGAGGGCGCTGGCAGGAAGTTACAGCGGGATAATGTTGAAAAAACTACACTATAATCGTATGGAGCTAACACTGGTGGCCGCAAAGGCATAGTGCCCCATAGGCTCTCTTATTAAAGGTTTTTCACAATATCATACTATCTTGAACTGTTGATTGCTATGAAGAATCTTAGCGTCATACTTCCAACGATGAACGAGGAGCATGCGCCATCCATAATAAGGCAAGTATACTCGGTTCTCGGCAGGGATACAGAAGTAATAGTTATTGACAAAAGCACGCCCGAAATGAGGAGACCATTGGAGGAAACAGGTGCGAAAGTAGTGATTCAAAAGACTAAGGGATATGAGAATGCGCTTATGGAAGGGTTCCGCATGGCTAATGGGGATATCATAGCAAGCATAGATCCTGATGGCACCTATGCCGTTGAGGACCTAAAAAGGGTGGTAAACGAGCTGAAAAACGACGAAGAGTTCGCTTTCATTGCAGGAAGTAGGCTGGAGAGACTCCCGAAGGATGCAATGACCCCAACGATACGCTTCGGCAACTGGTTCCTAAAAAGCATGTTCAACATCCTTTATAGGAGCAGGATGGGCGACGTGATGAACGGCATATTTGCAATGAGGAAAGACGCTTTCGACACTATAAGATATATGGACGCTTATAGGGCAGGGACGCCTTTTTTTGAAATAGAGCTGGTAAGAAGAGGATTTAAAATAAGAAGCATACCTATAAGTTATAAGCCGCGCAGCGGCTCGAAATCAAAGATAAGCAAGGCCAAGCCTTTCTATGGTGTTACAATAGCATACCATGCAGTAAGATACGCGAGGGACTATAGCCCACTTCTCTTGTTCGGCAGCATAGGTTTAGTTTTGATAATCATGGGCCTGGTGCTTGGCGCATTTGTATTCTCGAATTACTTGCAGACAGGCACACTCAACGAGATTGGAAGAGCACTAATAGCCTTCATGCTCATAACTGTCGGATTTCTATCAGTGATATCCGGGCTTATACTCGACCTCCTGCTTGAAATAGAGAAGAACATCGTGAGAAAGAGGTAAAGCAGAACTTTTACAGCATTACTTCAGATGACCAATAACCTTCTTATTGGTTGGTGCAAACTCTTTCCATCATTTAAACAAAGGTAGATATAGTATGAATCTAGATGAGAACAGATATGCAAGCATACCCGAAAAGAGCGTATTAGACGCCGTTGCAGATTCGATGAGAGAGAGGGGTTTTGATGTCATCAGGGCGGAGAATAAGCATGATGCGCTCGAAAAGCTGAAAGAGATAGTGCCGGAAGGCTCAAGCGTCATTACTGGCTCCTCCACTACTCTTAGAGAGATAGGATTCAACGAGCTCCTTGACGCAGGTGCCTGGAAAGACATGCATAAGGCTATCTTCGAGGAGCCAGACCAAGCCAAAAGAATGCAGATGAGGAAAGAAGCTAATATTGATGCAGATTTCTTCATTGCAAGCGTGAACGCTGTGTCAAAGGACGGTGCGCTGGTATCGTGCGATGCCAGCGGCTCGCGCGTTTCAGCATATCCGTATGACGCCAAGCGGCTCGTCTTTATCATAGGGGCACAGAAGATAGCAGGTAGTATCGAGGAGGCCATGAAAAGGGTGAGGGAGTATGCATTCCCACTGGAGGACCAGAGAGCAAGGGAGGCTTACGGAGTAGGCAGCTCACTGTCCAAATGGGTAATACTGGAGAAGGAGCCCATACCGCATAGGATAACCATAATTCTCGTCAATGAAAAACTGGGCTTCTGATGGCGCGCAGTCTGCCTTTTTATATTTTCATTTAGAAATAGTAGCGATGCAATGAGACTTCTTCATTCCATGCCGCCATACAATCTTTTTGGCCTAGAGAGCCAGGACTATGTGTCTGCGAAGGTAGTGGTGCTTCCGGTTCCTTATGACTCAACGGCTTCCTACAAGGCAGGCGCAAGGGAAGGGCCGCATGCAATTATACAGGCGAGCAGGAACATCGAATTGTACAGCGAGGAGCTTGGCACAGATATAAGCGAGATTGGAATATATACGCTAGATGAACTAGAGCCCGATGTCAACTCGGCTGAGGGCATGGTCAACAGAATAGAAAAGGAGGTCAGCATACTACTCAATGATTCTAAGATACCGCTACTGTTGGGAGGCGATCATAGCATATCTATAGGCGCGTTCAGAGCGGTCGCAAAGGCAGAGAAAGACTTCAGC